>CAZTVU010000148.1:6742-12641 GCA_964617025.1 uncultured Planctomycetales bacterium | reverse complement strand
CGACGACGGGGCCGTCATTCGGGCCACCGCGCGGGGGCCGCCGGTCTTCGCCTGCGCCCCGGGGCGCGTGACGATTATCAGTGCGACGGGCGGCGGTGGCGGCGGCGGCGGGGGAGGGGGCGGCGGAGGCGGTAGCGCCACATCGATCACCGTGACGGCGCCGGTCTCCGACACCTCCATATTCGACGGCCAGGTCTTCGCCATCAAGTGGCTCACGGGCGCCAAGCAGGGCGCGGCCACGGTCGCCCTGTATCGCGACGCGGACCTCAACAACGACCGCAAGCCGGACGGCAACCCCGTCCTGATCGTCGAAAACCTCAACCCGGAGCTGGGCCAGTTCAACTGGGATACGAGCGGGGTGACGGGGCGGTTTTACATCAAGGCCGAACTGAGACCCACCGGCGGGACCACGGCCAGCTCGACGTCGGCGGGGCGCGTGATCATTCGCTCGCGCTACCTGTGGGTCGGCCACGCGGGCACCGCCAGTCTTCCCGGCGCCACGCTTCGCGGCTTCAACTTTCAGGATTACGCCGGGAGCGGCTTCTTCCCCGTCGGCGACCTCGACGGGGACGGCGTCGCCGATTTCGTCGTGATCGCCCAGTATGCCAAGCCGGGGCTGATCAATCCCGGCGGCGTGGGATACGGCGAGGCCTACCTGATCTACGGCAACAAGAAGGCCCGCCTCTCGGGCACCTTCGACCGCAACCGTACGGGCAACAAGCCGGGGCCCGCCGGCGGGACGACCGCCGGGTCTACTCCGACGTCCACGGCCACGGATGGGATCGATCAGGGCGTCGTGTTCTCGGGCGTCACGACGATTCCAGGCTCGGCGACGTGCTCGGGCATTTCCTCGATGTGCGTGGCGCCGGACATGGACGGGGACAATCGGGACGAGCTGGTGTTCGGCCTGCCAAAGGTCGACAGTCTGTCGCTGGCCTTTCAGCCGGGCAGCCTGAGCTACGAGGGCGACCTGGAGGACGACCAGCAGTTCCTCCGCGGCGGCATCGTCATCGTCGCCGGCGAGAACTCGCTGCTCCACACGCGGTCGGCGGTCAACCGGGACGGAAACCGCGTCATCCGCCTCCAGGAAGTCGGGCAGGTGTTCGACATGAGCGAGTGCAACCCCACCTGCAATTCCGACATCACCTGCGTCGGTGAACCCTGCTACGGGCAGGCCTTCCGGGACACGAACAGCGACAACAAGTGCGATGCCTTCGACTACGGCGCCTGGCGCAAGGGATTCACCCAGCCGCCGACCGTGGATCCGCCCCTGGCTTCGCCGCGCATGTTCTGTCCGATTTACACCGACGTGCCCCTCATAACGGGTCTCATCACCGGCGATCCCTCCCTCGAACCCTATGGCTGCCGCATCCTCGGGCAATCGCTCGAGGACGGATCCGTGCCCGACTCGATGTTCGGCCTCTCGGTCTCCGCCATCCGCGCCAACTCGGGACGGCATTTCCTGCTGATCGCCGCGCCGAACCAGACGGCCAACGCCCTTGAGATTCCCGAGGTCGGCACCGACCGACCCTACTCCGGCATCGTGTATCAGCTTGCCGCCGCCAATTACTGGAACCGAAGCGACACCCGCCCGATCTCGATCTCGCGGCCGCATCAGTACATCATTCGCACCGGCGGCTACTTCACGGGCATCACCCCGCCGGTCGGCACGGCCGGAGATCTGATCACCAGGCCCTTCTCCATCGTCGGCCCCCAGGCCAACACGCGGATCTCCAACGTCCAGGGCATCCCCGACTTCAACGAGGACGGCCTGATGGATGTCGTCGTCGGCGCACCGGAGGAAGGGCCGAACGCTCGCGGGTCGGTTTACATCGTGTTCCGCCGGATGCTCGATCTGGAAGGCAACTACCTGCTGGAGAAGATGGCCCTCAGCCCCACGGACACCGAGCGGCTTGACGGCGTGTTAATCCGCGGCGAGGCGAATTACCGCCTGGGCGAGGTCTTCTCGGGCGGGGGTGATTTCAACAAGGACGGCCGCCCCGACGTGATCATCGGCATGCCGAACTATCAGGGCGGCCGCGGCGCGGCGCTCGTCGTCTTCGGGCGGCAGAACCTCGTGAGCCCGGAGGGCGGCTTCACCATCAACGACATGGTCGCCAACGGCTACGCGGCTCTGATCGAGGGTGCCCGCCCGGGCGACCTGGCCGGGTTCAACGTGTCGAGCGCGGGCGACGTGGACGGCGACGGCCGGGACGATCTGTTGATCTCGGCCCCGGCGGCGAGCCCGACGCTCCTCGACGCCAACGGCGCTACGCAGATCGGCCTCGACTACGACGGTAACGGCGTCGCCGACGACCTTAACAACGACGGCCAGCCGGACGACATGACCGCCGCGGGCATGGTCTACCTCGTGTACGGGTCCAACGATCTGCTCGGCGTGATCAGCCTGAGCAGGATCGGCACACCCGATCTGAAGGGCCTTGTCTTCGTCGGGCGGGCCGCGAACGACAACCTGGGCGGAGGGTACGGGACCATCGGGCTCGGCGTCCGATCTCGGGGCCTTTCCTCCGCGGGCGATGTGGACGGCGACGGAAAGGCGGATGTCCTCCTCGGATCGATCCTCGCGAGTCCGAACGGGAAGACGCACGCCGGGGAGGCCTACCTGATTTACGGCGGCATCAAGCCGTGAGCTGCCGGCCGCCGCGCCGGCCCGCCGCCGGCGGCGAGTGCGGGTGGGACAGGCCACGACGCGTTGGGCACGGAGGCCACGCGGGAGCACCGGGCGTGCGGTCGCCTTGCGGCGACCGGGTGCATGCCCGAGGAATGCTCAAGACGCCCGGGGACCGGGCGGAAATGGCGATTTCGCTTGATTAGAAGGCATCCATCGGCCGGGGACGACACGAGAGGTTCGCTGATGGCGATCTCTGCGGAGGGCACAGGGAGACCCTGGAGGTAGTGAGTATGTCGCGGTTTTCGTGCATGCGGTTCAGGACGTGGGCGGTGCTCGGTTTGGTGGCGCTTTTCCCGGTGGCAACGGGGCAGAGCTGCTTCATGTCGCCGCCCGAGTTGGATCAGACGTCGGACCAGACGACCGATACCGGGACGCCCTCCAATCAGATCGGCTCGACGGATACCTCAAACAACACGGCGGCCCCCGTCAACAGGGGGCCGAGCATCCTCTTCTCCTCGCCCGCTCCCGGCGGAACCTACGCCGTCGGCGATGTCATCACCATCACCTTCGACGCGCAGGATCCCGAAAGCAGCTTCACGTATGAGCTGTTCTTCAACAAGAAGGCCCTTCGCGACGGCAACGAGACCACCATCGAGCGTCTGAGCAAGACGGGCTCGTCCGTTGTGAGCCGCCTGTGGAACACCTCCGCCCTGCCCGCCGGCCAGTACTTCATCGGTGCGGCCGTCACCGACAATGCCAACAACGGCGACCTCAAGTTCACCGGCCCGATTACCCTCAGCGCGGTCTCGATCCAGGTGACTTCGCCCACCGCCTCGATCCCCGTGACGGCCGGCGACTCCGTCGTCGTGTCGTTCGCGGCGTCCAATGCCGCCAACGCAACGGTCGACGTCTTCTTCGACACGGACCGGACCTTCGCCAACGGCGTGAGCTACATCGCCCAGAACCTGGCCGCCACCGCGCGGTCGGCCGAGTGGAAGACCACCGGCGTCGCCGACGGCACGTACTTCGTCGGTGCCGCCGTCAAGAGCGCCGGACAGTTGCTGGCCGCAAGCTATGCGCAGGGGCAGGTTCAGGTCGCCGGGCCCGCCGGGCCCTCGGCGGCGGACCTGACCGGGCTGTCTATTGAGATGATCGAGCCCGCCTCCGGCATCACGGTCGACCGCAATTCCACGTACGTGATCCGGTTCCGCGCCCGCGACACCCAGGGCAAGGCCACCGTGGACCTCTTCGCCGATCGGGACGCCGTCGCCGGCAACGGCATCGTCAAGACCATCGTCACCGGCCTGCCCGTGACCGACCAGGCATACACGTGGACGGTCGATCTTGATGCGAGCACGACGCCGTACACCATCGGCGGCTCCGTCGGCCGTCCCGGCGGCGCACGTCTCGTCGCCTATGCCCCGGGCAAGATGCTCGTCCGCTCGGGGACGGTGAACCCGCCGCCCCCGCCGATCGGCGAAATCAAGACGGTGACGCTCGCCATCAAGACGCCCAAGGGCGCCGTGGAAATCGGCCTCGGCGGAAAGTACACGATCGAGTTCGCGCTCAGCGACACGCTCGCCGTGGGGACCATCACCCTGTACTACGCAACGGACAACAACAAGGACAGTCAGCCCGACGGCGACTGGACCAAGTTCGACACCCGTCTGCCCTCCGACACGAAGTCCGTTTTCAACGCCGAGTCAAACCTCCCGCCCGGCGTCTACCTGATCCGCGGCCACTTCGAACCGTCCAACAATGCCCCCTTTACTTCGGCGGATGCCGTCGCCGACGGGTCGATCACCATTTCCACGCTGCCTGACATCCGCGTGTTCAAGCCCGCCCAGAACACGGTCGTTCGCGTGGGCGGAACGTTCCCGGTCGAGTTCGAGGGCCGCGAGCCCACCGGCGCCGCCACGGTCAATCTGTTCGTCGATGGGGACGGCGTTTTCGGCACGAATGATGAGCAGGACCTGGTGACCGGCCTGTCGCAGCAGCGGTACTCGACGCAATTGTCCACGTTTTTCTTGAACCCGGGCCTGTACTTCGTCGGCGCCAGCATCGGACAGGGCGCCGGCACGCGCACGGCCGCGTATGCCCCCGGCGTCGTCCTCGTGCTGGCGACGGACGCGCCCGCCGTGGGCGTGCTCACCGTCGTCGCACCGGCGACCGACCTGTCGATTCCGCAGGGGGCGCTGCTGGATGTGAAGTGGTTCGTGAACCGCGCCGACCCGCCCGGCACGATCACCATCTTCCGCGAGGAGATCGACCGGGCCACCGGCAACCGAAAGGGATCCGCCTTCCGACAGGACATCGCCACCGGGCTGAACCCGAGACAATCCGTAACCAAGGTCTCCACCAGCGCCTTCCCGCTGGGTGACTACATCATCGGCGTGACCTACGCCCCGGGCGGAACGCCGCCCGAGGAGCCCGTCACCGCCTACTCGCTCGGCCGCGTTCGCATCCTCTCCAACAGCGAACGATTCCTCGAAGTGACCGCGCCGGCGCAGAACCAGGTCGTCACCGTCGGCGATACCGTGACCGTAGACTTTGAGGGGCAGGACCCGACCGGTGATTCCACCATCGACCTGTTCTTCGACCCCAATCGCACGTTCGACGGAAACGAGATCGCCGCCGCCGCCGGCCTGCCCGAGGGCGTCGGCTCGCAGGGCGTCAGCACGCGTGCCCTGACGCCCGGCCTCTACTTCGTCGGTGCAAGCATCGGCCGCACCAACACCGACCGCATCGCCCAATACGCCCCGGGCGTTCTCCTGGTCCAGGCCTTCGGCGCCCCGGCGCCCGATCGCCTGACGATGCTTGAACCGGCCGAGGATCGGACGCTGCCGCTGGGCACGCCGCTGTTCGTGAAATGGTTCGTCAACGTCGGCTCGCCGGCCGGAACGATGGAGTTCACCGCCGAGGAGCTTGACTCGTATGGGCAGCCGGTTCCGGGCTCCTCGCTGCCCCTGCAATCCGCCGGCGGCGAGATCGCCCCGCGAGACTGCCTCGCCTGGCTGAGCACCGCCGGGCTCACCCCCGAGAAGGCCTACCGGATCAAGGGAACCTACACCCCGACGCAGGGGGCGACCGCCATCGCCTATGCCGTCGGCTTCGTCCGCGTCGTCGGCTCCGGTGCCGCGTTTGTGGATGTCACGAAGCCCACCCGGAACACCCTGGCCACCGTCGGCGACGTGGTTCAGATCGGCCTGGCCGCCGGCGCGCCCGTCGGCGGCGCCACGGTCAGCGCCTTCCTCGACCCCGACATCG
>CAZTVU010000148.1:5044-6725 GCA_964617025.1 uncultured Planctomycetales bacterium | reverse complement strand
TAACCACGTTAATCTGGCCACCGGCCTGGCCCCCTCGGTTACCAGCGCGCTGCTCCCGACGGCCGGCCAGGCCCCGGGGCTCTATTTCATCGGCGCCTCAATCGGCTGGGATGCTCCGGCACGCTGGAACTATGCACGCGGCCGCCTGCTCCTGCTGGCGCCCGGCGCGCCCGTCCCGGGCGTCCTCACCGTCCTGGCCCCCGGCTCCGACGCCGTCGTCACCCAAGGCAATCCGGTGGTGACGACCTGGTTCGTCAACGACGCACCCGTCGCCGGAAGCTCCCTGTTCATCTACTGGCAGCCCGTGAACGACGCCGGTGCTCCGCAGGGCGATCCCGTGCTGTCGAAGTCCGGCCTCGACCCGTACGCCTCCATCGCGACGCTGGAGACCGGCTCGCTGGCCACGGGCCGCTATGTCGTCAAGGCGGTCTACCGGCGGCCCGGCCAGCCCGACGTCGTCGCCTTCTCGCCCGGCCGCATCCGGATCATTACCGGCGGATCGTTCTTCGTCGAAGTGCTTGAGCCCTCCCGCGACGCCGTCATCACCGTCGGCACCGACATCCGGGTCGCTTTCGTCGCCAATGACCCCGCCGGGGCTTCGACCGTGAACGTCTTCCGCGATACGGACGGCCGATTCAACGGCAACGAAACCGACATCGTTACGAACCTCCAGCCCTCTGCCGCCGGCGCGATCCTGCCCACGGCCGGCTGGGCGCCGGGCATGTACTTCATCGGTGCAAGCCTCGGCCGGGATAACGTGTCCCGCCTGAGCAGCTTTGCGCCGGGCCGCGTGCTCGTTCGCGCGGCGGGCGCGCCGCCCGTGCCGGATGGCGCGTTGGTCGCGGTAAGCCCGGAGACGGACCTCACGCTGACGCAGGGCGTGCCACTGGATGTCCGCTGGTTCATCAACAGCACGAACATCCCGGCCGATTCAACCATTCGCTTCTTCCGAGAGGGCGTGAAGACCTCCGACGGCAGTCCGGATCCGTCCGGCCGCGTCGAGTTGATCCCGGGTACGGCGGCGAAGGCGAGCGACTTCGTCGCGACGTTCGGCACTGAGGGAGCCGCCTTCCCGCTGAATACCGCGTTCTATCTGGCAATCGAATACACGGCGAACGGCCAGACGCTGAAGGCGTACGCCCCCGGCCGCGTACGGATTGTGTCGAACACGGGCCTGACGATTCGGGTGACGCAGCCGCCGAAGAATGTGGTCGTGCGTTTGGGCACGAATGTTCCGATGGTGTTCGAGGGGAGCGACCCGTCGGGCGAGTCGACGCTGGAGGCGTTCTACGACACGGATCGGGAGTTCAACCGGAACGAGACGGTGTTCGCGGGGAACCTGGCCGAATCGGCGACGACGGCGACGTTCGTCACCCAGCCGCCGGCCCCGCCGCCGCCGGCCCCCGCCCCGCCGGGCATAGCCCCGGGGCTGTACTTCCTGGGTGTCAGCATTGGGCGCACGGCGACGGCGCGCGTGGCCGGCTATGCGCCGGGGGCGGTCCTCGTGCTCGCCGCCAACGCCCCGGAACCGGGGGTTCTGACGATCTTCGAGCCGGCGACGGACGCGACGGTCGCCAAGGGCACCTTTCTTCGCGTGAAGTGGTTCGTGAAGAGCGATCCGCTCAGCGGGCAGGTTCGATTCTTCGCCGAGGAGACCAACTCGTCCGGCACGCCGAAGGGC
>CAZTVU010000148.1:3277-5034 GCA_964617025.1 uncultured Planctomycetales bacterium | reverse complement strand
CGATGCCACCGCCGCCGACAACAGCTTCTACGACGCCTATCGCGTGACGCTGAACGGCCTTCTCGCCTCCGGGATGCGCAGCAACTGGTGGCTCAACACGGGCGGCATGGCGGCCGGATGGTACCGCATCGGCGCCACCTACGCACCGACATCCGGCCCGACGACGACCGCCTATGCCGGCGGCCTGCTCCACATCGCCGACGAGGGCCGGAAGTCCATCGTGGTCTCCGAGCCCGGCAGCAGCACCGTCCTGACGGTCGGCGCGGACATCAATGTGCGATTCTCCGCGAGCGACCCCGCCGGCGATTCGCAGGTCAACGTCTTCTACGACCGCGACCGCGTCTTCAACGGCAACGAGACGAACGTCCCGCCGGTCCTCGGCGAGGGCGATGCCGCTGCGGTCATCCCGACGGCCGGCCTGGCCCCCGGCCTCTACTTCGTCGGGGCCAGCCTGGGCAACGATCCCGCCACCCGCGTCGCGGGCTATGCCCCGGGCGCCGTGCTCCTGCGGGCCGTCGGCGCGCCGCCGCTCGGCATCCTGACGGTCCTTGCCCCCGAGACCGACACCACCGTCCTCGCGAACACCGCGCTCAACGTCACCTGGTTCATCAACCGGGCGAATCCCTGCCCCACGGTCACGATCTTCTATCAGGATGTCGATCCGGCCGGCCGGCCGATCGGCACCATCGACGACAAGATCCTCGCCCGGGACGTCCCGGCCGATCTTTCCATGATGGCCGTGACGATCCCCGAGTCCCTTGCCTCCGCCGATCCGGCCACGGCGAAATACTGGCTCATCGGCGTCAAGTACGCGTGCGACACCGAGCCGGCCGCCGTCGAGTACGCCCCCGGCCGCTTCCGCGTGATCTCCAATACGGCGAAGTTCGTCGCCATCGAAAGGCCGACCCGAAACGTTGTCACCACGGTTCCGGCCAGCCGGCCCTCCAGCCAGCCGACAAGCGCCCCGGCCGGCAGCGACATTGAGCTGACCTTCGTCGGCATCGACCCTCTCGGCGTTTCGTCTATGACAAGGACGGCATCTTCGGCACCGGCGACGAGGTCTACCAGACCAACACCGCCTGCTACGGCCGCAACCTGGTGTACGACGAGACGCCGACGCCGGCCGTCGCGACTTTCAATGCCATCTGCGAGAACCTGCAGCCGGGTCTGTACTTCGTCGGCGCGGCGATCGGCCAGACGCCGAGCGACCGCGTCGCGGCCTACGCGCCCGCGCGCTTCCTCGTCCGTCCGCAGAACGCCCCGCCGCTCGAGCTGCTCACCGTTGTGGCGCCCACCTGGCCCTCGGTGAACATCGCCAAGGGCGCGTCCTTCGGCGTGCGGTGGTTCATTGACGACGTCGACACCGGCGGCCTCACCCCGCCCGGCGAGGTGGACATCGTGGCCGTCGAGGACCTCAACGGCAACGGCATCCTCGACGCCGCCGAGGACGACCCCTCCCTGTACATCCGCCCCAAGGCCGCCGTCCCGCTCAAGCCGTATGACTCGGTCTACCGCTTCCCGACGGCCGACGCCGATGTTGAAAAGCCCTTCAAGGCCGACACGTTCTACTTCGTCCGCGTGACGTACACCCCGCCGCCGCCCGACAGCGGCCTGCCCGGCAGCGGCCTGCCGATGACCCGGTTCGCCCCCGGTCGCGTCTACATCATGGAGCAGGGCCTGTTCTGGGTGAACAACATCACCACGCCCAAGCTCCGCGGCGCGGTCTTTGACGGCGTCAACTTCAACGACATGGCCGG
>CAZTVU010000148.1:236-3267 GCA_964617025.1 uncultured Planctomycetales bacterium | reverse complement strand
CCTCGCGCCCGTGTCCGACATCGACGGCGACGGCATCGGCGACTTTGTGATCGTCTCGCAGTTCGGCAAGCCGAACATGGACAACATCGGCGGCGCCGGCTTCGGCGAGGGGTACCTCATCTACGGCGGCACGCACCTGGAGAACAAGCAGTTCAAGCTCAACGCGACCGGCGTGCTCCCGGCCAACACCCTGCCCGGCCTCGTGTTCCACGGCATCGAGACGCTGCCCTATCCGCTCCCGCAGCCGAACGCCGTCCTCAACAGCGGCATGCGGGCCGGCCTCTCGGGCGTCATCGCGGTTCCCGACCAGGACAACGACGGGGCCCCCGAACTCGTCTTCTCCGTCCCGAAGGGCGAGTCTCTTCGGACGCACACGCTGGGCAAGGCGAGGCACTTCTTCCGCGGCGGGATCGTGATGGTCTCGAGCCAGTTCCGGCAGTTCTGGAACCGCACCGCCCGTTGGGCCGAGGGCACGCGATACGTTCATCTTTCCGAGGTCGGGCAGCAGTTTGAGTCGCCCGGCGACCTGACGGCGCAGCCCGACAACGTGAACGAGTGGGGCTGCAAGGCCGACGACAGCGACGGCGACGGCATTCCCGACGATGCCGACGGCAACCCCGACACCCGCCAACCCTGCACGGACAATCAGCGCGACAACTGCGACGACAACTGCCCCAACATCTTCAACCCCGGGCAGGAGGATACCACCGTCGAGGCGCCCGACCCCAACGACCCGAACGGCACGACCCTTATCCGCGTCGACTTGCCGGGCGTCGGCGACGTCTGCGACCCCAACGGCCCCAACGCGCCCATCCCCGAGGACGCCGACGGCGACGAAGTCGAGGACGCCGCCGACAACTGTCCGTTCGTCTACAACCTTGGCCAGAGCGATCTGGATGGCGACGGCGACGGCGACGCCTGCGACACGGACCTTGATGGCGATCTGGTTCCCAACCGATTCGACAACTGCCCCGGCGTGCCCAACGACGACCAGGCGGACACCGACTCCGACGGCTTCGGCGATGCCTGCGATGCCGACATCGATGGCGACGGCGGTTCACCCTTTGCCGGGGACAACGCGAGAGACAACTGCCCATTCGTCTACAACCCCGACCAGACCGACACCGACGGCAACGACGTCGGCGATGTCTGCGAAGGGATCCCCCTGCCCGCGTGGTACGATCCCGCCATCGGCGGCTTCCCGAATCCGTCGAATCCGTCCGCTCCGTGCGCCGGCTTTACCGGCTTCGGCGACAGCGACTGCGACGGCCTGCCGGACATCTCCGACAACTGCCCGTTCGTGCCCAATGCGGATCAGACCGATCGGAACACAAACCTCACCGGCGACGACTGCGATACGCACACGAGCGACTGCGACGACTTCACACGCATCACGGTCTGCGCCGCGCCGGGCGCCCCGGGGTTTACGGAGGATAACTGCGCGGAGACGGCGCAGGACCACGGCATCGGGTTCTTCGATACCCTCGTGCAGGACCAGTCGCGGTTCCCAGAGGACTTCTCCGGCTTCCCGATTTGGGCGAACCAGCCAGTCGACACCGAGCCTCCCTGCCGCTGCCCGGTCCTGGACGACTGGCAGAACTACCTCGTCAACTCCCTGCCCGATACCGCCATCGTCAAGGAGGACGGCAGCCTCGGGAAACGCCCGGCGTTCGACTCGCAGGGCGGGCTCTGGGGCGTCTACAAGAGCACCGGTTTCGTCATCACCCCGTCCGCCAACGAGTTCGGCATGCGGCTCCTCGGCCAGGGCATGGGCGACATGTTCTCGCAGGGGCTGTCCTTCGTCGACGACTTCCTCCTCGTCGGGGCGCCCGATTACTCCCCCTTCCTCGCACAGGAATACGATGACCCGCGGATGGCCATCCGCCCGACGATGGGCCGTGCGTACCAGATCGGCATGCGAAACTATCGCATCGGCTCGACGCCGCTGATGTACGGCTACACCGACCGCAACACCGGCACCCAGGTCGATCGCAACCCCGGTCCGCGACCGTACCAGTACATCGTTTCGCGTTCAGGCCCTGACAGGGGCAGAGGGACGCCCACCCTCGGTTTCTGGTATCCGGCTGGCGACGACTTCCCGTTCTTCCCGACGTATCTCATCGATAACGTCGGCACCGATTGGACGACGCGCCGCGCCAACGAGAAGGTCGGCTATGACATCAAAGGCACGCCGGACTTCAACGGCGACGTCCTCGGCGACATCGTGCTCGGCGCTCCGGGGGCGTTCAACCGGCTGATCGGTTCGCCTACCGCCGACGACAGCGGCGCCGTTTACCTGATCTATCGCCGCGATACGCTGCTCGACGGTGACCGCGACCTGCGAGACATCGAGCTCGGCCGCTTTGACGGCGATCGGCTCTTCGGCGCCATGATCCGCGGGCGGGCGGGCGAGCGGTTCGGCAAGGTCGTCGGCACCGGTATGAACAACAACGGCCGCGCCCTCAACGTCGATGCGAACCGGGGACCGGTCGATATCGGCGACGTGCTCGACCTCAACGGCGACGGGTGGCCCGATATCGTGATGGGCAACCAGCACTTCGACGAGGATCGCGGCGAGGTCGTCGTCCTATTCGGTCGAAACAACCTGCAGAGCCCGGCGGGCGGCTTCCGGATCGAGGACGTCAACCACCCCGATCCCGCGGATCCCGCCCACACGCCCGACCTCGTCAACGACCGCCTCGGCCTCGTGATCCAAGGCGAGGCGAAGGGCGACCTGGCCGGGTTCAACGTCGGCTTCGCCGGCGACTTCGACGGCGACGGCCGGAAGGACCTCCTCGTCTCGGCGCCCGGCGCCTCGCCGCTGGTCGACACCGACGGCGACGGCACCGCCGAGCGGCTCGATCGCGCCGGCAAGGTCTACCTCATCCTCGGCTCGAACGTCGAGTACTTCCGCGGCCTGCTGACCGATCCCGCCAAGCCCTCGCTCAAGCTTCAGCTCAGCGAGGTCGGCAAGTCCATCAAGGGCCTGGTCTTCGCCGGCCGCGAGCCGGGCGACCAGCTCGGCGGCGGC
>CAZTVU010000148.1:0-226 GCA_964617025.1 uncultured Planctomycetales bacterium | reverse complement strand
ATTCAGGCCTACGACGCGAGCACCGGGTTGGGCCTCGGCACCACCGGCATGCGGGCCCGCAACATTTCGTGGGCCGGCGACGTCAACCACGACGGCTACGACGACATCCTGATCGGCGCGCCGATGGCGAACGTCGGCGATGATCAGGGCTCCGACGGCGCCATGGTCCGCGGAGGCGAGGTGTACCTGATCTTCGGCTTCCCGATGGAGTGACCGCAGGCCGCGA
>CAZTVU010000147.1:9316-12645 GCA_964617025.1 uncultured Planctomycetales bacterium | reverse complement strand
GTTGCATACGCCAACGCTGGAAAACGAAAAAACGAGAAAGCGAGAAAACGAAAAAGGTCTGATGATGTAGTGCATTCGCTACGGCATCACAGGTGTATTCTCGATACGGCCCACCGAACGTGTTTTTTCGCTTTTCCGGTTCTTCGCTTTCTCGCTTTTCCGTCATTGCGTTATGCAACGACGGCGTTTATCCAGTGGACGCGGCGATCGCATTGCCGCTGGCTCCGTGGGGCGGTCGGCGCGCTTTCGACCGGTGCAAGGTCCGGGGGGCACCGCGCGTGATGGGCGGGCGATGGGGGTCTGCCAAGAACCGGGCGGGAGTGAGGCGTCCCATGTTTCTCGATGATAACCCCCGATTTCTGGTTCCCGCGACGAGCTTTTCTCAAGACGATATGGCTGCTTTCGGGCGTTTCCGGGTATTCGCTTCGCGCGATCCATCGTCGGTCGGCACCTGTGGACTGCGATGGCAACGCCACCGCTTTGCCTCGGACGTTTCGCCGCGCGCCGGTGCGTCCCGGCGCACCCCAGGGAAAGCGGCGGCAGGGCCGCCGCAGTCCAAAACGCGCGGGCCGCGCCGTACACAACGGAAGGCGCGACCGCTGTTTAAGTCGGAGTCGGGGCAGCGTGTTCCCCCGCAACCGGTGAGCGAGACGCGCATTCTTTGGTCGCGGCCAGAGGCTGCGCTGGGCCGCTTCCGGACTCGATCCCGAAGCTTCCGTGGCGGCTGCGGGTGTGCCGGATTGCGACGATCCAAAGCGATGCAGGCGATCATTGCCGGCCCGATCCGGCCGGCCGAACGGCCGGAGGCGTCGGTGCCCTCGGCATGATCCGATGTGCGACGCGGTATGGAACGACCGAGGACCATTCTCGTTTACAGCGGCGGGCTGGACTCCACCGTCCTGCTCTACCATCTTCTCCACGAGGGGTGCGAAGTGCGCTGCCTGAGCGTCGACTACGGCCAGCGCCACCGGCGCGAACTGGTCGCCGCCGCGGAGATCTGCCGTCGGGTCGGCGTCGAGCACCGCGTGGCCGACCTGTCGGGCATCCGGCCGCTGCTGTCGGGCGGCGCGCTGACGGGCGACGCGAACGTGCCGGACGGACACTACGCCGCCGAGACGATGAAGATCACGGTCGTGCCGAACCGCAACATGATCCTGCTCGCCGTCGCGATCGGCTGGGCCGTGAGCCTGAAGTTTGAGGCGGTGGCCTATGCCGCGCACGCCGGCGATCACGCCATCTACCCCGATTGCCGGCCGGAGTTCGTGGAGGCGATGGATCGGGCCGCCGCGCTCTGTGACTGGCACTCGGTCCGCATCGTGCGGCCGTTCATCGATCGGACGAAGGGCGATATCGTCCGGCTCGGCGCGGAACTCGGAGCGCCGTTTGAGCAAACGTGGTCATGCTACCGGGGCGGCGAGTATCATTGCGGACGGTGCGGTACGTGCGTGGAGCGGCGCGAGGCGTTTGCGACGGCCGGCGTCGCCGACCCCACGCGCTACCTGCCGCCGGAGCGGACGGCATGAGCGAACTGCGATTCTTGGGCAAGCGGGCGACCGAGCCGACCGACACCGTGGACCTGATCGAGTGGAAGGGCGAGCGGATCGTCGTGCGATTGGACTGCTCGGAGTTCTCGTCGCTGTGCCCGGTTACCGGCCAGCCGGACTACGCCTCGCTGGTCATCGAGTACGTGCCGGACCGGTACATCGCGGAGACCAAGTCCGTCAAGCTGTACCTCTGGCGATACCGCAACGAGCGGGCGTTCAACGAGGTGCTCGTGGACGCGATCGCGACGGATCTGTTCGGGCAGGTCAAGCCGCGATGGCTGCGGGTCACGGGCAGGTTCAACGTGCGCGGCGGCATCGGCGTGACGGCCGTCGCCGAGCGCGGAGACCGGGAGTGCCGACCGACATGATGAGTGTGGTTCGCCGGATCGGGTTCAGCGCCGGCCACCGCGTCTGGGGCCATGAGGATGAGTGCGGCAACATCCACGGGCACAACTACGTTGTGCACTTCCACGCCACGGCCGACCGTCTGGACGACGTGGGCCGCGTGATCGACTTTCGTGTGCTCAAGGCCCGCCTCGGCGGGTGGATCGACCGGCACTGGGACCACGGGTTCATCTGCCACAAGGACGACCGCGAGGTGCGGGAGGCGCTGGCGGCGATCCCGTGTCAGAAGCTCTTCCTGCTCGACAACAATCCGACGGCCGAAAACCTCGCGGCGCACCTGCTGCACGTGGTCGGGCCGCAGGAGCTGGCCGGTACGGGCGTGCGGCTGACGCGGGTCGTGCTGTGGGAGACGGAGAACTGCTGCGCGGACGTGTCGCTGTGAGCCGGGCTCGTGAAGACCTATCGCATCAATGAAATCTTCTATTCGTTGCAGGGGGAGGGGGTGCGGGCGGGGACGGCGGCGCTGTTCCTGCGGTTCAGCGGGTGCAACCAGGCGTGCCGGGCCGAGACGCACGGCTTCGACTGCGACACCGAGTTTGCCAGCGGGCGGGACCTGACGCTCGACGAGATCGTGGCCGAACTACGGGCGGCCGGGCCGCGTTGCGCATGGGTCGTTCTGACGGGTGGCGAGCCGGCGTTGCAGGTGGACCGTGATCTCATCGACGGCCTGCACGAGGGGGGCTATCGACTCGCGATCGAGACGAACGGGAGCATCGCGCTGCCGGACGGCCTCGATTGGATCACCGTCAGTCCGAAGGTGGCCGAGCACGCGATCCGACAGCGGGCGGCCGACGAGGTGAAGTATGTCCGGACCTACGGGCAAGGCATCCCGAAGACCGTCGTGCAGGCGACACACAAGCTGATCTCGCCGGCCTTCGACGGCGACCGATTGGACCGCAGGACGCTCGACTGGTGCATCCGACTGGTGAAGGACAACCCCGAGTGGCGGCTGTCGGTGCAGCAGCACAAGGGGTGGGGAGTGCGATAGGAGGCATAAGGAAGGAAGGAAGAATCGACGTCGGAACGTGGGCAATCGGACGGTGAAGGGGGAAGCTCGAACAAAGGCCCGGGGACAACAGGAAGGCGTCGCGATGAGCCAACATCGACTGGTGTACCGCGTACACGCGGTTGAGCGCATGTTTGAGCGACGGATAACCGGAGCGGACGTGGAGGAGGTGCTGCTTTCCGGAGAGGTCATCGCGGTGTACCCTGACGACACGCCCTATCCGAGCCGCCTCATGCTGGGGTTTGTCCGCGGGCGTCCTCTGCATGTGGCATTTGCGGATAACACCGCCGCGGCGGAGCGGATTATAATCACGGTTTATGAGCCTGACCCGCGTCAGTGGGATTCGGCCTTTCGGAGGAGGACGTGATGGAGTG
>CAZTVU010000147.1:0-9306 GCA_964617025.1 uncultured Planctomycetales bacterium | reverse complement strand
CACGGGCAAACACGCGTTGGCGGGACCACAGTGACTCTGGAGCGCGGGGAAGTCACGCTCGTATTCAAGAGAGTGCCGGCGGAAATCTGCCAGAATTGCGGCGAGCGCTATGTGGATTCCAAGACCACGGCCCTGCTGCTTCGGCAGGCCGAGGCGGCCGCAGAGGCGGGGGTGCATGTCGAAGTTCGCGAATTCGCCGCCGCATGAGTTGGCGGACGGCGCGAGCTATCTCGGCTGCGTCGTCGCCGGTCGCGGGGTTCGAAGCTGCTCGTCGAACCAGCGGTAGACCCACTGGCGGACCTCGTCGGGGAAGCGGTGCTCGCCCGGCTCCAGGCGCCAGGCCAGCTTGTCCTTCGCGTGATACAGATCGTACAGCTCGCCGAGCTGGCCGAAGACCCACGTCAGGCTGTCCGTCTTCGGGAAGATCGAGTCGTTGAGCGTCGCCCAGTTCAGGAACGGCCGGGGGCAGATCAGCGAGCAGATCTCGTGCCAGTCGAAGGGGAGGTTCTTGGCGTCCGGCATGTAGAAGCCGATCATCGGCAGCAACGGGGTCAGGTGGCACCACCGCTCGGGCTTAGGGTCCGCGCGGAGCGTGGTGAAGCCGCAACTCGCCGCCGCGCACGCGATCCTCGTGTCGAACGCCGCCGCGAAGATCGTCCCGTATGCCCCGTGCGAGTGGCCGATGCAACCGATCCGTCGCGGATCCACCTCCGGCAGCGTCTCGAGGTAGTCGATGCAGCGGGAGACGTCCCAGTTCATCTTGCCCATCACCGACCAGTGGGGGTGCCGTTTGAAGAACGCGATGATGTTGTCGTACGGCTCCAGCTTCGCGGCGGGGTCGCGGCGCTGCACGGCCTCGCGCGGGTTCGACCCCAGCCGCGTGGCGCCCTCGGGAAGACGCTCGCCGAACCCGATGACATCCGGCGCGAGGCACAGGTAGCCCCGGCCGACCAGCTCCCGCGCGATGAACATCGACGGGTCGCCCTTGATGCCCGCCGGCTCGTCCTTGCCCTGAACGACCGTCTGGTGAAGGCAGATGATCGCCGGGTTGCGCCCGGCCGGCAGCGATCGGGGAATCAGGACATACGCCGGGATCCAGTCGTCGGCCTCCGTCCGGATCCAGACGTGCCGGCGGATGTGGTTGTCCTCCCGGGCCTCGCCGAGTTCGACCACCTGCGGCTTGTCGGGGCGCGCCAGGTTGTTGGGCTGGCCGAGGAAGACGCCCAGCACGTTGCGGATGCGGGCTTGTTTCGCCATCCATTCATCCGGCCGGGTGATGCGAGCGGAGTCGGGTCCGGCGGTTCGCAACAGCTCGACCAGGTCCGCGCGGCCGGCCTGCGGCGACCGGACCGTCGGCTTCGTTCGGCCGGAGACGGCCTGCCACTGCTCCCACGAGTGCCCGCGCCACGCCCATGCGACGCCCGCGAGAAGCAGCGCCACACCGGTCGACAGGCTGATCGTTTTCATGAATCGCAATGGTACGCCTCGGTGTGTCGCGCCGCAAACGTCGGGTCGGGCAGGGGCGTCGAACTCGGCGATAGCCGGGGGAGTACCCGGTGCCTCCGGGGCGGCTTGAAGCAGTCGGCGGTCAAGCTTGCCGGGGGTCCCGCCGATGATTAGAATAAGGACATGCTCGGGACCGAATCCGATCGCTGCTTTCCGCCTGTGAATCCCGGCGCCACCGCTACGGGGCCGGGCGAGGCCATCGCCATTATCGGGGGGAGGTCGGGGTAGGGCGGCGACGCAGCCATTCTGATGATTTCGCCAGCCCTGCCACACGGCGGGGCTTTTTCGTATGAGGATTGCGAGTATGTCCACCCAACATCCGCGGATCGAGTTGTACGACACCACGCTTCGAGACGGCACACAGGGCCTCGGCGTGAGCCTCAGCGTGCAGGACAAGCTGCTGATCGCCCAGCGTCTCGATGAGCTGGGCGTCGATTACATCGAGGGCGGCTACCCCCTGAGCAACCCGAAGGACCAGGCGTTCTTCGCGGAGGTATCGCGCTTGCGGTTCCGGCATGCCAGGCTCGTCGCCTTCGGCATGACCCGTCGGCACGGCATCCGGGTCGACGATGACGAGGGGCTACGGGCCCTGCTCGACGCCGGCACCGAATTCGTCACGATCGTCGGCAAGACGTGGGATCTGCATGTTCGCCATGTCCTGGGCATCTCCGAGCGGGACAACCTCGACATGATCGCGGACTCGGTGCGGTTCTGCGCTGCGGCCGGTCGGCGGGTGATCTACGATGCGGAGCATTTTTTCGACGGCTACGCGGCCAACCCGGAGTACGCGATTGCGACCGTCCTCGCGGCACAGGAGGCCGGGGCCGTCTGCATCTGCCTGTGCGACACGAACGGGGGGTCGCTTCCGGAGCAGGTCGCCGAGCGGATCGACGCCGTGAAGCCGCGCCTCTCGGTTCCGATCGGCATCCATCCGCATAACGACGGCGGGCTGGCGACGGCCAACGCCCTCGCGGCGGTGCGGCACGGGGCCGTGCAGGTTCAAGGGACGATCAACGGCGTCGGCGAGCGGTGCGGCAACGTCGACCTGACGACGGTGGCGGCAAACCTGGCGCTCAAGTACGGCTACTCGGTCCTCGTCGAACACGCGCTGGGCCGGCTGACGGAGACGAGCCGCTATGTCAGCGAGGTGATGAACATGGTCCCGGCGGAGAACCAGCCGTTTGTCGGCGTCGGGGCCTTCGCCCACAAGGGCGGCATGCACGTGCACGCCATCGCCCGGGTGGCCCGCAGCTACGAGCATGTGCCCCCCGAGTCCGTCGGCAACACGCGCCGGTTGCTGATCAGCGAGTTGAGCGGCGTCGCCGGCCTTGCGTCGAAGATCGGTCGGAAGCTGGACATCGAGCACGACAAGAAGCTTCAGCGCAAGCTCCTCCAGCGGCTCAAGCAACTGGAGAACGAGGGCTATGTGTTCGAGAGCGCGGAGGCGAGCTTTGAACTGGTCTGCCGGAAGGAGCTGGGGTTGTACCGCCGGTTCTGGGAGCTGGACCACTGGCGGAGCGTCATCCTGAAGCGGGCCGGGCGCGACGCCACCGACACGGAGGTCATCATCCGGCTGAACGTGGACGGGGAACTGCAGCACCAGGTGTCGGACGGCAACGGTCCGGTCGACGCCATGGCCAAGGCGATGACCAAGGCGCTTCGGGGCCGCTACCCGAGCATCGAGCAGATCCACCTGATCGACTACAAGGTCCGCGTGATCAACCCGCGGGCGGCGACGGCGGCCAAGGTCCGCGTGAACATCGAGTTCCGCGACGAATCGACGCACGAAGTCTACGGAACGGTCGGCGTGAGCGAGAACGTCCTCCAGGCGTCGTGGGAGGCGCTGACCGACGGCATCGAGTACAAACTGATCTCCGATGCCGAGCGTGCCGATCGGGCCGGGACGGCGAGGCACGGGGCCGCCGGCGACGCGACGCCGGCCTGATGCGGGCCGGACCGCGCACGGAGGCGGCGGCCCGTCGGGCGCAACGCCCGGGCGTCAGCGTGTCAAGCGCATACGCTGGGCCAAAAAGGCCGACAGGGCGACATCCAGCGGATCGTTCGTGGAGATCAGGGCGTAGTCGATGCGCTGGTTCATGCACGCGCGGCGAACCCGTCCGAGGAACCGTTCGACGGCGTCCAGATAGCTGCGGCGCAGCGACTGCGGGTCGGCCAGCACGCGCCGATCCGGCCGCTCGATGCCCTCGAACAACGTGTTGTCGGCAAAGGGGAAACGCAGTTCGTCGCGGTCGAGCACGTGCAGCACGAGGACCTCATGCCCGCCGTAACGGAACCGCTGCAGGCCGGCGATCACGTCGTCCGGGGATGTCAGCAGATCCGAGACGATGACGACCATCCCGCGGCGCCGGATACGGTCGGCGAGGTGCGGAAACAGCACCTTCACGTCGGTCGCGCCGTCCGGTCGTGTGCGGTCGATCAGGTCGATCAGCGAGAGGATCTTCGCCCGGTGCGACGTCGGAGGGATCTCATCGCGGACCCGGTGGTCGAAGAGGATCAGCCCGACGGCGTCCTGCTGCTCCATGAGCAGCCACGCCAGCGACGCGGCCGCGCAGGCGGCATACTCGAACTTGGTCATGCGGCCGGCCGCCGCGTGCTCGGGGTATGCCATCGAGCGAGAGCAGTCGAGCAGGATGTGGGCGCGGAGGTTGGTCTCCTCCTCGTACTGCTTGACGTAGTAGCGATCGGCCCGCCCGTAGACGCGCCAGTCGATGTGGCGCGTGTCGTCGCCCGGGACGTACTCGCGGTGTTCGGCGAACTCGACGGAGAATCCGCGATAGGGGCTTCGGTGCAGGCCCGCGATGAAGCCCTCGACCACGCGACGCGCCCGCAGCTCCAGCGGCGCGATGCGCTGGATGACCTCAGGACGCAAGTATCTTGTTGATTCGCTCATCTTGGCTCAGCGCGGATTCGTTCGGCGGCGTCTGCTCCAGCAGTTCCTCGACGAGGCGGTCGGCCGAGTAGCCCTCCGCTTCCGCGGAGAAGCCCGTGATCACGCGATGACGCAGGACGGGCCGCGCGACGGCGCGGACGTCCTCGGCCGCCGCGTAATACCGGCCGTGGAGCACCGCCCGCGCCTTCGCACCGAGGATCATGAACTGCACGGCCCGCGGCCCGGCGCCCCACGCGACCATCTGCCGCAGGAGCGGCGGTGCGTCGGCCTCGCCCGGCCGCGTCCGCCGCGCGATGTCCAGCGCGTGGCGGATGACGTTCGGGGCAGCGGGCACGCGGCGAACGACGGATTGCAGGTCGAGGATCTCGGCGGCGCTCAGCACGGGCTCGACCTGCGGGTCGCGGTCCGCCGTGGTCCGCTCCGCGATGGCGTACTCCTCGTCGTAGCTGGGGTAGTTGACGAAGACCTTGAACATGAACCGGTCCTGTTGGGCCTCGGGCAGGGGATAGGTGCCTTCCTGCTCGATCGGGTTCTGCGTGGCAAGGACGAAGAAGGGGGGCTCCAGGGGGTGCCGCACGCCGCCGACCGTCACCTGCCGCTCCTGCATCGCCTCCAGCAGGGCGGCCTGTGTCTTCGGGGGCGTGCGGTTGATCTCGTCGGCCAGGATCACGTTGGCGAACAGCGGGCCGGGCAGGAAACGAAACGCCCGCTCCCCCGTCGTCTTGTTCTCCTGGATGACCTCGGTGCCGGTGATGTCGGAGGGCATCAGGTCGGGCGTGAACTGAATCCGGTGAAACGACAGGTTCAGACAGCGCGACAGCGTGGAGATCATCAGCGTCTTTGCGAGGCCGGGCACGCCTTCGAGGATGCAGTGGCCGCCGGCGAACAGGGCGATGAGCAACTGCTCGATCACGTCATCCTGTCCGACGATCACCTTGGCCAGTTCGGCGCGGATTCTCGCATATGCGGCCTGGAGCCGTTGCACGGCCTCGATGTCGCGGGTCTCGCTCATGGGCATGTCCTTTCCGGCCATTCGAGTAGCCGCCCATTCTAGCGAGACGGCGAGGCTTGTCATTCCGATTTACGGGGTCCGCAATTTCGCGGGTTACCGTCGCCGGCCCCGGGAGCGGACGGGCGTTGACACACCGAGCGGCCTTGTTTATAATGAACACGAATTAACATGAACGAACACACCGCGATGAGCGCCCCCGCACGCCACGACCGCATCGCCGAGCTGCTGGATTCCCACGGCGAATGCTCGGTGGACTTTCTGGCGAAGGAGTTGGGCGTAAGCGGGATGACGGTCCGGCGGGACTTGCAGGCCCTGGCGGCCGCAGGGCGGGTGATCCGGACCCACGGTGGCGCGACGCGGGCCGAGCGGGTGTCGTTCGAGTTCCAGTTCCTCAGCCGCATGCGTCAGAATCAGGCGGCCAAAGAGGCGATCGCCGCCTGCGCGGCGGCGCTGGTACCGGATGGCGGGTCGGTGATGCTGGATTCGGGCACGACGACGCTGGCGCTGGCAAGGCGGCTTCGCGCCCGGCGAGGGCTGACGGTGATCACGACGTCGCTGCCGATCGCCTCGGAACTTCAGTATTGCGACCAGGTGCAGGTGCTTCTGCTCGGCGGGTGGTTGCGGCGGGGGGCGCCGGACCTCGAAGGGGCGCTCACGGAGGCAAACCTCGAAAACCTGCGGGCGGACGTGGCGTTCATCGGGGCCGACGGCGTGGATGCCCGAGGCAACGTGTACAACGTCTCGCCGGGGGTCGCGCGCATGCTGGCGAAGATGGCGGCGGCGGCGGCCCGGGTGTTCGTGGTGGCCGACAGCACGAAACTGGGCCGGACCGCGCTCATGCGGATCGGCAATCTGGCAAAGTGGGACGGGCTGATCACCGACCGGGGACTCGACCGCGCGATCGGCGCGGCCCTGCGGCGGGCGGCCGTGCGAGTGCACGTGGCGGATGGTTCCATGCCGTAACGGCAGAAAGGCAGGCGAAGACGTGACGACGACCATGACCAACGCGTACTGGGCCCATGTGGACCTGAGCGAGTGCCCGAGCATCGTGGTGCCCCCGCCGGGGCCGAAGTCCCGGGCCCTGCACGAGCGCTGCACGAAGTACTTCAAGGGCCTCAGTGCCCAGGTGAAGCTGTTTCCGGTGGCGTTCGCATCCGGCCACGGGTGCACGCTGACCGATGTGGACGGCAACCGGTATATCGACTTCTCCTCGGGCATCTACGTGACCACGCTCGGCCACTGCCACCCGAAGGTCACGGCCGCCGTGCAGAAGTACGCCGGCACGCTGATGAACTGTCACGACTTTACCACCGAGATCAAGACCCGCCTGATGGAGAAGCTCGCCGAGATCCTGCCGGGCGACCTGTCGGGCTTTCAGCTTTATGACTCCGGTACGGCCGCCGTCGAGGCCGGCATGCGCGTCCTTCGCGCCGCCAGCGGCCGGAACGAGATGATCTCCTGCTTCTACGATTTTCACGGCAAGACGTACGGCGCGGTCTCGCTCGCGCACATTCGCTCGCACGTGTACGGCCGCGTCCGCGCCCCCGGCATGCACATGGTCCCGCGGCCCGATACCTACCGCCCCATGTGGACCCGGCCCGACGGCTCGATCGACACCGACGCCTACATCCGCTTCTACGAGGAGTACATCAACAAGGGCACCGTCGGCGACGTTGCCGGCTTCGTCCTCGAGCCCATCCAGGGCTGGGGCGGATCGATCATGCCGCCGGACGATTTCTTTCCGAAGCTCAAGAAGCTCTGCGAAAAGCACAAGATCCTCCTCATGGCCGACGAGGTGCTGACGAGCTTCGGCCGGACCGGCAAGTGGCTCTGCATGGAGCACTGGAACGTCCTGCCGGACATCGTGTCGCTGGGCAAGGGGTTCGGCAACGGCTTCCCGGTGACGGCCGTCGCCGTCCGCGAGCCCTTCAAGGAGTCGTTCGAGAAGATCTCGGCCTCGAGCAGCTACGGCGGCAACCCGATGGCCTGCGCGGCGGCGCTGGCGTCGATCGAGGTCATCGAGGAGGAAAACCTCCTCGAGCGGGCGCAGCACCTCGAGCAGGTCGCGATGAAGCGGATGCGCCGGATGAAGGACGAGCATCGGATCGTCGGCGACGTCCGGGGCAAGGGCTGCCTCTTCGGCATCGAGCTGGTCAAGGACAAGGCGACCAAGGAACCCTTCGACAAGGCCGGCGAGCTGGTCTACCAGAAGGCCTTCGCGAAGGGCCTCGCGTGGATCCCCGCGGGCCACATCCTTCGGATGAGTCCGCCGATCGTGATGGAGGACGAGGTGTTGCTCAAGGGTCTGGATATCATCGACGAGGCGATCGGCGAGACCGAGAAGGAGCTCCTGTAGCCGTTCGCGGCGGCTGGAACCGCCCGTAGGATGCGGGTATCCTCAATCATCATGGCGGATGGTACGGCTGCATCGGAAGGCGGGCTGCCCGGCTCGGGGTCGCACGATCCGGAGGAGCTGCGCAAGGCCCTGAAGGCGTTCAAGAAGCGGCTGAAGCTCGCCCGGCTGGATGACGAGTCGCGCCTGGGCCACGGTGCGATGACCAGGGGCGGCAGGTCCGGCATCCAGGCGATTCAGCCGCCAGCCCAGTTTCCCCAGGCCGTCTGGGATGAGCTGGTTCGTCAGGGCCGCCTGCGCTACGCGGGCCACGGCCTCTATGAGCTGGGCTCGTCCGGGCAGTAAGTCGTCTCATCAACGGGCGCGCCGTTGCGGATTCCGACGAAACCACGGGTTTGCGCCGAAGCGTCCGTACGTTATCGCCGCGTGAGGCCCTTGCGACCGGCAGTCACCAGGGTTCGCGGTTGCATTTTGCGAAGCGCGTCATCGCGTCCGCATGTCGCGTTGAGGCACGTCGATTGCCAATGCGCCTTTTCTTTTACGAAACTTGCAGTTAAGGCAGCGCGGCGTCCAGCCGTCACCCAATGGTCTGGCGCACAATTCCGACGAGTAAAAAAGGCGTGCGGCACCCCGGATGTTTTGGCGCGGTCAAAGGGTGCCGCAGCGAGTGGAAGACTGATTTTCGTCGGGCTGCCCGGCCTGCGTGGTCAGCGATTCAGTCACAGCGGCGACCCAACTACTTCATTATACCATCCAGCCAGGGGTTGTCCACCTCCAAGTTCGTGTTTTTCGGTAGCTTCGCAGATTTTTCTGAGCTTCCCCATCTAACACTCGCGCGGCGGCACCAATCGAGAAAAGATTGTTGGGAAACGGCTAACGTCCCCCAAGGCGCGCGCAGCACGCGCGGTCCACCTTCGGTTCCCCGTCTGATTCGAACGCGGTCACCGCTTGAAGAACGGAAGCAAACGATATAAGACTATCCGTATCGTTTTCATTGGACTATATAACCTTATATTTTAAGGTAGCTTATGACATAGAAGTGAACGGATAAGTTGACGAGCGGTTTTGCGTGGGGACTTGCACGCGAGCTGGGGGATTATCCGGTGCGATTTGCCGCGGGCCGGGCGGGCCGTCCTGGTTGCTGCCGGCAACAGGTCGTTGTTAGGGCTGTTGCGGCAAGAAAAACCTGTATCAGGCTCCGTGATTCTGGTGGTTCTTGTAAACGGCCTAGATTATGAATACTTGTGATGGTAATGGTCGGGGATGAGGGGCATGGGGCGGCGGTCGAAGAATTTTTTCTGGTTTTTGGTCTTGCATTTCGAGCGGGAATCGGCTATACGTAGAAATAGCTGGTTTGCCTGGGAGTATCGAAAGAGGGAGGTTCTGTCCCATCGCCCGAATGGTTTGGGCGGGTTCCCTTGATCGAATCCACGGGCATTAGAACTGAGGATATCCGCGTAGAGCGGTGACCATAAAGCTTTTCCCCTCCGGAAAGCACCGGGCCGTCTTCGGACGCCCGGTGTT
>CAZTVU010000146.1:0-12691 GCA_964617025.1 uncultured Planctomycetales bacterium | reverse complement strand
CGCCCACGAGGCCGGCATGCCACGCCGTGCCCTGCGCCGTGAAGATGAAGCGGCGGGCCCGCACCAGCTCCCGCGAGAACTTGTCGATCCCGCCCAGGTGGACGGCGCCTTCGTGCACGTCCAGCCGCCCGCGTAGGGTGTTGCGCAGGGACTGGGGTTGCTCGAAGATCTCCTTCTGCATGAAGTGCTCGTGGCCCGCGAGCTCGATCTGCTCGAGCGACCACTCGACTTCCTGCACGTCCTTGGTCACCGGCACGGCGTCGAGCGTCGTGGTTCGAAAGCCCTCGCGGCTGACCACGGCGATCTCGTTGTCGGACAGGTAGACGACCTGCGTCGTGTGCTCGATGATGGCCGAGGCATCGGAGGCGATGATGTACTCGCCGTCGCCGACGCCGACGATCAGCGGGCTGCCCTTGCGGGCGGCGACGAGGCGGTCGGGCTCGTCGGCGCAGAGGACGGCGATGCCGTACGTGCCCTGCACCTCGTGCAGGGCGGATCGGACGGCCCGCTCAATGTCGCCGGCGTAGAAGTGGCCGATGAGATGCGCGAGGACCTCGGTGTCGGTCTCGCTGCGGAAGACGACCCCCTGGGCCTCCAGGAACTTCTTCAATGACTCGTAGTTCTCGATGATGCCGTTGTGAACCAGGGCGATGCGGTTGTCGAGGGCCAGGTGCGGATGGGCGTTGTGCTCGCTCGGGGCGCCGTGCGTGGCCCAGCGGGTGTGGGCGATGCCGACCGTGGCCGACCCGGTATGCCCGGCCAGGGCGGATTCGAGGACGCTGATGCGGCCCTTTGCCCGAAACAGCCGGATGTGCCCGTCTTCGAGGAGGGCGACGCCCGCGGAATCGTAGCCGCGGTATTCAAGCCGCTTGAGTCCCTCCACCAGGATCGGCCGGGCCTGCTTGTGTCCGATATAACCGACGATACCGCACATGAAATCGGCCTCCGGCTCGCGCGCGGCGAGCGATCATCCCGTTGCCATGCACAGGCGCACCGCAATCTTATCGGCTAGGCAGGGACTGTGGTCCATTATAGCGTCGGGAAGGCGGTGGGACCGGCCCGCCGCGCTAAGAAGCGAAGAAGCTTTTGAGATCATCCGCACACGGCATACAATGCCCCCCCATGAGCACCAGGATCCTGAACGGCCGCGACCGCATCCGGGCCCGCATCGTGGGCGACCCGACCGACTCTCTCCCGCTGATGCCCATCACCATGATGTTTGCGGCGGACCACGCCGGTGTGAAGTACGGGCGATACGCCACGGACCACCGCGTGCTGGTCGAGGCGCAGATCCGGGTCGCCGAGGCGTACGACTTCGACTACGTGTCGTGCATCTCGGACCCGGCCCGCGAGGCGGCCGACTGCGGAGCGGCGATCGAGATCTTCGACGACCAGCCGCCGGCGATCGTCGAGAGCCGGGCGTTGCTGTCGGACAAGGCCGTGCTGGCCCGGCTGAAGGTGCCGGACCCGCTGGGCGGCGGACGGATGCACGACCGGGTCCGGGCGGCGGCGCTCTTCCGGGAGCGCATCGGCCGCGAGCGGATGATCGAGGGGTGGGTCGAGGGGCCGATCGCCGAGGCGGCGGACCTGCGCGGCATCAACAACATCATGCTCGACTTCTACGACGATCCGGGGTTTGTCCGCGACCTGTTTGAATTCGTCGTCGAGATGGAGCTGCGGTTCGCCCGGGCCCAGTTCGAGGCCGGCGCGGAGCTGATCGGCGTGGGCGACGCGGCGGCCTCGCTCGTCGGGCCGCAGATCTACGAGGAGTTCGTCTGGCCGTACGAGAAGAAGCTCGTCGACGGGCTCCATGCCTTCGGCGCCATGGTCCGGCTGCATATCTGCGGCAACACCCGCGAGATCTGCGGCGGCATGGGCCGTCTGGACTGCGAGATCGTGGACCTCGACTACATGGTCCCGCTTTCGCACGCCCGGGACGCCATGGGGCCGCGGCAGGTGCTCCTGGGCAACATCGATCCCGTCGCCGTCCTTCGCAACGGCACGCCCGAGCAGGTCCGAGAGGCCATCGCCGAATGCCATCGCCAGGCGGGCCCGCCGTACATCGTCGGCGCGGGGTGCGAGGTGCCCCGCGACACGCCGCCGGACAACGTCCACGCCCTGCGCGAGTACGCCCGCGCTCACTGACCGGGCGTGTTGATGGGCCCGCGGCGTCGGCGTATGCTGGCGTTGCAGCCTGCCTGAGCCGTGGCCGGCGCCGTCGCAGCGACGGTCGCCGGGCCCCGCACGAAGGAGACCGACCATGGACCGCCGTACGAACCGTCGTCAGTTCCTGAAAAACGCCGCCGTGGCCGGCGTCGGCTTCTGGGTCGCCGGGCGAACCGCCCGCGCCGCAAGCCGATCGCCCAACGAAAAGCTGGGCATCGCCTGTATCGGCGGCGGCGGCAAGGGCCGGAGCGACATCGAGGGCTGCGCCGGCGAGAACATCGTCGCGATCTGCGACATCGACGACGACCGGGCCGGCCCGTCCTACAAGAAGTTCCCCCGGGCGAAGCGCTACCGGGACTTCCGCCGGATGCTCGAGGAGATGGACAAGGAGATCGACGCCGTCACGGTCAGCACGCCCGATCACCAGCATGCGGTGGCCGCGATGATGGCGATGAAGATGGGCAAGCACGTCTACTGCCAGAAGCCGCTGACGCACGACGTGTACGAGGCCCGCGCCCTGACCGAGGCCGCGGCGAAGTACGGGGTCGTGACGCAGATGGGCAACCAGGGCACGGCCTCCGACGGCTTCCGCGAGGCGGTGGAGGTGATCCGCAGCGGCGCGATCGGGGCCGTTCGCGAGATCCACGTCTGGACGAACCGGCCCGTGTGGCCGCAGGGAACGGGGGCGCTGCTGGGTGTCGGCGGCGTTCAAAACGCCCTGCGCGAAGGCAGGGGCGACACCGGATTCCCCAAACCGCCGGGCCACCTCGACTGGGACCTGTGGCTGGGCACGGCCCCGATGCGGCGGTACTGGCCCAAGGCCTATCATCCCTTCGCCTGGCGCGGCTGGTGGGACTTCGGCTGCGGGGCGCTGGGGGATATGGCGTGCCATACGGCCAATATGGCCTTCATGTCGTGCAACCTCGGCTTCCCGACGAGCATCGAGGCCGAGTGCTCCGAATACAATCCGGAGACGTTCCCGATGTGGAGCGTCGTGCGATTCGACTTCCCCGCCCGCGGCACGCAGCCGCCGCTGACGTTCACCTGGTACGACGGCGGCAACGACAAGCCCGCGTGGGTCAACCGGAAGCTGGCGGAGCTGGCCCAGGGCCGGAAGGTGTCCGAAAGCGGATCGCTGCTGGTCGGCGACAAGGGCACGCTGTTCTCGCCGAACGATTACGGGGCCCAGTACGTCCTGCTGCCCGCGGGAGACTTCGCCGGCTACAAGCCGCCGGCGCCGACGCTGCCGCGATCACCCGGCCACTACGCGGAATGGCTGACGGCCATCAAGGAAAACAAGCCGACGATGCCCATGTCGAGCTTCTCCTACGCCGGCCCGTTTACCGAAACGGTCCTCCTGGGTTGTGTGGCGCTGCGCTTCCCCGGTCGCCGGCTGGAGTGGGACGGGCCGAACCTCAAGTTCACCAACGTCGCCGAGGCGAACAACTACGTCCGACGCGAGTATCGCAAGGGTTGGGAGCTGTGACGACCGACCGCGCGGGGCGCACGCCTTGACGCAGCCGACACCACCGTTCGCGAGCCGCCCGCCGGCACCGCCCGCCGGAGATGACCCTATCCTTGATCGGCACCGCCGCATCTGGGAGGAGCGCCCGCTGGTTCGGCAGGTCTACCAGGACCTGTACGACCGGATGATCCGATGGCTCGCGCCGGGGCTCGGCCCGACGATCGAGTTGGGCGGCGGCAGCGGAAACTTCAAGGAGTTTCGCCCCGACTGCCTCTCCAGCGACATCAGTTGGCACCCGTGGCTCGATTTGGTGGCCGACGCAACGCGGCTTCCGTTCGCCGACGGGTCGGTGGGAAACCTGGTGCTGTTTGACGTCTTCCACCACCTCCCCCTCACGGCCCGTGCGCTGGCGGAGGCCCAGCGCGTCCTTGCCGTCGGCGGGCGCATGGTGATGTGCGAGCCGTATGTGTCCTGGGCCAGTTGGCCGGTGTACCGCTTTCTCCACCCGGAGCCGACCGACTGCCGCGTGCGTCCCCTGGACGGCCCCGACGACCGGCCGGTCTTCGAGGCGACCGGGGCGTGGTCGAGCAATCAGGCCATCCCGACCGTCCTGTTCTGGCGGGACCGAGCGGCGTTCGAGTCGCGATTTCCCCTTTTGAGGATCCGCCTCCGGCAGGCCCTCAGCACGTTCGTCTACCCGCTGTCCGGCGGGTTTGAGAAGCCCTGCCTCCTGCCGCGATTCGCGTGGCCGGTCGCGTGGGGCATCGAGCGGCTGACCGCACCGCTCGCGCGATGGATCGGGTTCCGTTGCCTGGTTGTGATCGAGCGTATCGGGCGGGCTCCGGGCGGCTGAGGCGCAAACGGCGACACGGCAGGAAACGCCTGCCGTGCCGCCGCGTGGGACACGAAAGATCGCGCAGATTCGCTCGGCCTCAGGAACTCGCGGCCGTGCTCGGCGCCGGCCGCGTCGAGGTCGGCAGTTCGCTCGCCTTCTTGTCGTCCTGACGCTCGCGCAGGGCCTCCCGGCGGGCCTGTTCCCTCTGCTCGTATGCGGCCCGCTGGTCCTTCGTCGGGATCTGATCGAGACGCCGCTTGAATTCGCTGAAAATCCCCTGCGAGATCGGCTTCTCGAGCTCGACCTTCTTCGCGCGGAGCTCGTCGAGCGTCCGGGCGGCGGCCGCAAGCGTTTCCTTGTCGGCGCCTTCCTTGGACCGGGACTCGCGCAGCTCCTTCATCTTCGCCTCGAATTCGTCGAACTCGGCCTTGTGCTTCTCGCGATAGGCCGCGCATCGCTCGCGGCACTCGCGGAGCACCGACTGGGCCGTCTCCTTCTGGGCCGCGTCCAGGTTGTAACGGACGGCGAACGATCGGAGGTACATCTCCCACGTGTCTTCGGGCTTCGCGTCGGTCCAGGGCGGCTCGCCGCCGATCTGGCTCGGATTGCTGCCGGCCGGACGGAAGTCCGCCGGCTGGATGTCGCCCCGGCCCCACCGATCCAGGCGCTCCTCCATGATCTTGAACTGCCGGTTCAGCAGCTCCAGATCCTGGTCGTGCCGGGCCCGCTGTTTCTCGTCGAGAACCTCCCGCCATTCCTTGTTCCCGTCGAGGATCGCCTTGCGGGCATCGCGGAAGATCGGCTTGCCCATCTCCGCCCACTGCCGCGCCGTCTCGGCGGGCGGCAACTGCCGCTTCTGCTGGAACTCCAGCATCTCATACATGAGCGTCCGCAGGTCCGTCTCGTGAACCTTCAGAAACTCGCGGACCCGCTTGGTCAGCAGCTTGCGGGTATACTCCTCCTGATCCGGTGTCAGGTTGTACTGCCTCGTCAGGACTCGCACATACAAGTCCATCATCATTTCAGGATTCCAGAAGCTCTGCCGGGCGACCGACCGGCGTTCCGGCTGATCCACGGCCGCCTGGCCGAGGGCCGTCGCCTGCCACGACGCCAGCATCACCCCCGCCACTCCCAGGTTCAGCCACCTCGGTTGATGCACTGTATCAACTCCTGGTCCTCGCGGTCCGCAGACCGCCTCTGCCGTTCATGACTTCCGATCGCCGGCCCGATTCCCACCCGGCCACGCACGGGAACCGCGTGATTATACCCCCCGACCGGCGGTCCGTTGCAAGCAGTCGGCGGGCCGGGCGTCCCTCGCTGTTCCTGCGGGCTTCGTGGAGCGATAATGGCCGGTCAACGATTCGCCTTTGGCGCGGCAATGACCCGCCCTGCCCCGGGCCGTTCGCCCCGAAAAGCGAGTCGCGCCCGTTTCCACGGCGCATTCTTCGGAACCCCGGCATTGATCTTTTCCGACGAGCTGCGTCTACTGCGCCCATGCTTCGCCCCGGGGGCCACACGCGGGTCTTTCTCGCCCTGGCGGCCGTCCTGGTCCATGCCGTCGCGCTGGCCGGGACGGCATGGCGACTGGGCGGCATCGATGCCTACGCCTTTCGCTCCACGGACTCGGCGGAATACCTCGAACTGGCCCGCAGCCTGGCGCGATCCGGAACGTACGAACGACAGGGGGTCGCCGATACCTGGCGCGTGCCCGGATACCCGCTCTTCCTGGCCGTTGTGATTCGATTGGCGGGCGACTCCACCAAGGCCCTGGTCCTCGGCCAGCACGCCCTGTCGATCCTCAATTTGTGGCTGTTCCATCTGGGGGCGTCGATGCTGCTCTCGCGCCGCTCGGCGGCCCTTGTGACGATCCTGTGGATGTTGGATCCCTTTCGGATCTATTACTGCGGGTGGCTACTGGCCGAGACCCTCTTTATCACCTGGCTGCTGCTGGCGGGGATCGTCTGGCTACGGTGTCGCGATCGGACGGGCGCTCCGGGCGGCGTCGCCCTGCTCGGCCTTCTGCTCGGGACGGCCATGCTGACCCGGCCCATCGGCGTATTCCTGCCCCCGCTGGCGGCGGTCGGCCTGTTTGTCCGGGGACGGCAGGCCGTGACCGCCGGGCGGGCCCTGCGCGAGGCGACCATCTGTCTGGCGGCGGCGCTGCTGGTTGCGGCTCCGTGGCTGGGGCGAAATCTCGCGACCTCCGGGCGGCTGGCGCTCTCGCACCAGAGCGGCGTGAGCCTCGCGTATTTCAAGGTCGTCGAGGTCCTGCTCTGGGAGCGCGGGCGGACCGCCGATCGCTTCGACCCGGCGATCGTCACTCCGATCCTCGAAGACATGGATGCGCGGCTCGTCCGTCGGTGGGAGCGCGAGCACGGCCCGCTGACGGCGGAGCAGAAGACCGAACTCCGCTGGTCGAACATTATCTATGGGAACATCCGCGCCGTGCCGCCGGTCGAGGTCTCGCGGACGCTCTGGCGGATCGGCATCGAGATGCTCGCCGCCCGGCCCGCGGCCACCGTCGCGTGCTTCGCGGCCCGGGCCGTCAGCCTCGTGACGTACCCCGCCGCGATCGGGTTGTGGCCGCCAAGGAACGCCGGGGCGGCCCCGTTCGCCACGCTGCTCGGCGTCACACGGCCGCAGGCGGCGCGGGCCCTTGCGGTTGCCCTGGGGGCGGCCTTCGCCGTCCTCGCGGCGGCCGCCCTCCTTCGAGTGTCAATCGCGGTATGGCGCAGGCGCCGTCTTGCCGTCTGGTTCGCGATCTGGACGGCGCTGGGGCTTGTGGCGATGACGGTCCCGTTTGAGGACCCGCGTTTTCGGGAGCCGCTGGTACCGATGCTGCTCCTTGCCGCATTCGCGGGCGGGGCGGGGCGCGAGAGGGTCGATGCCGGCCGCAAACGACAAACTCCCCCCGATTCGAGCACGCAGGAAGCACACGGAATCCGCCCGTCCACGTCGGGCGGAACCGAGTCGATCGGCGCTGGATGACCGCAGGGAACTCGTCCGGGCCGACGCGTCCGCCCCGGCGGCGCCGTCAATCCTCCAGCAGGAGGTACTCGGTCGGGATGGCTCGGAAGACCTCTTCAGTGCTCGTTTCGCCGGAGGCCACCCGCAGCAGGGCCGAATGACGCAATTCGCGCATGCCCTGCTCGACCGCCTTGGCGCGGACCTCGCGGGTCGGCTTGCCGTCGCCGATGAGTTGCCGGAGCTCCGGCGTCATGGCCATGATCTCGAAGATGCCGGTGCGGGTGTCGTAGCCCGTGCCGTCGCACATGTCGCAGCCCTTGGGGCCGTAGAGGTGCCGCCCCTGGTCGGGCGCCAGCCACTCGCGAACGGCGTCGAACACGTGCGGCGCCCGGCTGATGTCGTACGCCTCGCGGCACTTCGGGCACAGCCGCCGCAACAGCCGCTGCGAGATGATCCCCAGCAGCGACGTCGAGAGGAAGTGCGGCCGCACGCCCCAGCTCCGCATGCTCTGGATCGCGGCGGAGGCCACCGGCGCCGGCAGCGTCGCGAAGACGAGGTGCCCGCTGTTGGCCGCACGGACGGTCGTCTGGGCCGTCACCTCGTCCCGAATCTCGCCGATCATGATCACGTCGGGCGATTGCCGCAGGATGCTCCGCAGCAGGTCGGGAAAGCCCAGGTCGATCTTCGGATTCACCTGCGACTGGCGCAGACCGGCGACGGCGTACTCGATCGGGTCCTCGATCGTGTGGATCTTGCGGCGCCCGTTGTTCAGGTGCGACAGGCACGCGTAGAGCGTCGTCGTCTTGCCCGAGCCGGCCGGCCCCGTGACCAGGATCAGGCCGCTCGGCCGGCTCAGCATGTCGATCAGAAGGTTGAGTTCGTGCTGCGACATCCCCAGGCGATCGATCGCCCGAAGCTCCGTTTCGCGCATCAGGAGGCGGATCGCGAAGTCCTCGCCGTACATCGTCGGGATCGTGCTGATCCGCAGGTCGAGCTTGCGGCCGTCGGCAAGGCTCTGAATCCAGCGGCCGTCGAGCGGGCGGCGGCGCTCGGTGATGTCCATGCCGGCGGAGGCCTTGATGTGCGTCATGTACCGGCGGCCCAGCTCCATCGGAAGCGTCATCAGCGGCCGGATCAGGCCGAGCCGGCGGACCGTGACGCTGACGGCGTCCGCCTCGGAGCTGAAGAACAGGTCGCTGGCCGAGATCGCCACCGCGTGCTCGAAGATGGCGGGCAACCCCTCCTCCGGGGCCACCTCGTTCAGGATTTCCGGCGATTCGCCGATCAGCGGGTCCATGCGTGCTCTACTCCTTTCCCTTCGAGGCAACGGCATACGCGGCGGCCTCGTCCCGGGCCAGGTTCAGTACCTGGTGCAGGCGCAGGAGATCGAACACCTGCTGGACCACCGGCGGCACCGAGTGGAGCACCAGGATTCCTCCGCCGTCGGCAAAACGGCCGTGCCGCGAAATCAACCAGCTCACGCTGCTCGAGTCGATGAACGGCACCTTGTTCATGTCCAGAAGCACGCGGCGGGAAAAAACGTCCTCGCCGAGCAACTGTTCCAACGGGTCCCCGCCGTCGGCCGAGATGTCGGCGGAGGAAACGGTCCCCTCGCAGCCCAGGCGAACCACCTCGTCGTCGGGGCCTGATCGCACGGTCAACTGCATACGTCGTCCTCTGTCGTCTCCGTCGTCGGATTACGCAACGACGCGAAAGCGAAAAGCCGAGAAACCGGAAAAGCGAAAAAAAAACGCCCTCAGAAAGCCCCATCTCGACGGCATCCATGGTGCGGCAGTGAGATCACCCCATCATCAGACGTTTCTCGCCGTCTCGGTTTTCCGCTTTCCGGCCCTGCGGTACGCAACGCCGGGGTCATCGGGAACCCGGGCGACCAGCTTAAGGATCGCGTACAAAATGGCAAGGCCGGCCGCGGAGCGGACCCCCGCGCCGGCCCGATATGCGGCCGGTTGGCGTTTCGGGGGAGATGCCGTTATCGTCCCCCCGCAATGAAACCCATTCTGTGCATCGGACGCGCGGCCGTCGTTCACGGGATGCTGGCGATCGCGGCATTGCTGGCCGCCGGCTGCTGGCAGCCGCCGCCCATCCAGCGGGCGGAACAGGAGCGCGGACTGATCCTGGTCCTCGAGGGCATCGACTTCACCGTGTGGCAGATGGCCGACACATACCGCGGTCTTCGCGACGCGGGCATCGACTGCGCGATCGATGTGCCCGACTGGGGCTATCGAAGCCGTCTGCTGGGGGGCTACCGCAACCTCACCGATCTGCCGAACAACCGGCGCGAGGCGGCCCGGTTCGCCGCGCGGATCACGGAATACCAGCGCGACTTTCCGGGCCGGCCGGTGAGCATCCTGGGCTATAGCGGCGGCGGGGGCTTGGCGATCCTCGCGGCCGAGGCGCTGCCGGCCGGGGTGCGGCTTGACCGGATCGTGCTCATCGGGGCGGCGATCTCGCCGGAGTACGACATCGCCGCCGCCCTCGAACGGTGCGAGCGCGGCATCGTGAACTTCTACTCCTCGGCCGACGGCTTGATCCTCGGCACGGGGACCCGATTGTACGGAACGATCGACCGGCACAAGACGCCGTCGGCCGGCCACGTGGGCTTCCGTGTGCCGGCGGCCAAGGCGGCATCGCGCCCGGCCCTGTACGCCAAGCTGACGCAGATCGCCTGGACGCCGGCGGACTGGAAGCTCGGCCACGACGGCGGACATTTCGGCTGGATCGCACGGCGATGGGCGGCGGAGGTGCTCGCGCCGCACCTGAGGCCCGTCGGGCCGCAGACCCGCCCCGACGGCGAGGCGTAACGGCCGAAAAACCGAAACACACGCCCTTGGACCGTTTTCTGTTCCCGTGTTTTTTTCCGTTTTGCCCGCCGCCCGCCCGTATCGTACATGTTCTCTTGGGTTGATTGTGGCCCTCGAGTGGGCAAACCGCCGGTAACGGCGGGACGCAAAGCCACGAGTCCGCTCGGAAGCGGATGGTCGGGCTGCACGGGGGTGCGGCCGCCGGATTCGGCGGTCGCGTCGCCGGAGCGGGGGCCTGCGTGCTTCGGGAGACTGCCTATGTACTCGCGAACGTGCAGGCCCAGGTCCTTGGCGTGTGCCCGGCGGGTTCCGCGCCGGTGCCACGACGGCAGGAGATTGCCGCCATAAGGCATGGGTGGGCCCAGCCTGCGCGGGTACATGTGCAAAGTCGGAGCACGCGTCCACGGGTATTCCAGACGGTCTCCGCCGCCATTGTGCCTGAGCTAGCCACTCGAAAAGACGCCCGGAGGCGAACACCTCCGGGCGTCTTGTTTGTTGCGCGACGCCGACACCGCTGCTGCGACCGCTTTCGACCTTTGCCCGCCTGCCCGGATAGTGAACGGGACCGGCAGTCGCCCCGTTTCACCGAGATTCCGAACCGTGTTTCCGGGGCACGGCGCTCGACAACGACCCGGGTTATTTGGATGCCGCGGCCTTCTCCGCCTCCAGCGCCTTGCGCATGGTCTGAATGGCCTCCTCAACCTTGCGCTTGCGGGCCGCCCGCAAATCCGGCGGCAGATCGTTCTCCCGCAGGACGAAACTCACGTCGGGCCCGCCGCCGGCGCCCTTGATCGTCACCATGCCGATGACCATGTTGTTCTGAAGGGCCTGCGCCAGCGCGCTGGAGGAGACCTCGCCGCCGGTTTCCGTGCCGTAGGGGTTGGCGGTGATGCGAATGCCCTCGTTCTCGATGAAGAAGCCCACGCCGGTGGTCCCGGCAATCACCTCAAGGGCCTGGCGAATGCTCGTGTTCTCGACCGTCAGCGAAAAGCTCTGGGCCGTCTGCGGCGGAAGCGACGCGATCACGCCCGGCTCCAGCTTGACGAGCACGTCCGCCTCGCGCCCGAGATCCATGAGGATGTCCGTCAGCGGCGCGCGGAAGAACCGCGCGGTGATCCGACGGTCCAGTTGACGCTTGATCTGGCTTGCCCGGTTGAGAACGACGATCTTCCGGCCTGAGGGATACCACGTCCATCCCAGTTGGTCGCACGCGTGTTCGAGCACTTCGGCGGCGGTGCCCGCCCCGACGGCCTTGGCGAGCCGCATCAGCGTCTCCCGGCTGATCTTCTCGTCCGAGCCGGCGTCGCGGAACTGGATCGGCACGTCCTTGAACAGGTCCTCCGAAAACGTCGTCGTGCTCAGCCGCTTCAGCGTGTCGAGCTCGTCCCACGTCGCCCGCTTGACGATCCGGCGAAGCGGCGCGCACGCCGACACGTGCACCGCGCCGCCGCGCACCTCGAACACCAGCCCGATCGGACCCAACAACGCCGTCAGCCCCTCGCGCAACGTCGCACCCGTGATCTTCGCCGCGAGCTTGGTCTGCTCACCGTACGGCAGGCAGTCCAGCGTGTTCTCGTCGATCAGCACGCGGACGCCCGTCTGCTTGGTCAGCTCATCCACGGCGGCGAGGATGTTCTTCTCACGGATGTCGAGGTCGGTCTTCTCGTCGAGGGCCTGCTCGATCGCGACATCCGGATTGCTCGTCCCCGGGGCGCTCGCGGGCCCGCCGGGGGCGACCTGCGCCCGGGCGAAACCCGCCGGACAGGCCAGCAGGGCGACGACGCATGCGGCCCGGCGTCGGCCCCTCGTGCGGCTTGGCGAGGAGCGGCGAAACGATCTGGATGGGAGCATGTCCTGCGGGTTCTCCTTCGTAGGCCTACGGTTCACCGACATCGCCGGCACGCGGCACGGCCGGCGCGTCGACCCCTTACAGCGGAAGCTGGCTCAGAATCGCCGAAACCGGGATGGCGGCGTTCCCCCGGCTCGCGACGGCCAGAGACGGCGCGCCTTCGCTCGCGGCATCCTGGGCGGCTATCGCCCGCTCGAGTTCCTCCGACCGGGCGAACTCGACGACGATCCGGCCCTCCGGCCCGTTCGAGGGCGCCGCCGGGCGCACATATGCCACTTGGATCGACGGTTGACCGTGCAGCGGCGCGGGCAACTCCGGCTCGCCGAGGCCGCGCCAGCGGAGCGTGAACGCCATGACGATCACCGCGGCCGCCGCCAGCGGCGCGGCAAACGACGCAAACCGGTAGACGACCGCCCGACGATCCCGGCGCCGCTTCTCCGCGGCGACGCGCTCCATTACGCCGGCGCGGAACGTCGCCCAATCCGCCGAGGCGGGGCGGGTTGCGCCCCACGCGCGGACCAGCCGATCGACCCGCTCCAGGCGGCGCGCTTCCTCCTCGGCCTGACGGTCGGCGGCCAGTAACTCGG
>CAZTVU010000145.1:0-12747 GCA_964617025.1 uncultured Planctomycetales bacterium | reverse complement strand
GACGTTCCCTCGAACCACAATCGGCCCTACGAGATCGCCCTCGATCGGGCCCGCCAGAAGAACATCCTCGTGATCCGGGGTGCCGAGATCACGCGCGACACGCCGCCCGGCCATCACAACGCGCTTTTTCTCCGGGACGCCGTCCCGCTCGACCAGAAGGATTTCTACGAGGTCTTCCGCCGCGCGGCCGCGCAGAGGCCGTTTGTCTTCTGGTGTCACCCGGGCTGGAAGGGTCCCGAGAAGGGCCGCTGGGGCGAGGCACAGACGCGACTGCTGACCGACAACATGCTCCACGGCATCGAGGTCTGCAACGGCGACACCTACTACGAGGATGCCCACAAGTATGCCCTGGAGAGGAATCTCACGCTGCTGGGCAACTCCGACATCCACGACCCGAGCCTGCGGACCGCGTCCTCGCCCGGCGAGCACCGGACGATGACGCTCGTCTTCGCCCGCGATCGGACGGTCGAGGCGGTCCGCGAGGCGCTGGATGATCGCCGGACCGTCGTCTGGCACAAGAACCTGCTCCTCGGGCGGCCGCCGCACCTGGCCGCCCTCTTCGATGCGACCGTTCGCATCCGACCCGCGCACCACCAGGCGCGCAACACGGCGTGGGTCGAGATCGAAAACATGTGCGATGTGGACATCGACCTCGCGCGGACGGGCAAGGTCGGGCCGGCGGCCATCCTGCTCCCGGCCGGCCGGACGTCGCTGGTGAAGATCGACGGCGCCGCGGAAGGGCCGCTGACCTACCGCGTGCAGAACTTCCTCGTCGCGCTGCGGCAGCCGCTGGAGGTCAGCCTCGTCATACCGGGGCTGTCCGCGGCGACCACGCAGCCGGCCGCCGCCGGCGCGAGGTGACCGGTGTTCACCGCCAAGACCAGGAGCCGAAACATGACCCATCTGAGTCGACGAAGCCTGCTGCGAAGCGGTCTGCAAGGGGCGGCCGCCGCCGTCGGGGCCGGCTATGCGATGGGGCGGGCCGCCGCGATGGAGCCCGCATCCACGCGGCCGCTCGCCGCGAGCCCGTGGCGGAAGCGCGGCGTCATCCTCGAGCCGAAGGAGTCGTGGGAGCATGACGACATCCAGAACTTCACGTCTCCCGTCGAGCCGCTCGACGACGGCCGCTGGCGCTTCTGGTATTCGGCCTCCGGTTCGCGGGCCGGCTACACCATCGCCTGCGCGGAGGGCGTGCCCGGCGGCCCGATGAAACGATACCCGGTCCAGCGCTCGCCCGGCGAGCCGGCCGACGCCCCCTTCGCCCTGGGCAACCTGCCCGACAAGTGGAATCCCACGCAGGTGATTCATCTTCGCCTGAAGAACGGCCGGCATCGCATCTACTTCTGGGCGCACGGGCCGGGCATTTTGCGCTACCTGGCTGCTGACAGCGACGACGGCCGCCGATACCGCGTGGTCGATCCCCAGCGGCCGGTGCTCTATCACTTCCACGACCGCGCCGCCGCCGGCGTCGCCTCGCCCGACGGCGTGCTGCTCCAGAAGAAGCCCAGCGGGGCGCGACCCGCCGACGAGCCGATCGCCCCGTCGCACCTGATCTCCAACGACGCAACCACGCTTTACCAGCTCGATGACGGCACGTTCGAGATGTACTCCGTGGCCCTCGTCGGCGTGGCGAAGGACGACCCGGCGTACGTGGCCGAGGACAATGCGCCCGGCCTGCTGCGGGTCGTCGACCGCTATGTCTCGCAGGACGGCCTTCGCTTCGAGGGCCGCAAGCGTGTCATTCAGCGGGATGCGGCCGACCCCGTCGACATGCAGTTTTACTACCTCAGCGTGACGTACACGCCCAAGGGGCGCGTCGGCATGCTCGGCCACTACCGTTGCCGGGCGCAGACGATGGACCTTGAGTGGTGCTTCTCCGCCGACGGGCTCAAGTGGGAGCGTCCGCGCCGCACGGCGTGGATCCCCCGCGGCGACAAGACGGAGCCGGACTCCTACGGCATCTATGCCCCGCACGGCCTTGTATTTCGCGACGGGCTGTACCACCTGTTCTACACCGCCGTGAACAGCGCCCACAACGGCCGCCACTCGTACGGCCCGCCTCGCCAGGTGGTCATGCACGCGACAATACCGTCGATCCTCTGACGACGATCGGACCGACCGACGAATGGAACAACGGAACCCACGGAGTAACCGAGTAACGGAGCCAATCCATGTCCAACGCACTGACCCGGCGTGACTTTCTGTTGAAGTCGGCAGCGACGGCGGCGGCCTCCGCCGCGCTCGGAGGGTGTTCGCAACAGGTCGGACCGGACGGAGCCGCGGCCGCGGCGTCCCGGCCGACGGGGCTCAAGAAGGCGGTCTACTGGGGCATGCTGCCCGACGGTATGAGCATCGAGGACCGCTGCAAGCTCGCGCGGGACGTCGGGTTCGCCGGCGTGGAGGCCCCCACGACGCCGGACCCCGCCGTCGCCGATCAAATGCGCGCCGCCGCCGACAAGGCCGGGATCCGCATCCATTCCGTCATGAACTCCGATCACTGGAAGTATCCGCTGTCCTCCGCGGACCCCGAGGTCGTGAACAAGGGCGTCGCCTGCATGGAGGCGTCGTTCCGCAACGCAAAGGCGTGGGGCGCGGACACGGTCCTCCTCGTCCCGGGCGTCGTCGATCCGAAGACGCGCTATGCCGATGCGTACGAGCGGTCCCGCAAGGTCATTCGCGAGCGCCTGCTGCCGCCGGCGGCCAAAGCGGGCGTCGTCATCGGCATCGAGGAGGTCTGGAACAAGTTCCTGCTCAGCCCGCTCGAGTTCGCCTCGTTCGTGGACTCGTTCCGCAGCCGGTGGGTCCGGGCCTACTTCGACGTGGGCAACATCGTCGCCTACGGCTACCCGCAGGACTGGATCCGCACGCTGGGCGGCCGGATCGTCAAGATCCATGTCAAGGACTTCCACGCCGGCAAGCACCAGTTCGTCCCGCTGCTCGAGGGCTCCATCGACTGGAAGGAGGTTCGCCTGGCCTTGCGCGAGGTGGGCTACGGCGGCTGGGTGACGGCCGAGCTGCCCGGCGGCGACGAGAAGTACCTCCGCGATGTGAGCGAACGGATGACGAAGATCATCGACGGGCGGGTATAGGCGCGGCCGCTCCTTCGATGCCGAAACGGGCCTTTCGGTGTCGTGTTTCGACGGCACCGAAAGGCCCGTTTCGGCGATGGTCCATTCGCCCGAAGGGCGGCAACGGTCTGCGTCAGTTCAGCACGGGATCCAGTTCGAGTGCCTCGCGCAGCTTGGCGAGGGCCGAGTTCTGGATCTGGCGGACGCGCTCCTTGCTGAGGTTCATCTTGCGGCCGATGTCCGACAGCGTCAGCCTCTCGGCGTCCGCCGTCAGGGGGAATCGCTGGTTCAGGATGTCGCGCTCGATGGGCGTGAGGTCGACCGCGTTCTCCGCGAGGATCTTCGACAGACGCTCGGCGTAGAGGACGGACTGCTCCGATCGCTGCGTCTCCAGCCAGTCGCTTTTCTCAAACTCGGCCTCGTGGTTGATCGGCTCGCGCTGGCGGCGCCGCGACTCTCGCAGACCACACCGGTAGAACGCCCGCAGGATGGCGTTGCACGCATACGTGCTGAAGCGGAACCCGCGCCACGGATTGAACGTGTCGATCGCACGAGTCAGGGCCATCATGCCTTCGCTCAGGAGCTCGTCCCCGTCCACGTTCATGACCCGGCTGCGCTTGTACAGGTCGTACACCAGGCCGAGATTGTCCGACGCGATCTGGTCCCGAATCTGCTGATGGCGGCGTACGAACCGCTTGTAATCGGCGCGGCGGGCCGCCTGGCTGCCGTAGCGCTGCACCAACGACTTGATCCTCCGGGCGCAGAAGTGCATCTTCTTGAACCGCAGAAGCTCCCGCTGCGGTCCGCCCTTTTCCGCCGTGGTGCCCTCGATCTCGTCGCCGAAGATTCGTTCGTAGGCCCACCGGCCGTGCAGCTCCTCGTGGTCGACGAACTTCGGAAGGCGACGGGCGGGCTTCGGATGATTCGCTGTCCTGTTCTGACGCGTTCTCATGGCTCCACCATTCCGTGCCGGCCTCGACACAGGCGAGCGTCGAAGGCATATAGCACTATATCGGTACTATATCCGATAATCGGCGATCATGCAAGCGCAATCCAGCCGAATTCCGGTTTTTTCTTCGAACGGTGCCAGAGTCGAGTCCGATAGGTATCACAACTAATCACAGGCTATTGTGAAATATGATGTTGCGCGAAGATGCGTTTCGAAAGAACAAAGCGGACGCAGCCCGCCGGTCTGACCGAATTACTGTGCGGTAGGGCCTATGTTTCGCTGCCTTCTGCTGACGCTCTGCTTGCCTTGGTTGATCGTAGACGGGTGCGTGCCTATCCCGCACCCGCCGCCGGTTGCGAACGCCGGAGCGGATCAGACCGTTCCGCTTGGCGACGCAGTACGCCTGGACGGGAGCGGCAGCGAAGACCCGGGCGGCGATCCGCTCACCTATGAGTGGAGGCAGATCGCAGGCCTCACCGTCGCGCTGATGGGGGCGAAGACGGCGATGCCGACGTTCACCGCACCCCGTACGGAAGCCGACCTGTCGTTCGAGCTTACCGTCAGGAACCGGCATGGCGGCAGCGATACGGACAGCGTGACAGTGCTGGTCAGGCAGGTGGCTCCGAGTTCGGCACGGCTGTTTGTGGTCAACCGCGACGGCAACAGCGTCACAAGCTACCTTCAGCCGGGCCTGGCCGAGGGCGACGTCGCCCCCGCGACGCGGATCGCCGGGGCCGCCACGCGCCTGAGCTCACCGAGGGCTGCAGTCGTAAACTCCGCCGGCGCGCTGATCGCCGCGAACTTTGCGACTTCGACGCTGACGGGTTATGACAGTGCCCTCGACGCAACGGGAAACTTGGCCCCCAGTCTGCTCGTGCAAGGCCCCGCCACGCTTCTGGAGACCCCGACCGCCATGGCGTTCGATGCCGGGGGCGATGTCCTCTACCTCGCCGAGACCGGCCTGATCAACCGCATCGCCGCCTACGCCGACGTCTCGAAGCCGGGATTCAACGGCAACGTCGCGCCGGTGAGGGCGATCACCAGCGGCAGCATGCTCAGCCCCTTCGGGATCTTTCTCGACTCGAACGACAACCTGTACGTCGGCAACAACAGTTATAACAACGTCGTCGTCTTTGCGAGGGTGTCCACGCTGGACGACTACGTGCCGGCCAACCGCACGCTGAACAGCGCCGACTTCGGCTCCGTGTATGGCGTCTTCGTGGACTCGAGCGACCGCCTGCTGGTCGTGAACTCCGCCGCCGGCGGCAACCGGGTCGTGGTCTTCCGCAACGCCTCGACGCTCAACGGCTGGATTGACGCCGACCTGACCCTGACGGTGCCGGGGGCCGTGAGCCTGACGGCCATCGGCATCGACGCGGCCGGCACGGGCTATCTGCTGGACAGCGGGGCGAATGCGATACTCGTCTACGAGCGGATCGCCACGCGAAGCGGCAGCGTGCCTCCGGACCGGCGGATCCAAGGCCCGAACACGCGGCTCAGCGGTCCCGCCGGCCTGTTTCTCGTCGAGTAGCGCCCCTGGCCGGTTCGGCTTGCCGGGGAGAGCCTTCGCCGATAGCATAGGCCCGCTTAACGGCGTGGCAACCACGGAGGTTGGATCTTATGGCTGACACGGCGATCTTCGCGGACCTGGCCAACGCGGTGGAACGGCTGGACATCAAGGCCGTCGAGCCGCTGATCCGGCAGGGGCTTGCGGCCGGTCTGCGCCCGGCCGATCTGTTGTCGAAGGGCCTTTCGGCCGGCATGCAGCGGGTCGGCGCCAAGTTCAAGACGGGCGAGATGTTCATGCCGGAGGTGCTCGTGGCCTGCGACGTGTATTACGCCGGCCTGGCGATCGTGAAGCCGCTGCTGGCCCGCGACGGCGACGACCATCAGATCGGCACGATGGTCCTGGGGACGATCTACGGCGACGTGCACACCGTGGGCAAGGATGTGGCCATCCCCGTGTTCGAGGCCAACGGCCTGCGGGTGGTGGACCTTGGCGTGAACGTGAGCGACGACGCGTACGTGGAGGCGATCCGGACGCACAGGCCGCAGATCGTGGGGCTGGGCACCTACATGACCTCAACGTTCATGCATACCAAGGCGACGGTCGCGGCGATTGAAAAGGCGGGGCTGCGCGGGCAGGTGCGGATCATCTGCGGAGGGCCGGCGGTCGACCCGGAGGCGGCCCGCCGCATGGGCGCCGACGATGCGAGCGATGATGCCTGGAAGGGCGTCGAGCGGATCAAGGCCCTGCTGGCCTCCTTGGGCGGGGCCGGTGCGTGACCGCGCGATCGGGGGTGTCCGCGGGGAATCGCCGTGAATGGAAGGCTGCCGGTCGTTGCGGGTTTTCTCTTCGTGCTGTTCGGCCTGTCGGGATGTCGGTCCTCTCCGCCCGCGAACGAGAAGGCATCCGTCCACGGGGATTCGGCCGGGCGGCCGGGCCGGACAACGGCGATCGAACTGGAGCGGGCCTCCAGCGGCCGGTCCGTGACCGTTGCCGTCACGGGGGTGATTCGGGTTACGCTGCCGTCGAATCCCACGACCGGTTATCGATGGGTCTGGGCGGGCGGCAGCGACGACCGATTGGAGAACACGCGCAAGGCCCACGTGCCCGACCGCGCCGACGGCCGGGTGGGTTCCGGAGGCCGGGAGGTGTGGGAGTTCACGGCCCGCGCGCCGGGCGAGTCGGTGCTGCGGTTGGAGTACCGTCGGCCGTGGGAGCCGCGGGAGGTCGATCCCGCCGACCGGTTTGAGGTCCTGGTGAAGGTCACTGCGGAGCAGACAAGATGAGCGCAATCGTGGATCAATGGGTCAGCCGGTTGAAGGGCAAACTCCCGCCGGTCGGCGAGATGACGCATTGGGAGCGCATGGCGGCCGCGTTCGACCTAAAACGGACCGACTATGTGCCGGTCGCCCCGGAGCTCGATTATTGGCAGATCACCTACGCCGGCTATTCCCACCAGGAGATCTACAACGACGTCGACAAGACGACGGACGCGTGCATCAAGACGTGGGCCGACCTTCGGACCGACGCGATCTGGATGTACGTCGATATCAGCCATCAGATTGAGCACTTCATCCCCCCGGAGAAGCGGACGGAGCACTTCATCCATCGCGGCGAGAAGGACTATCTGATGTTCAAGCCGCTCGTCGATACGCTGGATGAGGCCATCGCCCTGTATGAGAGCCGGGCGTATGAGAAGTACCTCGACGGATCGCGGCCGGTGACGCACTACACGCCGCACATGCTCCAGTTGCTCGAGTTCCAGGAGAAAATGGACCGGCAGGTTCCGATAATCGTCGGTATCGCCACCCCCACCAATTACGCGGAGACCATTGTCGAGGTGCAGCGGTTTCTGCGCTGGATGGTGACCGAACCGGACAAGATCCGGCATTATTTGGACCTGTGCCTGCAGGAGCGGCTGGCGGCGCTGGATTTTTATGCGGAGTTCGCCGCCAGGAACGGGGCCCAGTTCTGCTGCGCGTTCGGCGGGGCGCGAACGTGGGGCCCGAAGCATCTGGAGATGTTCGGCGACGTGGACCGGATCTTCATCGAAAAGTGCAAGAAGATCTTCCCGTACACGTTCTGGCACATCTGCGGCCACAATCTGGACCAGGCCCTCCGGATGGTGTCGAGCTGGGACGGGATCAAGGCGATCCAGTACGACATGCCGTACTATGGGCAGGAGATGCCGTGGGGGCAGTGGTGCGAACACGTCGCCCGGATGCTCAAGGGCCGGCAATGCGCGATGAACTCGCCGACCACGCAGCTCGCCTGCCACGGGACGGCGGACGAGGTGAAGCGGGCGGTCCGCGAGTTCATCGAGGCCACGACGCCCCATACGACGGCGTGCGTGATGCCCGGTTGTGAAATCGACTCGTTTTCGCCGACCGCCAACGTGAGCGCTATGATAGAAGCGGCACGTGCCAGGCGGTTGTCGTAATGCCGGATCAGCAGAACCATCAGCAGATTCTCGACCTTCAGGTGTCCGTCACGCCGGAGCATGTCCTGCGCATGATGGGCTGCCGCAAGGGTCAGCCCGTGCGACCCGAAGTGAGGGATCTGGTGGACCGTCTGCTGGCCGAGACCCGGGAATTGCTCGTGCCGCGCGGCATCTACACGATGCGCCGGGTGGAGCGGATGGCGGACGACGAACTCGTGATCGAGGGGTGTCCGCCGATCCGGGGTTCGATAGCCGGTTTCCTGAAGCCGGCGCGCCGGGTGGCGGCCTTCGTCCTGACGGTGGGGCCGGAGGTGGAGCACCTGGCGACACGGCGGATGGACGGGGGGGCGACGCTGGAGGGTTTTGCGCTCAACGCCATCGGCTCGGCGGCGGCCGATCTCGCGTCCGACGCTCTTTCCGAGGAAGTCTACTGGCGGGAGGCGGGTCCCACGGAGGGGATCACGCCGCCGTACAGTCCGGGGTATTGCGGGATGGCGCTGGAGGAGCAGGAGAAACTCTTCTCGATCGTGGACGCTGCCCGGATCGGAGTGCGGCTGTGGCCGACGATGATCATGGAGCCGATCAAGAGCGTATCGGGCCTGCTGGGCATCGGCGACGCGCAGGAAGTCATGAGCCACGGCGTGCCGTGCCAGTGGTGCGATCTGGAGACGTGCCGCATGCGCCGGGGGTGAGGGGCGGCGCGGTCGCATCCGTCCGGCCCGGGCGGCCATGTGCTACCGATTCTCGTCCTCGTCCTCGATATCCAGATCGTCGGCGATCTTGTCAAGGCCGAGGGCCCTGGCGAACTGTTCGGGTGAGCGGAACTGTTCCATGAAGCCGCTGATCTGGGCCAAGGCTTCGCGCATGGCCTCACGCTTCGCGGGACTCTCCAAGGACAGGAGCTGATCCAGGTTGTCCAATCCGGCGTCCGCCAGGCCGTCGGCGTCCGGGTCGGTTTCATCGTCGCCGCGGACCTGGAGCATCGCCTCGGTGGTCAGGTCCAGGAGCTCGCCGAGGAGCGGATGCGGCCGAAGGCCGTTGGCGAAGCACCAGTTTCGAATCGCATCCAATTGGCGGCTTCGCATCGTTTCGGCGAGCCGCTCGACCGTCTCGGCCGCCTCCCGCTTCTCTTCCAAATCGACTTCGTCTTCGTCGACCTCCGCCGCGTCGCCCGGGCCCGGATATTCGCCTGCTTCCTCGTCGCCCAGGCCGAGTTCACTCGCGCAGGAGTCGATCATCGGACCGCCCAGTATGTACTCCACGTTTTCGCGTTGCATGAACTCCTCGACGGAGCACCCGATCAGCCGGTCTCGAAGGTCTTCGAGGCGGCCGATGTAACGGAGCTTGCCGTCCGCCGTGCCGAAGTCGGACAGATCGGCGGTCTCGAAGTTCCCCAGGTCGCCCAGAACTGCCGTCCACCGCTCAAACGCCGGGGCAGCCGGAACCCGTTTTGTCGGGAGAATCGGACGGCTCCCGCGACGAGCCGGCGCGCGACCGCCGGCTCGATTCGTATGATGCTCATTCCCGACGAACGCTGCCGCTGGAGCGCGTCGTCGACTTCCAGATTGGTGAGGTTCAACCGGCCCCAGGCGTCCTTGAGCCCGATGCACCAGAAGTCGATGAGGAACGCGCCCAGGACATGGCTGCCGTCGGGCATGTGGCGAAACACGAGGAGCGATCCGATCCCCTGCTCATGCCAGTCCCCGTTGATGTAGCAGGCCACGTCGCCGCCGGCCGTCCGCAGCCTGCGGTACGGGCTGCCGCTCTGCATCCGGCGCAGGGCGATCTTCCGCTCCTGGCGCTTCAGGCGGTGTCGCTCCTTCCGTTTGTCGTTTCGGCCCATGATCCCGTCCTTGGGGTCCGCACGCCCGCCGCACGGCCGGCGGACCGATCGTCGCCGTTGCCGTGTCGTGCGCGGGCCGCTGCCCTTTTCCCTTCGTATCCGATGGCCGATTCAAGAGCAAGGCCGACGCGGACGGGCGTGGCGGAGGCGCGCTCCGGCACGGCGATGATCGCAACTGTCGTCGGCATCGCGGGTTGCATGCTGGTGGGTAATACCGCGGGACGGTTTGCGTTATACTGAAGGAGCGACGGGACCTCTCGGTCGAGGGTCCGTGAATGCGATCGCGCGGGCGATGGACGTCGTCGAGGGGCCGCTCGCTGAATCCGCGGGGAATGGATGAGCAGACACCCCTGGGTTCTTGGCGCGTTCCTGGCCGCCGGAGTGGCGGTGCAGGCGGAGCCGCGCATCGTGCGCCCGTTTGAGAGCGACGGCCGCGTCGTCTCGGTCAATCCGATCGATGCACGGGTCGTCAGTGCGTTGAAGAAGCGCGGCATCGAACCGGCGCCGCTGTGCTCCGACGAGGTCTTTCTCCGACGCGTGTACCTGGACGTCCTCGGCATCCTGCCTGAGCCGGCGGACGTGGACCGCTTCCTTGCGGACCGCCGCCCCAACAAGCGAGACGCGGTGATCGATGCCCTCCTGGCCCGCGACGAATTCGCCGGCTACTGGGCGCTGAAGTGGTGCGACATCCTTCGGGTGAAGGCGGAGTTTCCGATCAATCTCTGGCCCAATTCGGTGCAGGCCTACCACCGATGGATCCGCGACGCCCTTCAGGAGAACCGGCCGTACGATCGCTTCGCCCGCGACCTCCTGACGTCGAGCGGCAGCAACTTCCGCGTCCCGCCGGTCAATTTCTACCGCGCGATCCAGGGACGCGACCCCGGCGCCATCGCGGGGGCGGTCGCCCTGACGTTCATGGGGGAGCGGATCGAGAAGTGGCCGGAGGACCGCCGCGCCGCCCTGGCGGCATTCTTCTCGCGGATCGCGTACAAGCCGACGACCGAGTGGAAGGAGGAGATCGTCTGCCTCGACCCGACGCCGGCGCCCCCGTTCGACGCCGTGTTTCCCGACGGCTCGTCCGTGCGGATCGGCCCGGACGACGATCCGCGAAAGGTCTTCGCCGACTGGCTCATCACGGCGAAGAACCCGTGGTTCGCGCGCAACATCGTCAACCGCGTGTGGGCCTGGCTGATGGGGCGGGGGATCATCCACGAGCCGGACGACATCCGCCCGGACAACCCGCCGGCGAACCCGGAACTGCTGGCGCTCCTGGAGAAGGAGCTGGTCGCCGCCCGCTATGACCTTCGGCGCTTGTACCGCCTGATCCTGACCTCCCAGACCTATCAGCAGTCGTCGATCCCGCGGAGCGACCACGCCGACGCCGAGCGGCTCTTCGCGTTCTACCCCGTGCGCCGCCTCGATGCCGAGGTGCTCGTCGACGCGCTGAACCGGCTGGAGGGCGGCGGCGAGGGCTACTCCAGCGCGATCCCGGAGCCGTTCACGTACATCCCGGAGAGCCACCGCACCGTCGAGCTGGCGGACGGGAGCATCACCAGCCAGTTCCTCGAGATGTTCGGGCGCCCGGCCCGCGACACCGGCCTGGAGTCCGAGCGCAACAACCAGCCGACGAACGCCCAGCGGCTGCACCTGCTCAACTCGACCCATGTGCAGCGCAAGATCGCCGACAGCGCGCGGCTGCGCCGCATCGTCGCATCGGCAAAGGGAAACCGCGACGTCCTGATCCGTTCGATCTACGTGAACATCCTCTCGCGGTATCCGACGGCCGAAGAGCTGGGCGCCGCCCGGGCGTACGCGCAGAAGTCGGGGCTGAGCCCGAAGCTGCTCGCCGACGATCTGGCGTGGGCGCTGATCAACAGCAAGGAGTTCCTGTACCGGCATTGACCGGGGCGACGGTTCGAACGCGAGGACCAATACCGCATGCCACCGATACGACCCCAAGACCTCCTGACGCGGCGCGACGCACTGAAGCGGGCCCTCCTCGGCGCGGCCGGCGCGGCCCTGGCCCGCCCGGGCGCGGCCGGCGCGCAGACGACGCGGCCCCGCGCTCGCGCGAAGTCCGTCATCCAGATCTGGATGTGGGGCGGACCGGCGCACCTCGACACGTTCGACCCGAAGCCCGGCGCGGGGTCCGACTATTGCGGTCCGCTGAACAAACCGATCGCCACCAACGCCGACGGGATCCAGATCGGCGAGCTGTTGCCGCTGCTGGCCAAACAGGCCGACAAGTACTCGATCCTGCGGAGCGTCACCCACGGCATCAATGCCCACGAGACGGCGTCGTACGTCGTTCAGACGGGCCGCAAGCCCGACCGGCTGGTCTTTCCCTGCGTGGGCGCCGTAGTGTCGCTGTTCAAGGGATATGACCACGGCTACAAGGGCCTTGTCCCGCCGTACATCGTTCTGACCGAGCCGCAGGGCCGCTTTTCCGAGGCGGGATTCCTGGGGCAGCGGTACAAGCCGTTCGCGACGGGCGGCGACCCCAACCAGCCGCGGTTCGTTGTGGAGGGGCTTGTGGCGCAGGGGATATCGGACGAGCGCCAGCGCGACCGGCGCGACCTGCTCCACAGGCTGGACACGCTCGGCCGGGCCATGCCGGGGAATCCCCAGTTCCAACGGGTCGATCAGGCCGAGGCGCACGCGTACAACATGATGTTCGGCGACGCCCGCAAGCTGTTCGAGCTCTCGCAGGAGAAGGACGAGGTGCGGGAGCGGTACGGCCGCAACACCTTCGGCCAAGCCTGCCTCATGGCCCGGCGTCTGGTCGAGGCCGGCGTCCCGTATGTCACCATCAACTACAAGGGCTGGGACACGCACAAGCAGCACTTCCAGGCGATGCGGCGAATGCTCCCGGACCTGGACAAGGGCCTGAGCACCCTGTTGGCGGAGCTTTCGGAGCGCGGACTGCTGGACAGCACCATC
>CAZTVU010000144.1:0-12853 GCA_964617025.1 uncultured Planctomycetales bacterium | reverse complement strand
CGCCAACCGACTGCCCATCCCGATGATGAACATCCTCAACGGCGGCAAGCACGCGGACAACAACGTCGATTTCCAGGAATTCATGATCCAGCCGTGGGGCGCGCCGTCGTTCGCCGAGGCGCTCCGCTGGAGCACCGAGTGCTTCCACTCACTTAAGAAGGTGCTGTCGAAGAAGGGCTACAACACGTCGGTGGGCGACGAGGGCGGGTTCGCGCCGAACCTCAAGAGCAACGACGAGGCGCTCGAGGTGATCGTCGAGGCCGTCGAAAAGGCCGGCTACCAGCTCGGCAAGCAGATCTTCATCGCGCTCGATCCGGCGGCCAGCGAGATGTATGACAAGAAGTCGGGCAAATACTGCTTCTTCAAGTCGGCGCCGGAGAAGAAGGTCTCCTCCGAGGCCCTCATCGAGCAATGGGCGAAGTGGTGCGGGAAGTATCCGATCCGCTCGATCGAGGACGGGCTGGCCGAGGACGACTGGGACGGCTGGAAGAAGATGACCCAGGCGCTGGGCGACAAGATTCAGATCGTCGGCGACGACTTGTTCGTGACGAACGTCGAGCGGCTGGCCCGGGGGATCAAGACGGGCACGGCCAACAGCATTCTGATCAAGGTGAACCAGATCGGCACGCTGACGGAGACGTTTGCGGCGATCAACCTGGCCATGCGAAACGGCTACACGGCCGTCATCAGCCACCGCAGCGGCGAGACCGAGGACACGACGATCGCCGATATCGCCGTCGCCGCGAACGCCGGCCAGATCAAGACCGGCAGCCTGTGCCGGACGGACCGGATCTGCAAGTACAATCAGCTTCTGCGGATCGAGGAGCTGCTGGGCGATCAGGCGGTCTACGGCGGGCAGTTCTGGAACAAGGGCTGACCGGCGGTTGGGGCGGCCCCGTGTGCGGCGCCGGTCCCGCCGGGGCCGGCGGATCGCGGGGAAACGGCTCATCCCGTGCGAAGGATCGGCCCGATATATCGACAGCGCATGGATGCGAACTCGCCTGAGCCTGTCGTCCCGCCGTCGCCCGCGATGGGCGATTTCGTCGTCGCCGCCCCGGTTGACGCAGAGGTGGCGCAGTCGGCGTCATCCCACTATGGGGCCCACCTCGTGATGTTCTGGGTCCTGGTGGGGATGGCGGCGATAGTGTTCGCCCCGTGCGTGCTGATCCCGATCTGGCTCGAGACGGAGGCCCTGGTTCGCACGGAGGCGTCGATCGCGGCTCACAACGCGAGACTTCAGGAGCACATTTCCGAGCAGCGGCGATTGATCGATGCCCTGCGAAGCGACCCGCTGGTAAACGAGCGAATCGCCCGGCGCGACCTGCGTTTCCGCCGTCCGGGCGAGGAAGTCCAGCCCGTGGCGGATGCGCCCATGCCGGATGTCCCCCGCGTCGACGTGAACCTCCCGCCCGACGCGTCGGCCGTCACGCCCGACCCCCAACCGTCCGCAGTCGTCCGATGGAGCCGGCGATGGCTTCCGAACCTGCCGTGGGTGGATCTCTTCGGCAGGCCGCCGAACCGGACGTATTTCCTCGTAATGGCGGGGGTGCTGGTCGTTGCGGCGTTCGTGCTGTTCGGTCACGCGGGCGAGCGAAGGCAGGGGTCGTCGGCGGATAAGCGAGAAATCTAGAAAGCCGGGCCTTTCCGCTTTTCCCGCCTTGCGACATGCGGCTGTAGCGCCTGGGCTTGGGGCACGAGGATGACCTGCGCTCAGCGGCGCATCGGCGAGCTTCCGGCGGGGATCATGTAGCCGTTGCAGGTGGGGCAGCGGACGTTGGAGCCGGTCTCGGGGTCGGAGGCGGGCAGCCAGCCTTTGTCGCCCATCTTGACCTGCTCGGGCTGGCCCTCGTCATCGTACTGATAGGCCACATCCTGTCCGCCGTGCGTCGGACAGTCCCAGCGGATGCTGACGTACATCTCGGGCTTGCCGCACTTGGGGCAGGGTCGCGGGCCGCGGGCGCCCTTGTCCGACGCGGTCTCGCCGCACGCCAGGCACCGCCAGGTCATGACGAAATCCGTGGACTTGCGCGTGACGGGCTTGACCGGCTCAAACTGCTTGCTGTATCCCCACCAGGCCGCGCCGATCGCCGCGACCGCGCCGATCAGCCCGAGGACCAGCAGGAGCGTCTGGTTCGATTGGGGCTTTCCCGAGGGATCATTCGCCGCGTTGGTCATCGGGGATAGCTGGGTACCGGTCCCGTCCACCAGAACAGCTTGGCGAACGTGAAGTTGTAGTGAGGCGTCGTCGGTTCGTAGTTGCAGAAGACGCATCCGCCGGCCTTGCAGTCCGCGTAGGGGGAGGGCCGGATCCCGGTGCGGAGCAGGTTGGTTGTGCGGACGCGATGAACCGCGGTGTCCATGCTGGCCATGTTGATCTTGCCGAGGTGCCGCGCGGTCAGCCAGGTGGGACCGGAGTACCAGCCGCGAATGCCGTCGTCCCAGATGATCCGCCCGCCGTCGCGCCAAGGCTGTCCCATCGGGGGATCGACGTCGCCTCTCATGAAGAGGTCCTTGAGCACGAGGACGTCATCCGGCCCGACTTCGGCCAGGAGAATCGTGTTCGCCGGTCGTTTCGGCGGATAGCGTTCGATGTTGAACGCATGAGGCTCGCCCATATGGCGCAGCAGGTAGTTCATTCCGTAGCCGCAGGAGGGCACGCGCGTTTCCCAGTGGGGTTTCTGCTTGGGATTCGGATGCATGGCGTTGTAGTTGAACCGCGACGCAAAGGGGTCCCCGGGGCAGACGAAGACGCGAGGATCGGGCAGATACACCTGGCGTTTGTTGGGGTCGCACAGTTTGTAAAACCAGAGATCCCGCTTGGGGACCCACCAGGCGGCCTCGCTCCAGAGGTTCATCGGCATCGAGCCCTTGGAATCCATCTGATAGGTCACAAGGGCCGTGAGGATCTGCTTGGTGTTCGAGGCGCAGACCACGGCCTGAGCCTGCATCCGGGCGGTCTTGAGCGAGGGCAAAAGAATGGAGATGAGCAGGGCGACGATAGCGATGACGACGAGGAGCTCGATCAGCGTGAAGGCGCCTCGCCGTGAGCCAGCCGATCGTTGCGCAACCGCTCCCCCGCCCGTGGGCGTTCCTGTCATCGTTGCCACCCCTACTACAGTAGTCATGCCCGCGAGTTCGTGCAAGACCGCTCGGCGGTTCGCCCCGACCGGCGTCACGTGGCGAACGGCTCCTTCTCGCCGTATCCCATCCGGCACGGCCGGCCGGGGGTCAGGGCGGCGGGCCGGCCGGCGACCGTGATCGGCAGGGCCGGCGGGGCCTCGCCGACCGGTGTGAGCGTGACCGCCTCCTGATCGACGGCCACCTCCAGCACCTGCCCGCGGAGCACCAGGTTGAATCGCAGTCCGGTCCAGCCGCTGGGCAGGCGCGGGTGGATTTCCAGGCCCTGCTCCCTGAGGCGGACGCCGCCGAAACCGAGGACGGCGGCCATCCAGGCACCGCCGGCCGCCGTGCCGTGCAGGCCTGCGTATGTATCCTTGCGGCCGGTCAACTCCTCGTCGACGTCCTGGCCGGCGGAGACGAGGAATTCCCGATACGCCCGGTCCATTTCGCCCATGTCGGCGGCCATGATCGCGTTGATGGCGAAGCTCATGGAGGAGAAGTTGAGGCTCTTGTCCTTGTAGAACTCCCAGTTGGCGCGGAGGACCTCGGGGTCGAAGGCGTCGCGGAAGAGGACCATCGCCATGACGACGTCCGGCTGGTTCAGCGCCTGGTACGGGAAGACGGTTTCGAACCACGTCCGCCGTTTCGCCAGGAGGTCGGGCGGCACGGGCTCGAGCCGGTAGAACCCCTCACACTGCTCGTAGATCTTCGTCTGCGGATCGAAGAGCAGCGTAAGCCGCTCGGCGACGCGCCGCCATCGGCGCGGCTCGTCGTCGCGCAGGCCCAACCGGCCGGCCAGCGCCGCGAACGCATCCGGCGCGGCCCGGCGAAGGCGATCGACGGCCTCCGCGGCCCACTCGAGCGTTCGGCGGGCGAGGTAGTTCGTGTAAAAGTTGTTGGTGCTCTCGCAGTGGCCCTCGTCGGGCCCGGCGACGTCGCGCAGGTCGTACCGGTCGCGGGCGGCGTCGTGGACGGCCCGCGAGGCAAAGAAGCGGGCGGCCTCCGCGAGTATTTCGGCGCCGCGCTCGCGCAGGAACGCTTCATCGCCCGTGGCGTGGTAGTACTGCATCACGGCATAGGCGACGTCGGCGTTGATGTGGATATTCGTGTGGGTGAACCGCCACCACTTGCCGAGACACTCCTCGCCGTACGGCCCGGCCTGCCATGCGAATTTCGCTCCTTCGTAGCCGAGGTCGCGGGCGATTTGTCGGGCGGGACCGAGCCCGTGCCACCGCCAGTTGAGGTGCGTCCGTGCCCATTCGGGGAACGTGAACAGGTAAACGGGCATGATGTAGAGATCGGTGTCGTAGAAGGTGTTGCCCTGGTAGTACTCGCCGGTAAGGAGCTTGACCGGCACGCTGAGCCGGTCCGTGTGGCGCGGGGCCGCCGCCAGCAGGTGGAACAGACAGAACCGCAGGTATCGCTGGGCGTCGTCGTCACCGTCGATCCGCACGTCGGCCCGGCTCCAGAGCCGCTGCCAGTCGTTGCGGGCCTGCGCGCGTGCCTCGTCCAGCCCCTGGGCGACGGCCGCCGCCAGCTCGTCGTCGACGTTCGCCGCGACGCCGAGGCGCGCGTCCTCGGACGAGGTCATCGCGACGTAGCGGTAGAGCACGATCGGCTCGCCGGGCGCCGCCCGGAACTCATAGAGCGTGTAGGCGGCGTTGTGCTCGCCGATGCCGCGGGCGGAGATGATCCCGGCCGGCGGCCGCGGAACGGTGACGACGCCGACATGGACGTCGTGCCGCCGCGCGATCGTCCGGGCGTGCAGGAGGCAGCGGCCGTCGGCCCCGGCCTCGGCGCTGACGACGGAGTACTGCCGCTCGCGGGTGGTGTTCGAGAACGTGCTGCCGTCGATCCCGGCGGCGACGCGGATCGGGGCGTCGTGGTTGAGCGGCTTGAGGACGTAGCGCATGTAGGCCCGGTGGGGGTGCGAGAGCGACGCGAAGCGGCTCATCACGATCATGGTGGAGCGGCCGCGCCGGTCGTCGTACTGGAAGCGGTAGCGGTACACGCCGCCCTGCATGAGCAGGCCCTGCTCGAAGCCGCTGATCGCGCCGCGGGTGAGCGAGATCTCCTCGTCGCCGACGTACACGCGGGTGAAGAGCGGGTTGGGCAGGTTGGCGACGGCGGGGCTGCGGCCGGCGGAATCGAAGTGGGCCGGGTCGAGGTAGCGCCGGGGCAGGTTCGAGCAGCGGATCTGGCCGAACATGTCGAGCTCATCGTAGACGCCGTTGATCAGCGTGACGGGGCAGTAGCCGTCGCGGTCCTCGCAGAGATTGCCCTTGAGGCCGAGGTAGCCGTTGGAGACGGTGCACACGCTGTTGTACTGGCCGAGGGTGTGGGCGTCGAAGCGCGTGTTGACGACGGACCAGGTATCGATGGATCGCATGGAGGGTCCTCACGCACGGCCGTCCCGCGGCTCGGCGAGCAGCAGGTTCCGGGCCAGGATCAGTTCGGGCAGGCCGCCGGTCACGACGGCGGCGGCGGCCTGATAGTTCTGGCGGCTGGTGTCGTGGTTGGGCAGGGCGATCGCGCAACCCACGCCGGCGGCGCGGAGCGAGATGATGCCCGGTTCGGTGTCCTCAAGGCCGACGACGCGGGGGTAGTCGTGCCGGGCGATCGACATCTGATACAGCGCGAGGCTGTAGAGGTCGCGGTGCGGTTTGAGCCGCGGCTCGCACGCGTCGGTGGCGCAGACGAAGGCGTCGTAGACGGCGCGGTAGTCGGCCAGATGTTCGCCGATCCGGTCGCGTGCCGACGACGGCAGCGGCCAGTCTCGGACGCGCTCGGCCATCACGCGGACGACCTCCTTCATGCAGGCGTGCGTCTCGTAGGCGATTGACGCGGTGACCAGGCCCAGCTTGGCCGGCTGGCGGCGGAAATGCTCGGCGAGGCCCGCCAGGCGCGGCCGCCAGGCGTCGACCTCGGCGGGCGCGTGGCCGGGGGCCGGCCGGCGGAGCAGGTCATCGCGGAGCATCTCGAACAGGGCGTCGGCCTCCGGGCCGAGCCACCCCTTGACCAGCGGGATGAAGACGTCATAGCCCGGCATCGGCTCGACGAGGCGGCGGCCGCTTTCGCCGAGGAGCTCGTGGCTCATCCGCTCGCCCTGCCCCTGCTCGATGAGGCGAAGGATCGCGTGGTACCGGGCATAGTAGATGTCGAGCGCGGCGCTGACGAGCTCGCTGAGGTGGTCGTAGCGGAACGCCCCGCCGCACCGCCGGACGAACGGGGCGACGAGGTCGCCGACGTTGTCGTCGCGGACGGAGCCGGAGGCGATGAGCCGCCGGAAGTCGGCGTCGGCGAGCAGGTCGGCAAGGCCGCAGTTGCGGGCGTTTCGGGCGATATCCCGGCGGCGGTGCGGATCGGTCATGTTGGCGAGCGTCCAGGCGACGGCTTCAAAGAAGGCCTGCGTGAACGCCGCGTGATCGATGCGGTCGCGGTAGCGCTGGACGAGGAACTCGGTGTGGCGGAAGTTGCTGTTGCCGATGACGTACGGGTGGTCGAGCCGTTCATCCAGCCCGGGCCAGTCCGCCTTCGTGGGGCGGTTGGTCAGGCGGCGAACCATGTACTCCAGCGCGTGGAGCGCCAGCGGCTCGGTCGTCGTGCTGGTGCCGTCCATGTCGACGGCGAAGGCGGCGATCCGCTCGAGCGGCGGGCGGATCACCGGCGCAAGGGGATACAGCTCCCACGGCGCGGGCACGAAGTCCAGGTTGCGGACCTGGGCGAACTCGGTGGCGCCCATCTCGGCGGCGAGCCGGCGCAGAGCGTCGGCCGCCTCCTCAACGGTCAGGTAGTGGGCAAGCCTCTCCATGCGGCAAGTGTATCATCCGGGGCGGGAAAGCGGCAGCCGGCGGGGCGGTGACTCGGTTGCTCGGTTGTGGGGGGAATCGTTATTCCGTTATTCCGTTAGTCCGTTATTCCGTTGGTCCGTCCTCTCGACACCCGGAGCCCGGACCCCGGAACCCCAGCACCCTAAACCCCAAACCCTTCTTACCCCTTCCCGTTCGTCGCTCCGTCGCTTCCCCCGTTCCTCCACCATCATTCCGAATTCCGTATTCAGAAACATGCCGGCGGGCGATTCGGCCCGTTGAAACAGGTTTGAAACACCCCGAAGTCGGACAGATCGACGTCGCCGTCCGCGTCGAAGTCCGCGTCGGCGCAGCCGGTCCAGGCCGGCGGGCGGTTGGGGCCGTTGAAACACTGTTGGAGGTGGCCGAAGTCGTTGAGGTCCACGCTGCCGTCCCGGTTGAAGTCCGCGCGATAGCTGTCGTTGGCCCCGCTGACACTGATGGTGTAATAGGCGTTCTCCGTGTTGCCCCGCCAGTACTGGATATTGAAGTCCGTGACCTCCTGGAAGCAATACCACACCTGGCCGCTGTGGGCGATTCGAAGGATCATGATGCCGTTGGCGATGCCGTATGTGTGGCGGATATTGCCGCTGGTGAACGGGTTTCGCGGCATGTGTGCGTAGCCGTCGGCGTCCGTCGTGAAGAAGAGGTCGGGCGTGTTGTCGAACGTCTTGCCGTACCAGCCCGGGCCGCCGGCGGCCTGATACACGCGTACGTCGGCCCCGGGGCGCGGCCGGCCGTACTGGTCGGTGATGCGGACGTGGTTGTTGGCGGGCAGGTCCTGGAGGAACTCGCCGATGTTGCACGGGGCGTTGTAGTTGCCGCAGCGGGCCCGCCGGCCGGCGATGCGGTTGAGGGCACCCGCGTCATACTCCGACCAGCCCTGGTCGTAGCCGCCCGACATCATCTTCTGATACTTGTTGTAGTAGAGGACCTCGCCGAAGGCGAGATACGACATGTAGGCGCTGCCGCCGACATACGTGCCGCCCTCGTAAATCTGGACGGCGTCGTAGCCGCCGTGGGCCGCCGTGTTGTGGACGTCGAAACCGTAGGTGTCGATCAGGTACCGGGCGTGGCCCAGCTCGTGGAGGAGCGATCCCTCGTAGTAGAACGGGTTGTTCATCGCTGTGCTGGTGTGATTGTTATACATGCCGCCGCCAAGCAGCGTGGCGGGAAACCCCCACATCAGGTCGACGGTCTTGTCCGAGAGGTCCGGGTGGTTCGTCGCGTAGCCGCCGTTGAGCGGCAGGGCCCCGTCGGGGACGACGACGATCTTGTCGATGCGGACGCGGTCGAGGACGCCGCCAGGGGTCGTCGGATAAACGGCCGCCTGCGAGAACTGGTTCCAGAATCGCATCTGGCGCTGGATCCAGTCCTCCCACGAGTTGGCCCCGGCCGAGGGGAGATCCTTCTGGTAGGCGTGGAAGTAGTCGTAGACGGACCGCTCGACCCAGAACCCGGCGATGATGGCGTCGGTGCGGTCCTCGATCGCGTTGTTCAAGTCGGTCAGCTCGCTGACGAGGTTGGCGGGGTCGGCGACGAGCTTGACGCGGTGGTTGCCGGTCTGCCACGCCCATTCGTACGTCACCACGCGGTCCTCGCCGGGCGAGAGACCGACCGTGCCCGAGGCCGCGAGGGCGCCGTCGAGAAACCACTGATACCCCGTGCTGACGGACGACGTGCCCCAGTTCTTGATGTGCCCGCGGAACGTCACGATGTCGCCGGCGGCGGGGTTGTTCTTGGCGGCGTCATAGTTGTAGCGGGGCGTCCGCTCGATGTACGTGACATTGAGGTCGACGGGGGTAGTCGGCGGTCCCTGGACCGAGCGGTCGTCCTCTGCCGCGTTGCTCGCGCCCGCGGGATTGGCGGCGGCGGCCGGCCCGGGAGGCGGAGGCAAGGAAACGTCCTGTGCCCGTGCCGCAAGGGTGGATGCCAGACAGACCGCGCAAACATGCCGTCGCAGACGGAAACCCATTTGAGCCGCTCCTTTCAGAATCCCTGCGGTGACCCCGTATGCACAGCATTCTACGCCGTCGCCGGGGTCGGATCAACGGAAATGGCGGAGGCCCGGTGTCGCTTCACCGGGCCTCGAGCGATATCGCGGTGGAAAGGGGTGGAGTCGGCCTGTCGAGAGTCCTTGCGGCATCCCGACCGTGGTAACCCCTTTGTCGTTACGATGAACTGCGTCCCAGAGCGAATCGGCGCCTCAGCATCACCAGGCCGCCGCCCAGGAGCGTCAGCAGGGACGCCGGCTCGGGCGTCGGATACTGCTCGATCTGGACCGTGCCGTAAAAGGCCGCCCCGGGCTGACCGACATATTCCAGTACCTTGCGGACGATGATCTGCGTTCCGGGGGCAAGCGGGTTGAAGTAGAAATCCACGACGCCGCCGGCCGTCGGGCCGCCCGGCGTGATAACCGTGGTCAGCCCCGGCGCTGGGGTACCGTTCACCAGGAACGCCGTCGGCTGGATCCACTGCCAACCCGGCGTGAGGATCCGCTCGTGCCAGTCCGTCCAGCTCTGCGTCGGGGCGATGACGAGGAACTCCTGGAACGAGAACGTCTGTCCGGGGACCGCGGTGAACGGCTGGCCGTTGGACCCGGAGAACGTCTTTACCCACGAGGGACCGTTCGGGTCGATCTGGACCGGGATCCAGGGGTTGTTGGCGTTTCCGCTGTCGACGGTCCAGCCGAAGATCGGGACGGGCGAGCTGAACTGCGTCGGCAGCGACCCGAGGTTGCCCACGCCCTGTGCGAGGGCCGTCTGCGAGGCGGCCAACGCGGCTGCGGCGACGATCAACAGACTCAACATGCTTCGCGATTTCATTTCTTTGCTCCTGTAAAGTTGGTTTCGGTTTGCTGGTCCTTGTTTACGACGTCTGTGGGCCTGCCGTCACGCGACGGCAGGCCCGTCCGCAACGCTCGTCAGATTGTCGCACTCCTCCCCGCCGTGCGCCGACGGAGCCTCATCAGAGCCGCTCCGCCGATCCCCAGAAGGGCCATCGAGGTCGGCTCGGGGGCGATGCCGGGCACGCGAAAGACGAGGAACTCGTCGTGGTTGAATCCGGCAAACGGCGCGGGGATGTAACCGGGAAACCCGGGACTTCGTCCCGAATCGTACCAGATCCATTGGGCGCTCTTGTCCACGTTGGGCAGGCTGGTCGACCAGATCCACGAGTATGGAGTCAGCGGGGTCGTGGGGTCGTTGTCATACCCGGAGGCGGTGGTCGGGGCGACCCAGAGGTTGTTCGTGGTGGCGTAGGCGATCGCCGCATCCACCTGGGCCTGTGTGGGCATGAGCGAAGCCGGCCACGGTCCCGTCATCCCGAACAGCGGCTGCAGATACTGCCCGGCCGGGAAGACCTGCCAGCCCACGATATCCGTGTTCAGCTTCGTGTTGAGCGTGGTGTTCTTGAACGTGGCGATGAACCCTTGGGCGACCCCGTGGTCTGAGGCGGTCGCCACATACAGGTAATCCGTCGATGGACGGCCCAGCGCGGTGAAGTTGTATTCGACCATCCAATTGTTCCCGCCGCCGGCGTAGAACGTCGTTGTCATCGGCGTGCCGTAGTACACGTCGAACTGGTTGTCGACGGTCAAGTGGATGTCCCAGTCGTCCGCCCGGGCTGCGCCCGCCATCCCGCTCAGAACCGCCGCGATTCCCGCCAATCGCACGATTTCACTTCGCAAAGTCATCATGGTTTCGTTCTCCTTTCTCCGCAGGGCCGCCCGGCCGCTGCGGCTTTCGTTGGTCTTTGGCCGGTCCGATTACGCAACGCTCCGCCGATGGCGCCGCCACAGGACGGCACTGCCAAGCCCCAGCATGGCCAGCGTCGCCGGTTCCGGCGTCGGGTACTGCGCGATCTCGACTTTGCCGAAGAACGCCGTGCCATCCGCCCCGCCGACGTACTGAAGCTTCTTGCGGATGTCGATCTTGGTCCCCGGGGGGAGCGGATCGAAGTAGAACCACACCGACCCGCCGTGCGTGGGATCGCCGGACATGTTGATGACCGCGAGGTTGGCCGGGCTGCTGCCGTTGGCCAGGAACACGATCGGATCCACCCACTCCCAGCCCGGCGTCAGGATGTCCTCATGCCAGTCGGCCCAGTCCAGCTCGGGCGCAATAAAGAGCGACTCGGTCACCGTGAACGTCTGACCGGGCGCTGCGGTGAAGGGGCCGCCGTTGGGGTCCGCCAGGATCTTGATCCACTTGGGACCGTTCGGATCCCGGACCACGCCGTACTGGCCGATGAACCACCCGCCGGCGGCCGGGTCTGCCGGGATCAGGCTGGGCAAGGCGCTGAGGTTTCCTACGCCCTGCCCGTTGGCGGGCCCCGCGGCGATCAGCACGCCGGACAGAATCAGCCCCGCGGCTACTGCATTCATTCGCGTTCTCATCGGACTTCTCCTTGTCACAAGCACTACAAACTCAACTTGATCCGCTGTTCCCCTCGCGGGCCGGCTGAATCCGACCGGCCCGCGGCACACTATCGTGAGGGTCTCGGCCCGGTGCCGGACCCGTTGTGGCCTACCGGGTCGTTTGGACCGTCGTGGTCAAACGCCGGTCCAGACAACCCGATATAAGAAGGAGGAGGAAAGCACTCTGCCGTCTCACGTGTGGGGGGTCGTGAAACGGATGGTGACAATACGGACTTCGCGACGCCGCACGCGGACCATCGCGACCGGCCGGCATGCGGCGCCCGGTGGTTGCCGGCGGCGGCAGTCGTCGGGACTCTCCCGTTCGGCACCAGTGCCGCCACGATCTCTTCGACCATGGCCGCCGCGCCGGATTCGGGGAGATAGCAACTGGCGCCTGCCTCGCGAATAGCCCGCTCGATCTTCTCGTCATGCAGGCGGGCCACCGCGATGACCGGAACGGGCCGCACACGGGCCCGCAGGAGATGAATCAGCTCCACCGCCTCGTGGGCAACCAGCGGGATCTGCAGGATCAGCAGCCGGGGCCGACGTCGCAGCACCTCGGAGACGGCCTGCGGGGCCGCGTGGATCTCCAGGATCGACCAGCGATAACGAACCGCCAACCGAGCGACTGTCGGCATTGCCGGTTCGTCGAACACGATGATCAACCCGGCAATTTGCGATGACGATGCCATGACTCATCTCACATTCGTCGCCCCCCATGGGCGACTCACGCGAGGGACATGAGCAAGCGACGGACCAATCGGCGTCCGCCGCGCAAGATTGTCCGTAATCGGCCGGTTCGCACGGAGTTATGGCTAGCGATGCGAAGATGCGACGGCGATGCGAAGGCCGCCTCGCGAGTGGAGCATTTTGTTCCCGCGATGACCGGGCCGCGGCGCAACTCACTGCCGCGTACGCGACTTGCGGTCGCGGGGGTACATTTCGATACCGTGGAACACTACGTACCGCTCGGCGGAGGGAGTGTCCCCTGTGCGGCCCGCGCATTGTGGAGTGCGGCGGCCTGGCCGCCGCTTTTCTTCAGGCGCTGGGACGCGCCGGCGCGCGGCAGACCGTCCCAGGCAAATCGGTGGCGTTGCGACCGCAGTCCACAGACACGGGCGGACGACGGATGGCGCCAGGCGGGTATTCGTAAACATCCGGGCACGGCCGGATCGTCGTTGGAAAAGCTTGTCGGGGGAACAAGGAATCGGGGGACATCATCCAGGGAAAGTCTGATGACTTGATGAACGCACGATCGCAACACGCCCCTGTTTCGGGCGCGGCCCGTCAACCCCCCCCTTTTTTTCGCTTGCGGGCTCTTCCGTCTTCCGGCGGCTCCGTCGCCGCGGTTCGTCAGGCCGATTCTTTCCGGCGGCGCGGCTTCGCCACCGTCGAGAACAGCGGGACGTCGCCCCGGGCGACGGCTTCGGTGACGACCCATCGGCCGGAGTCCTTCATCTCGGGCAGG
>CAZTVU010000143.1:6329-12888 GCA_964617025.1 uncultured Planctomycetales bacterium | reverse complement strand
GGCGCGAAGCAAAAGGCCGGCGAGGACGCCGGCCCTACCGTGGCGCCGACGCCCCGTCGGCGCGAAAGGAAAAGGTCAACGGCCCACCCCAACGCCGCCTTTGGGCCGCAACCAAGAGACGCTCGCGTCTTGAGCGCCGGTTGGGATGGAAGACCCTGCCCCGACCTCGACTCCCACAGCGGTCGCCCGTCCGTCCTGCGCGGCGCGGCCCGCGCCTTTGGGACTGCGGCGGCCTTGCCGCCGCTTTCCCGGAGGCGCCCCAAGCCGCGCCGGCGCGCGGCAGACCGTCCGAGCCAAAGCGGTGGCGTTGCCACCGCACTCCACAAGCGCCGACGGACGATGCGTGGCGCGAGGCAGCTGGTCGGCCAGGGCGCGAAGCAAAAGGCCGGCGAGGACGCCGGCCCTACCGTGGCGCCGACGCCCCCGTCGGCGCGAAAGGAAACGGTAGTGATTCCTGCATAACGAATGCGACGCCCGACCTCATCGAAAAACGCTCGACAGTGGGCTCTTTCGGCATGGCTCCGGTGCTTTACTTGCCCAGAAATCAATAAATGCGGTCGGGGTTCGGGTGGAACCGGCCGCTTGACCGTTGAAAGCAACGGGCCAGGTACGGCGGCCGGGCGGGCCTGGGCGGCGTCGAGCGGTTTCCGGCAGGAGACCCTGCGTGCCGGACCTTGAAGCGGAAGCAAACCAGCACCGGGCGGCCGGGACCGGCTGGTTTCGGCGTTCGACCCGGCGAATCGGCACCCCAACCCGCGCGAGGCTCAATATGGCGAAACGGCATCTTCCGAGCCTGTCCCGTTTGATACCCCGGCCGCGGGCATGCGCGGGGCATCCTCGCCGCACCGCCGCCAGCGCCGGGGTCACTTCGGCACGAAGTCCGTCTTCGCGTCGATCCGCGCGACGGTCTCGGCGATGAGCCTGACACAGTTTTCGAGGTCCTCCAGGCTGACCACCTCGACCGGCGTGTGCATGTAGCGGTTCGGGACGCTGATCAGCGCCGCCGCCCCGCCCGCGCGGGAGATCTGGATCGCGTTGGCGTCGGTGCCGGTGGCGCCGGGGGCGCCGGCGATCTGGTGCGGGATCTTCTTGCGGCGGGCGGTCTCGATGAACATCTCGCCGAGGCGCGGGTTGATGTTCGCGCCGATGTCGATCACGGGGCCGCGGCCGATGCGGATGTCGCCGACATGCTTCTTCTCGACCGTGGGATAATCGGACGCGTGCGTAACGTCGACGGCGATGCCCGCGAGCGGATCGACGCCGTAGCACGACGTCCGCGCCCCGCGGAGGCCGATCTCCTCCTGCACGGTGCTGACCGCAAACAGCGCACACCGAATACGCATTGACGCCGCCATGCGAAGGGCCTCCATGACGACGAATGCGCCGACCTTGTCGTCGAACCCCGGCGACGCCACGATGTCCCCGTCGAGCCGCGTCATGCCGAGCTTGAATGTGATCGGATCGCCGACACTTACTCGCTTTTCGGCCTGGGCCCTGTTCTTGGCGCCGATGTCGATCCACAAGTCGGCAATCTCCACCCTGGGCTGCTCCGCCTCCTTGCCGCGCATCAGGTGGATGGGCTTGCGACCGATGACGCCCTCGACGGCCCGCCTCTTGTTGTAGATCGTGACACGCGAGCCGGGCAGGAGCGTGGCGTCGATGCCGCCGATCGGGGCGAACGACAGGTAGCCCTCGTCGCTGATGTAGCGGACCATCAGGCCGATCTGGTCGCAGTGGCCGGCGAGCATGACCCGCGGCCGCCCCTTGGGGTTCAGACCGACGATCACGTTGCCGTGCACGTCGGTCTCGATGGAGTCCGCAATGGGCTTCATCCGCTCGCGAATGATCCGCTGCACGGGCTGCTCAAAGCCTGACGGCGACGGGGTCTCCTCCAGCGTCTGCAGAAACGCGTACGAATCCTTGTTCATCGGTCGTCCTCAACGAGTGCTCTGGATATCCGGCCCACGCGCGGCCGTTGGCGGCCACGGCCGGCGTCGCCGCGAAACAATACGGCATCGTCCGCCGGTGGGCAAACTTGTGTCGCGCCGCCGGCGGCCCGACAATTTGCGGCACGCGCCGCCTCCGGTGTGAGATTCGGCGGCGTCTCGGGAGGAAACGGTCATGGTCACATTCCTTGCGCCCGTTGCGCTGGTCGCGCTGACCGCCTCGGTCGGCGATGAGGTACTGACACTGCCGCCCGAACAGCGGCCCCAGTGGCTGCGGCGGGACGGAATCGTCATGGCGGGAAGCTGGGAGCCGTTGCTGTTCCGCGTGCGACGGGACGGCGCGGCCGGATACACGCCGACGCCCGAGCAGCGGGCAAACTACGAGCGGGAGCACAGCCCCGAGATGATCGCCGAGCTCAAGGCGCTCGGCGTGAACTTCATCATGATGCACTCCTACAAGGCCTTCGGCCGCCAGGCGGAGCGCGAGAGCATGGCCGACGCCGTCCGCTTCGCGAGGCTCTGTCGCGAGGCGGGCCTGCGCGTCGGCGTCTACAACAACAGCGGGACCATCGGCTGGGAACTGCTCTACCGCGAGCGACCGGAGGCGAAGGACTGGACCGTCCTCGACGCCGCCGGCAAACCGGTCACCTACGGCGGCGCGACCTATCGCTACTACTGGAACCGCAACCACCCCGATGCACAGGCGTTTCATTACGATCTCGTTCGCTTCTCGATCCACGAGATCAAGGCCGACCTGCTGCATTTCGATAACTATCACGTCGGGCCCGGGAGCGAGCCCCTCTCGGCCGAGCGCTTTCGGAAATACCTGGGCGAGACATTCTCGCCCGAGCAGCGGCGTCGGCTCGGGTTCGCCGATCTCCAGAGCGTGAAACCGCCCCTGACCGGTCCCCCGGACAACGTGCTGCGACGGGCGTGGCTCGACTTCTGCTGCCGGTCGCTGGCGGAGTCTTACCACGACATCGGCCGCTTCGCCCGAACGCTGCGAAAGGACATCCTGCTCGAGTGCAATCCCGGCGGGCCGGGCGAGCGAATCCGCCCGCCGGTCGATCACGGCCGGCTCCTGACCGGCGGCGAGGCCTTCTGGGACGAGGGCGAGCCGCCCGGCTGGCGCGACGGACGTCTGCGGACGCGGATCCGCACGTACAAGGTCGCCCGCCGGGCGCTCAACATGGCCTTCGCCTACACAACGACGCCCCTGGAGGCGGCGGAGTCGATGGCGTTCAACCTCGACTGCCTTGGCTGCATCTGCTGGTTCGAATACGGCCGGCTTGTGTTGCGCCCGGGGGAGAAGGAACCGGTGTCGCCCGACCTCGCACCGTTCGTGCGGTTCTTCCATCGCCGGCGAGACCTCTTCCGGGATGCCGCGGTCCTCGCCGACGCCGCCGTGCTGCGAAGCTTCCCGTCGCAGGTGTTCGCGGAGGCGCCGCATGCGCAGCTCACGGCCCGGGCGGAGCAGGCCCTCATCGAGAACCGCGTGCCGTTCCAGATCCTCTACGACGGGCAGTTGACGGAATGGATCCGGGCGAACGCCGTCTCCCGCACACTGGTTCTTGCGGGGTGTGTCGCGATGTCCGACGCGCAGATCGACCAGGTCCGGCGCTACGCCGCCGCCGGCGGCGGCCTCTGCATTGTGGGGCCGGCCGCCACGCATGACGAGTGGATGGAGCCGCGGGCACGACCCGAACTCACCGACGTCGCCGGCCCGAACATCATCCGGGTGGCCGAGGGCGACGACGTCTCGGCTGCGGTGGTCAAGGCCTGCGGCGGTCGGCTCTCGGGCAGCGTCAATGCCCCCGTCGGACTCTGCGCCGAGTATACCGAACAGCCGGGCCGCAGACTCGTGCACCTCGTCAACTACCGGCCGGAGGCGCCGATGCGCAATGTGGCGGTGAGCATCCGCTTGCCGCAGGGCGGCCGCGTGAAGGGCGTTTCCCTCGCAAGTCCCGTGCGCGACGAGGACGCCACGGCGGATTTCACGGCGTCGGACGGCCAGGTGCGGTTCACCGTTCCAACGGTGGATGTCTACGTGGTCGCGGTCGTCACGATCGAGTAGGCCGGGGCATTCGACCCGGCGGCCGGGGCCGAGATGAGGGTTCGCGGGGGCACAATCAACCCAGGCGGCTTGTTCGCGGTTCGCGCAACATCTATACTGGCGACCGTGATCGCGAGCCGTTCCGTTTTCCGCTGACGGAGTGCTTACCGTGCGAATCAACGCATCGACGGGGCCCCGGGGGGCCATGCTCCTGGCCGGGTTGGCGATGGCGTCCGGATGCCAACCGGACGTGCGACCGGTGCGGGTGGCGGTCACGCGCATCGACCTCGTCGGCCCACAACTCCTCCCCCGCTGGGAGCCGCTGCGGATCGACCTGGGACTGAGCCTCGGGCTGGGCAAGCTCGTTCACTTCGAGGTGCTGACGCCGCGCCAGATTCGAGTGCACCTCGGCTCGGGGCGGACGGCGATGGCGATCGTGAACGCGGTGGAGTACGCGGAGATCGAGCCCGCGGACGGCGACGTCATCATAGCGGCCGCCGTCAACCGCGCCGGGACAACGCAGCGCACCGGCCTGATCGTCACCCGCGCCGACTCCGGCATCCAATCGCTCGCCGACCTCAAGGGCAAGCGGTTCAACTTCGGTCCCAAGGGAGACCCGCTTCTCGATACCGCCGCCGTGTGCCACCTGTGGAAGGCCCGCGTCCGGCTGGCCGACATCGAACAGGACAAGCTCCTGGGCCCGTACCGCTACCTCGATTCGAACGATGTCGCCAAGGCCGTGGCGTACGGCAAGCCCGCCGCCGGGATCGTCGACGAAGCCGAGTATGCGAAGTGGCCGGACAAGGGAGGCTCGGTTCTCCTTGGCATCGTGTCGAAGGATCAACTGCGCATCCTGCACCGGACCGACCCGGTGCCGGAGGTGGCCGTGGTTTGTTCGAAGAAGGCGGATCCCGCGCTGGTCGAAAAGCTGCGGGCGTACTTCCTCGAGGAGGTGAACAAGAAGCCGCTGGCGGTGTTGGGTTGGCTGGGCGTGAACGGATTCAGGCCGGCCGAACGCGAGCCGTATGCGGCGTTCGGCAGGTTGGTGCGAGAAGTCTTCCCGCCGGTGCAACCCCCCGATGCGCCGGCATCGGAGGAGACCGAGGCGACGACTCGCCCGACTTCAGGATCGTGACAAGCGGTCTAGAAGACGGCGTCGGCGACCCCGCTGCGAATGTGCTCGTAGATTACCCAGACCTTGCTGCCGATCGACTGGACGATGGCCATGGACGACAGCACGAGCAACGCGAGCAGGATCGCGTATTCCGCCCCGGCGGGCCCGTCCTCGCTGCGGACGAACCGGCCACACTCCACCCGGCAATAGCGGGCCATGCGGGCTACCATCACGCGCCCTCCTTTGAAGAGCTTTCCTCTGCTCTTCGGGCCGGAGTTCCCACGACCGACGGCGGGACGTTCCACACCGCGTGCGCGTCGTGAGCCAGGTTCAACGTACGATACGCCCTTGGAAGAGGCAAGCTGGTGAAGCTATTCTTGGAGGGTTGGAAGTCGGGGAGGGCCAACGGCGGAGACACGGCCCCTTATTGGCCCATAAATATATTTTTTTGATCAAAAATGGATTCTCGCGCGTATCAGCGCCAACTCGATCGGGACCAAACCATGTCACCGCGATCGGATGGGATCACGACGCGATAAAACAAGACGTTCGATATCTTCTATTGGTCGCTTACACCCAGATATCGACGATCTCGAACGCGGCCAGGACCGTATCCAGGATCGCTGCCGCGATATCGCAGCCGCTCTGGAACAGCGTCCCCGCCAACAAGGGAGCCAGCGCGATGTACTTTGCGAGCCTGCGGCCGGAACAAGTTCTCATGACCATCCTCCCCGCTACGAAGTCCCCAACATAGCACTCCCCATTACTTTACGGTTGTATACTATACGCATCTTGAGAGAAAAGGACAAGCGGCGCGGAGTCGCCGGGTGTCCGGCAGACCCGGGCGGCAGCAGCGATTGTCTTCGGCAGGCGGTCGGCTAGAATACGCGAGACGTGGGAGGCACTGCACGGGTGCCGCGTCGGCGGCGAGGAGGAGATGCCCGGCTTGCCGACGACGGTCCGGCGACCCCCAAGGCAAAAGAAGGTCGGGTGGTATGGAACCGGCGGTGATCGCCATCCGCGGGGCACGGGTCCACAATCTCCGCAACGTTTCGCTCGAGATCCCGCGCAACCAACTGATCTGCTTCACGGGCGTGTCCGGCAGCGGCAAGAGCAGCCTCGCCTTTGACACGCTCTATGCCGAAGGGCAGCGTCGATACGTCGAGTCGCTCAGTTCCTACGCACGCCAGTTCCTCGGGCAGATCGCCAAGCCCGACGTGGACCAGATCACGGGGCTGTCGCCGGCCATTGCCATCCAGCAGAAGACCGGCGGCTGGAACCCGCGCAGCACGGTCGGAACCATCACGCAGATTCACGACTTCCTGCGCGTGCTGTTCGCGCGGATCGGCCGGCAGCACTGTCCGAAATGCGGCCGGCCGATCGCGGCACAGTCGCGGGAAGGCATTCTCGCACGGATTGCCTCGCTGCCGGAAGGCACCCGGCTCA
>CAZTVU010000143.1:0-6319 GCA_964617025.1 uncultured Planctomycetales bacterium | reverse complement strand
CGCCGGTCGTGAGGGCACAGAAGGGCGAGCACCGCGACCTGCTCCGGGACATGCGCCGGCAGGGCTATGTACGGGCCCGCGCGGACGGCCGAATCGTCGGCACGGACCAGGAACTGTCGCTCGACAAGAACGCACGCCACGACATCGAGATCGTGATCGATCGCCTCGTGCAGACGGCCGAGAGCCGCACGCGGCTGGCCGAGGCGGTGGAGAAAGGCCTCGCGCTGGGCGACGGGACGATCATCGTGGCCCCGCTGCCCGAGGAGGCCGGGCGCAGCGAGCCGGCGCGCAGGCGCCGCACGATCTCGGACCGTAACGGCGGACCGCCGGCGGCGGGCGATCTGGTGCTCTCGTCGCGCTTCGCGTGCATGGAATGCGGGATCGGCCTGGAGCCGCCGTCGCCGCAACTGCTCAGCTTCAACTCGCCGCAGGGGATGTGCCTGCGGTGCGACGGGCTGGGCACGTCGTACGAGTTCGACCCCGAGCTGCTCGTGCCCGACCCGAACCTCAACTTCCTCTCGCCGTGCATCGAACCGATGCGGACGACCCCAGGGCGCTGGCGGCGGCACATCTACGCGGGCGTGGCCAAACACCTGGGCTTCAGCCTGCTGACCCCGTGGAAGGACCTTCCCGAAACGGCCCGCCATGCCCTGCTCTACGGGACCGGCGATGCGCACATCACGTTCGAGTGGCGCGGTTCCGGCGGCGTGTGGCGACACGGCGGAACGTTCGAGGGCGTGATCGCCGAGCTGGAGGCCAAGTATCGCAAGGCGGGGACGGGGTTCGTCCGGGCGTATTACGAGAAGTACATGCGCGTGCGACGCTGCAAGGACTGCGGCGGGGCGCGGTTGAATCCGCAGGCCCTGGCGGTGCGGATCGAAGGGCGGAACCTGCATGACGTCGGCGAGATGTCCATTCGGGACGCGACGGGGTTCTTCGCCGGGCTGAACCTGACGCCGACGCAGCGGCTGATCGCCGAAGACCTGCTCAAGGAAATCTGCGGGCGGCTGAGGTTCCTGAACGACGTCGGGCTCGATTACCTGACGCTGAACCGGGCGGCGCCGACGCTGTCCGGCGGCGAGGCGCAGCGGATCCGGCTGGCCGGCCAGATCGGCTGCGGGCTTGTCGGCGTGCTGTACGTGCTGGATGAGCCGTCGATCGGCCTGCATCCGCGGGACAATCGCCGACTGCTTGATTCCCTGCTGCGGCTGCGCGACTTGGGCAACACGGTGATCGTTGTCGAGCACGACGAAGAGACGATGCGGTCGGCCGATCGGATCGTCGATTTCGGCCCCGGGCCGGGCGTGCGCGGCGGACACGTCGTCGCCGCCGGCACGATCGAGGAAATCGCCGCCGAGCCGAAGAGCATAACGGCCGCGTATCTCACCGGGCGGGCGCGGATCGATGTGCCCGCGAGGCGGCGCCCGGTCAAGGTGGAGGGCCCGCCGTCCACCGCTGTCGCCAATGACGCGGCCGCAACCAATCCTCCGAACGGCCGAGGCAAACGAGGGCGCACATGATCGACGCCGTTGGCAAGGATCCGCTGGACCCCGGGATGCTGGGTCGCAGGCTGGTCGAGGTATGCCGGCTGTGCGATGAGGGGCGGGCGCGGATGACGCCGGACCGGCGGGACGCCCAGTTGCAGCTTTTTCTGACGCAGGGGATGGGGCTGCAGGGCCGATTCCGGGCGACGCTGGAGCTGTGCGAGGCCGGGATGGCCATCCGCCGCGCCCGGCAGCAGGAAGACGGGACGAACCATGAACCTCCTTGAACTCCTCGGTGCCGTGGCGGCCGACCTCGAACACGCCGGGGTAACGTATGCCCTGACGGGCAGCTTGGCCTCGAGCCTCTACAGCCGACCGCAGATGAGCTACGACGCCGACCTCGTACTGCGGATGACGGAGGAGCAGGCGGGCATGCTCGCGCGGACGTGGCGCGGGCGGTTCTACGTCTCGCTCGACGCCTTGCGGGAGGCCGTCGCGCACAACGGAATGGCGAACGTCATTGACGGGACAAGCGGCTGGAAAGTGGACCTCTCCATCGTACCCCGCGACCCCTTCTACGACGCCGTCCTGGCCCGTCGTCGGTGCGTTTCGCTGCCCGGGACGACGAACACCCTGTGGGCCTGCAGCCCCGAGGATACGATCCTCATGAAGCTTTTGTGGCGCAAGGACAGCCGATCGAGCAAGCAGTTCAACGACGCCCGCAACGTGGTGGAGGCGATGGGGCACCGCCTGGACTGGCATTACCTGCGCGAGTGGGCGACACGACTCGCCCTCTCGTGCGATCTCGAGGAGTTGAGGGAAGCCGCCCTGCCGTGAGAACGGCGGCCTTCGACAGGGGTATCCTTGGCCTGTGAGCCGGTCCCAGCCTGTGTCAACCCCAACGGCGAGGTGAAGTGGCTCGTCGTCCGCGGGGCTGCGCACAACAACCTCCGGGGCATCGACGTCCGCATCCCGCTGGGACGGTTCGTGTGCGTCACGGGCGTGTCGGGCAGCGGCAAGAGCAGCCTGGTGAACGAGATCCTCTGGCCGGCGCTCGCCCGCCGGCTGAACGAGGCCGACGCCCCTCCGCCGGGCCGCCATCGGGACATCCTGGGCCTTCAGCACCTCGACAAGGTGATCGACATCGACCAGTCGCCGATCGGTCGGACGCCTCGCAGCAACCCGGCGACGTACATCAAGGTCTTCGACCTGATCCGCGACCTGTACGCCCGGCTGCCCGACAGCAGGGTCCGCGGATACAGACCGGGCCGCTTCAGTTTCAATGTGCCCGGCGGCGAGGCGGGCGGCGGGCGGTGCGAGGCGTGCGAGGGCAACGGCGCCACCCGCATGGAGATGGACTTCCTCGCCGACGTCTGGGTCACGTGCCCGGTCTGTGCCGGCCGACGGTTCAACCGCGAGACGCTCCAGGTGCTCTTCAAGGGCAAGAGTATCGCGGACGTGCTCGACATGGACGTGCAGCAGGCGCTGGAGCACTTCGCGAACGTCCCGAGAATCGCGTCGATGCTCCAGACGCTCCACGACGTCGGGATGGATTACATCAAGCTCGGCCAGTCGAGCACGACCCTGTCCGGCGGCGAGGCCCAGCGGATCAAGCTCGCCCGCGAACTGGTCAAGCGGTCGACGGGGCGCACGCTCTATCTCCTCGACGAGCCGACGACGGGCCTGCACTTCGACGATATCCGCAAGCTTCTGCAGGTCCTGCACGGGTTCGTCGACGCGGGCAACACGGTCCTCGTCATCGAGCACAACCTGGATGTCATCAAGACGGCCGACTGGATCATCGACCTCGGCCCCGAGGGCGGCGACGCCGGCGGCCGGATCGTGGCGGAGGGCACGCCGGAGGCGGTCGCCGCGACGAAGGGGTCGTATACAGGGCAGGCGCTGAGGCCCGTGCTGGCGACGGAAAAGTGGGAAAGTGAGAAAGTGGAAAAGTGGAGAAGGGGCCGGGCCGCACCAGGCCGCGTCCGCTCCACCGAACAACCGAGCAGCCCGCCAACGGACCAACGGGCCGACGGACTCGCCGCCGTCACCGTCATCGGCGCCAGGGAGCATAACCTCAAGGGCGTGACCGTCAGCTTTCCGCGCGGCCGAACGACCGTCTGCTCCGGCGTCTCCGGCAGCGGCAAGAGCAGCTTCGCCCTCGACACCGTTTATGCGGAGGGGCAGCGACGATACGTCGAGTCGCTCAGCGCGTACGCACGGCAGTTCCTCGGACAGATCGCCAAGCCGCGCGTCGACCACGTGTACGGCCTCTCTCCGGCGATCAGCATCGAGCAGAAGACCGCCAGCAAGTCGCCCCGCTCGACGGTCGGCACCGTCACCGAAATCTACGATTACTTGCGAATCCTCTATGCGCGGCTCGGCCGGCCGTACTGCCCGAAGTGCGATCTGCCGATCGGCGCCCAGACCAGCGACGAAATCGTGGCGCGCATCCTCGAGCGGCCGGAGGGCAGCCGCCTGCTCCTGTGCGCTCCGATCGAACGCGGCCCGTCCGAGACCTATGCCGAGATGCTCGCACGCGAACGCAACAACGGGTACGCCCGGGTCCGCGTGGACGGCACGGTATACGAGCTGAGCGATCCGCCGACGATCGACCCGCGGCGCAAGCACGACGTGCAGGTCGTCGTCGATCGCATCGTCGTCCGCGGCAGCCAGCGCGCCCGCATCGCCGACAGCGTGGAGCAGGCCCTGGCACTGGGCAACGGCTGGATTGTGGTCGCGGACGTCGGCGACGACGACGCAGCCGAGCGCCGAAGCGCGACCGCAGAAAAGGCCCTCGAAGTGCGGTTCTCGCAGTCGCGCTCCTGCACGCGATGCGGCACGAGCTACGAGGAGCTGTCGCCGCACCACTTCTCGTTCAACAGCCGGCTTGGCTGGTGCCCGAGTTGCGAGGGCTTGGGCACGCAGCAGGGCACAACCGCGGACGCCGTCGTCGTCGCGCCGACCCGGAGCCTGCTGGACGGCGCAATCGCCGGCTGGGAGGCGATTGAACGCAACCCGGACCTGCTGGCGATCGTCCGCGCCGTCGCGGCCCACGCGGGCTTCGATCCGCGCACGCCGTGGAACCGGCTCCCGGCGACGGCGCAGCGGGCGATCCTGTACGGGTTGGGCGACGCCTGGATCGAGGCGGACACGCTCGGCCGCGGGGTCCGGGTGCAATGGAAGGGCTTCTTCCCCGCGATCGACGAGGCGACGAAGTCGAGCTGGGGCTATCGGCACCGGCTGAGCCACCTGGTCGGCGAGGTCGCCTGCCGCCGGTGTCGCGGCAGCCGACTGCGGGAGGACGTCGCCGCCGTCCGGTTCGCCGGCAGGACGCTTGCGGAACTGTGTGCCCTGCCGCTGGGCGAGACGTACGCGTTCTTCCGGGGCCTCAGGCTCACCGCCCGCGAGCGGCAGATCGCCGGCGAGGTGCTGCATGAAATCGAGTCGCGGCTCCGCTTCCTCGTCGACGTCGGGCTGGACTACGTGACGCTCGATCGCCCGGCGCCGACGCTCTCCGGCGGCGAGTCCCAGCGAATCCGCCTGGCGTCGCAGATCGGCAGCGGCCTGACGGGCGTCCTCTACGTGCTGGATGAGCCCACGATCGGCCTGCACCCGCGCGACAATCGGCGGCTGATCGACGCGCTGCGGCGCCTGCGCGACCTCGGCAACACGCTCCTGATGGTCGAGCACGATCGCGAGGTGATCGAGCAGGCGGACTGCGTGCTCGACTTCGGCCCCGGGGCGGGGGCCGACGGCGGCCGGATCGTCGCGCAGGGCACGCCCGACGAGATCCGGCGGTCCACCGAATCGCTGACGGGCCGCTACCTCGCCCGGACCGCGTCCATCCCCGTGCCGACAAACCGCCGGGCCGGCAACGGCAAGGCCCTGCGGCTGCTCGGCGTCCGCCACAACAACCTGCGGAACATCGACGTGCGGCTGCCCCTCGGAACGTTTGTCGCCGTCACCGGCGTCTCGGGCAGCGGCAAGAGCTCGCTGGTGAACGACGTCCTCTATGCCGCCCTCGCCCGCCGCCTCCACGGGGCCGGACTCACTCCCGGCGGCTTCGATGCGATCGACGGCGTCGAGCACATCGACAAGGTGATCAATGTCGATCAGACGCCGATCGGCTTCACGCCGACAAGCAACCCGGCGACCTATACCGGCGTCTTCGACGTCATTCGCCAGCTCTTCAGCAAGTTGCCCGACAGCAAGGTCCGGGGCTACACGGCCAACCGCTTCAGCTTCAACCGGCCCGGGGGCCGCTGCGAGGCGTGCGAAGGCAACGGGCAGATCTGCATCGAGATGCACTTTCTGCCGGACGTCTGGGTGCCGTGCGAGGAATGCAACGGCGCCCGCTACAACCGTGAAACGCTGGAGGTCCGCTACAAGGGGCGAAACATCGCCGACGTGCTGAACATGCGGGTCCGTGAGGCGATCGAGCACTTCGCCAACGTGCCGAAGCTTCGGCGAATGCTCCAGACGCTGGCCGACGTCGGTCTCGACTACGTCCAGCTCGGTCAGCCGGCGCACACGCTCTCCGGCGGCGAGGCCCAACGGGTGAAGCTCGCGGCCGAGCTGGGCCGGCCCTCGACGGGCAAAACGCTGTACATCCTCGACGAGCCGACGACGGGCCTGCACTTCGACGACCTGCGAAAGCTGCTCGCCGTGCTCCATCGTCTGGTCGACCTCGGAAACACCGTCCTGTGCATCGAGCACAACCTCGACGTCATCAAGACGGCCGACTGGGTGATCGACCTCGGACCGGAAGCCGGCGACGCCGGCGGCAAGATCGTCGCCGAGGGCACGCCGGAGCGCGTGGCGGCCGAGCCGCG
>CAZTVU010000142.1:2524-12996 GCA_964617025.1 uncultured Planctomycetales bacterium | reverse complement strand
ACTGCCGATCCGCCCGCCCGTGCGCCGCCGCCGACGGCCAGCTCGGCGGCATCATGAAGGCCTACCGCGAGTGGCGCATCAGCGGCGACACGGAGTGGGCCCGCCGTCTGTGGCCGAAGATCGAGAGGAGCCTGAATTACTGCATCGAAACGTGGGATCCGCGACACCACGGCGTGCTCGAGGAGCCGCATCACAACACCTACGACATCGAGTTCTGGGGCCCGGACGGCATGTGCACCAGCTTCTATCTCGGGGCCCTGGCGGCCGCCGTCCAGATGGGGCGGGCACTCGGCGAGGACGTCTCGGCCTACCAGGCCCTGCTCGAAAAGGGCCTGCGACGAATGGAGACGGACCTCTACGACGGCGAATACTTTATCCAGAAGATCCAGTGGGAGGGCCTCAAGGCCGGCAACCCGCTGGAGGTCAAGGGCTACCAGTCCGGCTACTCACCCGAGGCGATCGAACTGCTCAAGAAGGAAGGACCGAAGTACCAGTACGGCACGGGATGCCTTTCCGACGGCGTCCTCGGCTCGTGGCTGGCGCTGGTCTGCGGCGTGGGCCAGGTGATCGATGCGAAGAAGGTCGCCAGCCACCTGAAGGCGGTCCACAAGTACAACCTGAAGAAGGACCTCTCGGAACACGCCAACCCCCAACGCCCCTCGTATGCCTGCGGCGCTGAGGGCGGCCTGCTCCTCTGCACATGGCCCAAGGGCGGGGCGTTGTCGCTGCCGTTCGTCTACAGCAACGAGGTATGGACGGGCATCGAGTACCAGGTCGCCTCCCACCTGATGTTCATGGGCATGGTGGAGGAGGGGTTGGAGGTGGTCCGAACCTGTCGGGATCGATACGACGGTCGCGTCCGCAATCCGTTCAACGAATACGAGTGCGGCCACTGGTACGCCCGGGCGATGGCGTCGTACGGGCTCCTGCAGGGCCTCACCGGCGTGCGGTACGACGCCGTCGACAAGGTCCTGTACGTCGAACCGCGAATCAAGGGCGACTTCCGGAGCTTCCTCGCGACGGCCACCGGATACGGCGTCGTGGGCGTGAGGAACGGCAAGGCATTTCTGGAGGTCCGGCACGGCAGGATCGAGCCTCGGGAGATCAAGTACGTGCCGCGGGCGTGATCATCGGCATCCGGGCATCCGACGAGCCGGCATGACGGACCCCGACGTTCGCGGCCTTACCGCGTTCCCGCGGGATTGGACGCCCGGCCCGCCGGGGTCGGCATCACGTAGACAGGACGGCCGCCTTCGGATGAAGTTCGCGAAGGCGGTGGAGATCGCGCGTGCCGAGGCGGGCATCCATCTCGACCGTATGATCGCTGTAGCGGCGGTTCACGACCTGCGCGTGGTGCTCGATAAACGCCAGCGCCCGGCCGTCGGCCAGCGGCACGCGGATTCGCACGTGCCGGACCTCGCCCTGCATCACGTGCAGCACGCGATGAACCAGCACGTCCAGGCCGGACCCGCTTCGCGCGGAGATCCGAATCGCCCCGGGAAGCCGCCGCTCCAGCATCTGAACCACGGCCACGTCCTCGGCCACATCGATCTTGTTCAGCACGGCCAGCGTGTGATGGTCGGCGCAACCAAGCTCCGCCAGGACGTTCATGACCGCATCGACCTGGGCTTCCGCGCAGGGCGAGGCGGCGTCGACCACGTGGAGCAGGAGGTCCGCGTGTATGGCCTCTTCGAGCGTCGCCCGGAATGACGCGACGAGATGGTGCGGCAGGTCGCGCACGAATCCCACCGTGTCGCTCAGCAACGCGACCTGCCCGCCGCCGAGGCTCCAGCGGCGCGTCCGGGTGTCGAGCGTGGCAAAGAGCCGGTCCTCCACCGTGACGTTCGCACCGGTGAGGGCATTCATCAACGTGCTCTTGCCGGCATTGGTGTAGCCGACCAGCGACACCGTGAAGTGGTCCTTGCGTGACTTGATCGTCCGAACCTTGCGCCGGTCGATGGTCTCCAGCTCGCGCTTCAGCGCGGTGATACGGCGCGACACGATCCGCCGGTCGATTTCGATCTGCCGCTCGCCGGGCCCACGCGTCCCGATGCCGCCGACCGAACCCACGCCCGTCCCGCCGCCGGCGCCGGCGATCCGCTCGAGGTGCGTCCACATGCCGCGTAGCCGTGGAGCCGTGTACTCGAGCTGGGCAAGCTCGACCTGAAGACGCGCCTCGTGCGTCCGGGCCCGCGTCGCGAAGATGTCGAGGATCAGTTCGCTCCGATCGATAACCTTGCGCCCGAGCGCGTTCTCCAGATCGCGGATCTGGCCGGGCGAAAGGTCGTTGTCGAAGATGACCACGTCCGCCTCATTCGCCTCGGCGCGCCGCCCGATCTCCTCTACCTTGCCCTTGCCGACATAGAACGCGGGGTCGATGCGATCCCGCCGCTGAATGATCTGGTCCACAACCACAGCGCCGGCCGTCCCGGCCAGCGAGCGGAGCTCGCCCAACGGGTCGCGCCAATCCGCACGTGAGTCTGGAAGGATCACCCCGACAAGAACCGCGCGTTCGCAGCGGACACTGAGATCTGATCGTAGTTCCTGCGCCAACCGGTCCGTCCCACCTCACGGATCGAGAGCCACGCTGCACGCCGCCCGGCATCGGGGCGACCCGAACGCCCGCGACGGCGCAGCTCGACCCACATGGTCTATTGTAGTGCCCCGCCGCTCCTGCCGTCAATCGGCGCGGAACCCGTCAGCGCAACACGTCTCACAGCCTCCGTGCGTTCCCGCCAACACGATTCGAGGGTCGGCTTGCCGATGGTCCGGAGGAAGCCGAGCAGGCGATCGGGGTCCAACGCCTCACGTGGTCATGGCCAGCGCCCGCCGCAATTCCGCAACGCTCCACCCCTGGGCGATGCATCCGTTCGGCCGATGCGGCGGATCACCGTCGAACACCTCGCTGACGGACCCCAGCCCCGCCTCGTCCAAGTGCCGGATCAGCGGCTCCAGCAGCCCGCGGCACTCCGTCTTGGCCTCCTCGCTGAACGCTCGCGTGCGAAGGCATGCCTCCACATACGGGCCGATAAGCCAGGGCCAGACCGTGCCCTGATGATAGGCCGCGTCGCGTTCACGAGGTCCGCCCTCGTATCGACCGCGGTACCCGGGCTCCGAGGGCGCGAGCGTCCGCAGGCCGTACGGCGTCAACAGGTTCGAGCGGACGCACTCGACCACCGCCGCCTGCCGGTCGGGGTCCAGCGGCGAGTGGGCAAGGCTGACGGCGAAGATCTGATTCGGCCGCACCGAGGCATCGGCTTCGCCCGGCCGGAGGCAGTCGTACAGGCATCGCCGCTGAGGATTCCAGAACGCACTCCCGAAGCTGCGTTTCACCCGGCAGGCGAGGCTCGCGTAAGCACCCCCGTTGGAGGAGCGCTCGGCCAGGATGCACAGCGCGTGATACCACAGCGCGTTGACCTCCACGCATTTCCCGTGTCGCGGCGTGAATACGGTATCACCATGCTTGGCGTCCATCCACGTGAGCTGCGTGCCGGCGTTGCCCGCCGAAACGAGCCCGTCCGCCTCCATGCGGATATCGAAGCGCGTGCCATCGCGGAACGCCGCAATGACCCGCTCGCACGCCAGGCTGAGAACGTCCCGCCAGGTGTTGATGTCGTCGCTGGCGGCGAGGTAGGCATCGACCGCGTGGATGAACCACAGGCTCGCATCCACGCTGTTATAGTCGCATCCGTCTCCGTAATCGCTGAAGCGGTTGGGAATCAGGCCGTCCTGCTGCGCGGCGGCGAACGTGCAAAGGACCTCGCGGGCGTCGTCGAAGCGGCCATCAAGCAGCAGCAGCCCTTCGAGGGACACGAACGCGTCGCGGCCCCAGTCGCCAAACCACGGATAGCCCGCCAGGATCGTCCGGGATGGGCGGCGCCCGCGGGCCCGACGATCGACGACGAACTGGCTCGCCGCCTGAGACAATCGCTCGCTGAGGCCGGGCGGCCCCGGCCGAACATCCAACGGGCACGGGTCGACGGTGCTGACAAGCTCCTCGCCGGATGCCACCGGCTGCGCCCGAGCCAGCAGAACGACCTGGAACGGCCCGCTCGCCTCCGTCCGAAACCAGCCGGGGGCGAAGAGATCCTCCTGCCAGTCCAGCCCGCGCGCCCGCTCGACCCGGTAGCGGAAACCGTGCCACCAGTCTTCGGCGACGTCGAACGGCACCGGTTCATGTCCGCCGTCGGCATCGAGGCGATACGCGTGCACCTGGAGCCCGGGACAGGCGGCGTGCGGACCCTCCAGCAGGAACCCGCCGACGCCCGGATGGAGCCGCATCGCGCACCAGCCGCGAAGGACCGTGTGAAAGTCCCGCATCGAGGCGAGCGGAAGCAACTCGAAGCGCACCGTACGGCCCTCGGGCACCCGAAGGTCGTAGCGCACCTCCACCTCATCACGGCCGGCGCGAAGGACGACCCACTTCGACACGGTCATCCCGCCCCACCGGTAATCGAATCGCACCCACGGGCGTGCCGGCGACAGGTCATACGCAAACCCCGTAAGCCATTCGTATCCACGGGGGTGAAACAGGTTTTCAAACTCGAACGTGGCCAGCTCGATCGATGTCCCGCCCAGCGTAAGCTTCTCGAGGACGGCGTTGAGCAGCATCCACCGCTCCAGCGGCGGGCTTGCAGCGACGCACAGCAGACCGTGGTAGCGGCGCGTCATTGTCCCCACGGCGGTTCCCGAGGCGAATCCTCCGCGGCCGTTGCACAACAGCCATTCTCGATCAAGCGATGCGACGTTGAAGCCGTCTTTCATCTGAAACCTTTCGGTTGATGAGGCTGGAACCGCCCCTCCCCCGGCTGGTGGCCGCCGTCGAGCCCATACGCGAGCCTAGGGTCAGCCGGCACCGGCCCGACGTCAAAGGAAACGGCCTCACGGCCCCTCTGATCACAACGTGAGGTCGTCGCACCGTCGCGCCGAAAACGGCTTGGGGATCACCGCGTCGCCTCGAGGTATCCCGCAAGGATCACCGACGCGGCAACGGCGTCCCGGCGGGCCTTCCGCTTCTTCCGCGTAAGGTTCCGGCCGGCCAGCAGCGCATCCGCCGCATGGGTACTCAGCCGCTCGTCCCACAGGTGTACACGCCCCGGCGCCTTCGCTTCCAGGGCCGCCGCGAACGAGCGGACCAGCCGCGTCTGATCGCTCTCGGCATCGTCCATGTGCAGCGGCAGGCCGACGACGTACTCGGCCGCGTCGAGCTCGATGCCGGGCCGATGCAGCGCCGCCGCATCGGCGACCGGCGAACCTTTTCCCGCCAGCACCCGCGCGGGCGATGCGATCCGACCCTCGGCGTCGCTGATGGCGATGCCGATCCGCTTTGACCCGTAGTCAATCCCGAGGAAACGCGGCATGCCGACCGCCCCGGGGCCCGCGGAAACGCACATGTACGAAGCCGGCCGCCCCGCGGGCATCGACCCCGGCCCGTGAAGCCGACACAACACGGGGAGGGCCGCCGCCCGCAATCGCTATTCGCGCTTCGACAGATGGTGATCGAGCACCAACAGCCCGCCCACGCTGTCGCCGATCATCCTAAGCTTCTCAAGGACCTCGCCGGCGTTTGCCTCCTCTTCAACCTGCTCCGAAATAAACCACTGCAGGAAGATCCCCGTGGCATGATCCTTTTCGTCGGCCGCGAGCTCCGCGAGCTTGTTGATCTTTGCCGTGACGCCCTGCTCGTGCTTGAGGACGTCCTCGAACGCCTTCAGCGCCGACGCCCACTTGGCGGGCGGCGCGTCGATCTCCTTCAGAACGACCTGGCCGCCGCGCTCCACGATGAAGTCCAGGATCTTCATCGCATGCTCCTGCTCCTCCTTAAACTGAAGGCGAAGCCAATGAGCGACGCCCTTGAGGTTCGCCCCGTCGAAATGGGCCGACATGGACAGGTAGAGATACGCGGAGTACATCTCCGCCTGTACCTGTGCGTTCAATGCGTCCGCCATCTTCTTGCTAAGCATGAATTCTCCTTTCGGGTTGCTCAGGCAGTTCGTTGTCCGTTGTTCCGCTCATCCTGCGCCTTGATCTTCGACCTTCTCACCCCCCAAACCCTATACCCCAAACCCTCACCCCAACTCGCCGTACGCCCGTACGAAGGCACCAACATCCGCCCCGGGCCAGATGCCCAGGCGCGTCATCGCGAAATCATACCGTACGGGATCATCCGGCACCACCGCCCGAAAGGCGGCCGTAATCTCCAGGGCCGCCCGCAGATTCGCCTGCCTCCGCCGCGTCAGCCCAATCGCCGCGCAGATACGGTGCATGTGCGTGTCCACCGGAACGATCAGTTTCGACGCCGGTATCGCGTCCCATCCGCCGGGATCCACGTCGTCCCGCCGCACCATCCATCGCAGAAACAGATTCAGCCGCTTGCACGCGCTGCCGTCGTCCGGCGACGGCACCAGAAACCCGCTCAGGCCCGGGCTGCTTCGCCTTAGGCACGCCGAAAAGGTCGCAAGCGCCGGCAGGACCGTATCGTGCTCCTCCCGCAGCCCGGCGGCGAAGCACGCCTGGAGCGACCCGAAATCCCTCCGCGCCCGCCGGACGGCCACCAGGAGCGAGCCCATCTCGTCCCCGGTCGTGAACCGATGTCGAAACCCCTTGAACAGTCCGCGCAGCGCGCGTTCCGACTCCCCGGCCACGAACCGCGCCGGCGACGGAATCCGCGCCAGGACAGACATCACGCTGCGACAGATTTGGTCAACCCGCCCGTAGGCCAGCACCGATGCCACCAGCCCGACGATCTCGCGGTCGCCGGGATCCTCGTAGTCGTACAGGAATCGCAGGGGGTCTGCCCGGACGAACTCGCGGCGGTTGAATCTGCGGTACAACCGTTCGAAAACCTCACAGCGGCTCCCCAACCGCGCCCGGTCAGCCATGAGAGTCCCCGCATCGCAACCCTCGACGGATGCGTGCGCAGATTTCATCGGCGGTCGGATGCGACCGGACGCCGCGCAAGGACGCTACGATGATCCGGCGCCGCCGGGTCAATCGTGCGTGCCCTCCAGCCGGATTGCGGCATTGCAGGCTTCCCATAATGATGATCGCTACTATTATTGACACGGCCAATGGCCGGGCAACCCATACCCTCAGCAGACCCTTCTTCGATGATATCGCCCGGTTTCTTGGTCTCCCGACAAGCCTTTCCGAAGACAATCCGGCCGCCTTCGGCCGCTTATGGCGATCCGTTTCGCGCGGTCCCTCGCCCGCCATCGCCTGTGGAACGCGGTGGCAACGCCACCGCTTTGGCTCGGACGGTCTGCCGCAATCGGCGATTACGGCATACGGCGATAGTGGATCATAAGCGATGACGGACGCCGATCGAGCTTGATCTCGAACCCGCGAAGCAGGCGGGCCCCCGAAACGCGCTCGGCCCGATCGAGGCCCTCGTAGCGCAGTTCATAGCTCGCATCGGATTGCAGGGCGTGCAGCGCGAGCTCGGCGGCCTGGTACGGGCTTTGCGGCCGACGAAACACGAGCACCAACCCCTCGTCGAGGTCCGGCCGATGATACTGTGAGGCCATCCAGGCCGTCGGATCGCGCGTGTAGGGCAGCAGCGGATACCAGGCCCCAACCAGCAGGTGCCGGACCTTCGTATATCGTTCGAGCAGGACCTTGCCGCGAGCCGAATCAAAGTCCTGTGCGTCCGCGATCCAACCGACGCAGAGCGAGGACGCGAGCGTCGAGTGGAACGAGTAGTCGTCGAGCCGGATCAGGTGTGAAACGAACACGTTGTTTGGCAGGTACTGGCTCAGGCCCCAGATCTGCGCCTGATCCGTCTCGTTGTCGAACCAGTAGTCGCTGTCCTGGTGGATATGCATCCGGCGGACCGTCTCCAGGTCGATCCGCCGCCCGCCGCTGGCGCACTCCTCGCGGAGGCTGTCCGGCCAGGCCCGGGCGATGCGGTCCCAGTACGCATACAGGCCCTCGATGTACTTCATCTCGTGGATCCCCTGCCGGTCGGCCTTCTCCGTATACCGCCAGAAGGCCAGCGGATCCATGTTGAAGTCCTGCCGGTAGACCCGAAATCCGGGCAGTTCCATGAAGCCCTTCACGATGTTGAAGAAGTACTCCTGCACCTCCGGCAGGCCGAAGTTCAACAGATACGTGTCCTGGGGCTCCGGTCCGGCGGGCAGCAGCCAATCGGGGTGATTCCTGTGCAGCCATGTCCCGCGAACCACCCGCTCCGGCTCGAACCACAGGCCGTAGACCATCCCGTGGGCCTTGGCGGCGTCGGCCACCGGCCCCATGCCCTCCGGGTAGGCGTCCTTGCGAGGCGTCCAGTTGCCGGCCCCGGCCGGCCAGCCGCCCTCGAACCAGCCGGCGTCGGTGATCACCGCCTCCAGCCCCAACGGCGCATACGCCCGAATCAGCGATATCTGGTTGCCCGCATTGCACTCGTTCAGCCAGCCGCCCCCCCGCGTGAAGCACGTGTTGCAGAAGAGCGTGGGCAAAGGCTTGCGGCCGTCCCGAGGCGCCGTGTAGTGCTTGTAGATAAGCCGGCGAAACTGCGCGTTGGCCTCGAGGGTGTCGCCCTCCCAGCCCATCACCAGTATCCGCGGCGAACGCACCTTCTCTACCGGGTAAAGGCGAAAGTGCGTCCGCTCCAGGCCGGTCGTGATGCGCAGCGTCTGACCGTCCGGGCTCGACACCTCGGCTCGCCATTGCCCGGACCAGCCGACCGCCACGATCAGCGATCCGCGCCCCGTCTCGATCTTGAAGAACGGGAAGTCCTTGTTGGAAGAACGGCCGCCGCCGCCACTCATCACCTCGGAATGCTTCGCATCAATGTCGACCGTGGAGGCGGCGAAGTCAGTCGGATTGGATGGAGCGCCGTTGGTCTTGTGCAGACGATACGGAGCCTCGCCCGACATCGGGCGGCGAAGAGCGATATCCAGCGCTCGTACGTCCTCGACGATCGGGGTGTCCTTCGTGCCCGTGTTCTCAAAGTAGAGCACCCACTCGCACGCGGGAAAGTCGGCGAACCGAATCGCCTCGTGCGAAACGCGGAGCCCGCTGCCCGGATCGAGCCAGGTCGTCTGGATCGCCGTGCGATCGCGGTCGAGATCCACCGTCTTCCGTTCGACCGACCAGCCGTCGAGCAGCGTATCGCTGCCCTTCCCGTCATAGTTGAAAGAGAACGGAATCCGGCTGCGAGATTCGGCATCCCCAGACGCGAGATCCTCCAGCCGGAAAACGCGGCCGCCGGCCGTGGTGATGACCGCCTCGGCCCAGTCGGCGTGGTCGCAGACCGGTCCGTCGCCCGCGTCGTCCACGTGCAGGTCGAGAGAGGTCGCCGACGCAACCTCCACGGCGAGCCGTTCCGGCTCCTCGCCTCCGCGCAGCACACCGGATCGGTACAGCTCCCGGTCGCCCGCGGAAACCCGAAAGACGACCGACCCCATGCCGCCCTGCGTCCGCGGGTTGTGGTCCACGCCGACGAGGGCCGAGAACCGCGCGATCGGCTCCGCCGACTCAATACGGATGTGGCTGACCGAATGCGTGCCGAGCCCGTGCGCGAGGTCTCGCCGCGAACCGATCGCCAGCGGCGTCCCGATGACCGAGCGGCCGATCTGCAGCCGCTCATGGTCCTGGCGAATGAGCCGCAGCGTGGGCCGCGCCGTCTGCGTCGCCGCGCCCACGAGCCGAACGGCCGTCAGGCCGTCGATCCAGCGATCCGTTGTAGGCGCGGCCGCACCCATGACGAAATCAGGAGCTAAACCCGGCACGCCGCACACAATCAGAACGGCACTCGCACGCGCAACCGACTGAAGAAACATCTCACAACCCCGGCGGCTTTGCCCGCTCGACAGACAATGCAAACCGAAAACCCACGTCCCGCCACCGACGCCCGCCCTCGCAGAACGCACCGGCGGGCCAAACCGCGCCGACACTGCTCACAGAAACCGATCGCCCGATCCTCAGCGATGCCTGGCCTCGCCCGACTCGTCACGAGAGGCCGACGAATCCGGCGACGTGCGGAAGCCGGTGATCAGCGGCACGTCCTCCGGCTTCTCCTTCGGGTGGACCGCGTAGATCTCCACCCGAACGATCTCCTCAAAAGGCACCGCCACCACGAACGCCCCCACCTTATAGTGGTCGTCCACCGGCTCGCACTCGAACGTCAGGTGGGAGCGGCTCTCCACATTGGCCAGCTCCTTGAGCTCGTAGCTGAACCCGTCCCGCAGGTAGATCAGCACGCGGGCTTCCAGCTCGTCGAGAAAGTCGCGAAACGGTCCCGTCGGGTTGTCGGGATCCACGTCCGGATAGTGCTTCATCGCACACCGCAGCTTCGCCTCGTGTTTCTGCTGCTCAAACGCCCGTCCGCTAAACCAGTCGTAGTCGAACATGTCCTGTGGACCCCGCAAAGCTCATCGCCCGCGGGCAACCGCCCGGCGAGCAACCGTCAGCGTAGGAGGGCCGCCGCGGAGTGTCAAACGGCGTATAGAATAGTAGTATCATGGCGATCG
>CAZTVU010000142.1:0-2514 GCA_964617025.1 uncultured Planctomycetales bacterium | reverse complement strand
CCCGCCCAGCGCACCGATCTCGTACGCCGCGCCGCCGCACGGCTCCGGTTCGATGCCGTCGGCGTCGCCCCGGCCGCCCCAGTGGCGCGCGCCGACTTCGTCCGCCGATGGCTCGACCGGGGTTTCGCGGGAAGCATGACATACCTCGGCCGCCATATCGACCTCCGGCTCGACCCGACGGGGATGCTGCCCGGCGCGAGATCGATCATCGTCGTCGCCCTCAACTACCGACAGCCCGAACCGCCGCCTGCATCCGACGGCCTGATCCGCGGCCGCATCGCCCGCTACGCCTGGGGACACGACTATCATGACGTCCTCCGCCGGCGGCTTCACACCTTCGTAGCGGCCCTCCGCGCGGAGCTGCCGGAGCCCTTCGCCGCCCGCGTCTGCGTCGACACGGCCCCCCTGCTCGAGCGTCAACTCGCCGAGACCGCCGGAATCGGATGGATCGGAAAAAACACGATGGTCCTCCACCGCGACCTCGGGTCGTACTTCGTCCTCGGCGAGATCGTCACGACGCTCGATCTCGCCCCGGGACCGCCCGCGGTCGACCATTGCGGCACCTGCACGCGATGCCTCGACGCATGCCCGACCCGCGCCCTCGTCGAGCCCCACGTAATGGATGCCCGCCGCTGCATCGCCTACCTGACGATCGAGCATCGTGGAGAGGCCTCGCGCGACCAGCAGAAGGCCATTGGCGACTGGCTTTTCGGCTGCGACATCTGCCAGGAGGTGTGTCCCTTCAATCAACGCGCCCCAATGACCACCGAAACAGGCTTTGCCTTACGCCCGCCGGCCCCCGCGGCGCCCGTGGATGAGATTCTCCGATGGACGCCCGAAGACTATCACGCCATCCTCGAAGGAAGCGCAATCAGGCGGGCAACACTGGATATGCTGCAAAGAAATGCAGAGGGGGTACTGCGGAACCGCCAAGGCGAATCCAACCCGACCCACGAGTCTTGAAGGCGTCCGCCTCGCGACCCGGATGCGTGCCGTCCCTCGGCCGGTGCCTTGGCGCAACAAGAGGGCCCGGCTCCCCGCAATTCATTGGCCGGGCCCTCAGAATCAGACGGCGATCGGGAACACGCGTTCCCGAAAGCCCAGACAGCCGTCTCTTTCTTACTACGCCGGGTACCGCCGAGCGTTCGCCGGAATCCTCGGTCGGTTCGACTTCTCTCACGCCGAGCGGCCCGAAATCCCGGACTCCTTTCGAAACTGCCCCGACTCGGTGAGCTGCGCAGCACGCCCCTGCCAGGGTCGCAGGGATTCTGAAAAGCCAGGTTAACGATATTATTCATATTTTCAATTGCAGCTCCCACCCAGCCGCCCTCGAACGATGGTGGCGGGTTCCCTGCGGAGCCAGTGCGGGCAAACGCGGTCCTCAACCCGACCCGCACGACAGCCACCCTCCATTGCCGCCTGTATTGAATATAAGCCTATATTTAATAGACAATTAAATCTAATACCTGATGCCGGCAAACTGTGTCTCGGCAGTGATGTCGCGCGACGCTGTGCCCCCGGTCGCGCGGCAAGCTTTCGAGGGGGTCGCAAGTCCGCGATGGTCGTGATGCATTCCAGCATCCACCGTGTTGAGTCAACGCAACGACGAAGGGATCGGCGTGGATCGCCCCGATCCTCGGTTTTCGATGCCACGGCGATAACTGTTTTTGCACGATGCCGTTAGAACGGAACCCAGTTTTCGCCGTATTTCTGCGGGGCTGTGGCATCGGACTTGCCGAAGCATGTACCATGATGGAGCAGACCGTACCGATTCACGAGGGCAGGACCGAGCATCGCGGCGCCGAGTCACAAACGGAGCGGCGCGCGAACCGCCGGCTTGAGATGCGGCTTCCGCTTGAGGCCCTCGCGCTTGACGCGAGCACACCCACCGCGATTCGGGCCACCACGCGCAACGTAAGCTCAAGCGGCGTCTATTTTGAGGCGTGCCCAAACACATTGCGGGAGGGAAGCGAGGTGCGGTTGACCCTCAGTATACCGCCAGGCGTGGGGTACTCGCCCTTTGCGGGGCGCGTCACGGGCACGGCCAGCGTCGTTCGCATCGAGGGGCCGCTGTCGAGCCCGGCCGCGGAACAGCGATTCGGTATCGCCGCCCGGTTCTCGCAGCCGCTGCGCTGCCTTTTCTGACGGGGGCGAACGCCGTCCCCTCCCCGGCTCAATGCCGCCCCGCTCTCCGGCGTTTCCTCCCCGGTCGTCCCGGAACCCAAGACCATCCAACGGCACGCTGATCGCCCGGCCGGCAGCGGTAATTTCGCCGAACCATGCGGCTGCAACCGTTTCCGGCAAGGTTGCCGTCGCGGAAGCGGCCCGACCGGCAGCTTGGTGGGTTCCTGCGCCGCGACTCCGCGAGGAAACAGCCCCTTCCGCATGCATCACGGGATCAAGGCTCGCATGGAAACACGAAAGGCGCCATGAGGCATCGAGCCGCCTCATAGCGCCGTCGGAATGCGGATGAGAGGAGTTGAACCTCCACGGGCTATTCGCCCACAAGGACCT
>CAZTVU010000141.1:8662-13158 GCA_964617025.1 uncultured Planctomycetales bacterium | reverse complement strand
CGCTGATGGAGGCTCCGTCGGGGCGACCTCCATGCACTGTTACCGGCGTGACGACGGATTCGCGCACGGTTCGCCCCGGCGACTTGTTTTTCGCCGTCCGCGGCGTGAATCACGACGGGCACGCGTTCGTGGGCGACGCCCTGCGGGCGGGGGCCGTGGCCGCCGTGGTCCGGGAGGGCTACCGCCGGCCGGGCGATCTGGACGAGTCGGCCCTGATCATCGAGGTGGACGACCCCGTGCGGGCGCTCGGGCGCCTCGGCCGTTTTCACCGCCGGCAACTCGCCGCAGACGTCATCGCGGTCACGGGCAGCAACGGCAAGACGACGACCAAGGAGATGATCGCCCACGTGCTGGGCGGGCGGTGGCGCGGCCGGTGCTCGATCAAGAGCTATAACAACGCGATCGGCGTGCCGCTCACGCTCCTGGCGGCCGAGGCCGCGGACCGGTTTCTCGTCGCGGAGGTCGGGACGAACGCCCCGGGCGAGATCGAAGCGCTCGCCGTCCTCGTCGAGCCCGAGGTGGCGGTCGTGACGGGCGTCGGACCGGTCCATCTGGAGAAGCTCGGCAGCATCGAAGGCGTGGCCCGCGAGAAGCTTTCGCTCCTGCGGCATATCCGTCCCGGCGGCTGCGCAATCGTGAACATTGATACGGACGTCGTTCGCGAGGGTTTGTCCGACCTGGCGCGGCGGCCCAGCGCACTGCTGCCCTCCGGGGGCGGGCTGCCCCGGGACGTGAAGGTGGTTCGGATCGGACGGCACGAGGAGGCCGACCTTCGCCTGACGGCGGTGCGGGCGCGGAGCGGCGAGGGCACGCCGGAAGCCGGCGACCCCGGGCCGTCGATCGAGTTCGAGGTCAACGGCCGATTCGCCTACCGGTTGCCCGTGCTGGGCGCCCACAACGCATTGAACGCGCTGGCGGCGATCGCGGTCGGCCGCCGGTTCGGCATGGAGCACGACGAGCTGGCGGAGCGCCTGGCGACGTTCTCGCTTCCGGCAATGCGGCTGGAGCGGCGGCGGCTGCCGTGGCAGGCGGGCCCGCAGCGGGGCGAGATCGAGGTCATCGTGGATGCCTACAACGCGAACCCCGCGAGCGTCGCGGCGGCGCTCGAGGTGCTGCAGGATTGTCCCCGGCCCCCCGACGGGCGGCGGGTCGCCATCCTCGGGGACATGCGCGAGCTGGGGCCCCGCGCGGGCGAGTTCCACGAGGAGATCGCGAGAAAAGTGGCAGCGGGCGACATCGACGTGATGCTCGCCGTCGGTTCGCACGCCCGGCAGATGGCCCGGGCCGCCCGGGAGACGCGGAAGGATCATCCCGGGCTCCCTCGGCTCGAGGTCCACGCCTTGTCCGACACCGATGCAGCCGTCCGTCGCATCGCGCCGCTGTGCAGGCCGGGCGACGTGGTGCTGGTGAAGGGGTCGCGGGCGATGGGGTTGGAGCGGGTTGTGCAGGCCCTGGAGAAGCGATCGCGGTAGAAAGCGTGCGTCGCCGGCAAGCGTCGGCAGGTGATGAAGCGTGCTGTATCTGCTCCTGGATTACCTGCTGAGAGGTCAGGCCTACGCTTACAAGAGCGTGCTGTTTCGCGCTGCGTGCGCCATCCTGCTGGGTTTCTTTATCGTGTGGTGGCTGGCTCCGGCGGTGATCCGCCTCCTGACGCGGATGAAGATCGGCGACGTTCCGGAGTTTCACAACAAGGTGCTCAACGAGACCACGCGCGACAAGGCCAACACGCCGACCATGGGGGGCGTGCTGATCCTGGGGTCTATCCTGGCGTGCGTGCTGCTGCTGGCGGACCTTCGCAACTACTACGTGCTCATGGCGATGTTCTGCCTGGTGTGGCTCGGGGCGCTGGGCATGGTCGACGACTGGCTGAAGCTTACTGCGAAGCGCCGGGGCGGCGGGCGCGACGGCCTGAAAACCTACGAAAAGCTCCTTTTCCAGATTGGACTGGGTGTGCTCCTCGGCTACTACGTTTATCTCCACGGTGCGATTACGGCGGACCGCATCGCCCAGATGGTCGGGCCCAGCCTCAACGAGGAGGCGGGCGGACGGCACCTCCAGGCGTATCGCGTGCTGGCCGTTCCGTTCTACAAGCACGGCATCTACCTGAGCATCCCGTGGTTCATGGTGACCACGGTACTCGTCACCGCCGGCGCGAGCAACGGCGTCAATCTCGCGGACGGGATGGACGGCCTGGCCGCCGGGTGCGTGGCGCTCTGCTCGGCGGTGTTCGTCGGGATCGCCGTGCTCGTGGGCAACGTGGACCAGGCGACGCGGCTGCTGATGCCCGCCGTGCCGATGGCCGATGAGCTGGGGGTGTTGTGCGGGGCTATGGTGGGGGCGTGTCTCGGGTTTCTGTGGTACAACTGCCATCCGGCGCAGGTGTTCATGGGCGACACGGGATCGCTCCCGCTGGGCGGGGCGATCGGGTACGTGGCCATCGTGACGCGCCAGGAGCTCATGCTCCTGATCGTCGGCGGGATTTTTGTGATCGAGGCGGTCTCGGTCATTCTCCAGGTGTGCTCCTTCAAGCTCACGGGCAAGCGGGTATTTCGCATGTCGCCGATCCACCACCATTTTCACCTGGGCGGGTGGACCGAGACGCAGACGGTGACGCGGTTCTGGTTGGCGTCGGCGCTCTTCGCGGCGTTCGCCCTGGCGACCGTGAAGCTTCGGTGACGGGTGGGCGTTTGATGGCGGATACGATCTCTGTCGGCGGTGCGGCGGTGACGCCGGCGGTCGCCAACCGCGACTTCGACCGGGACGAACCGGCGTTCTGGAATCCCGGGCGCGTGGATGCGGCGATCGTGATCGGCATCGTGGCGGGCCTCATGACGATCGGCCTGCTGATGACCTTCTCGGCATCGATCGGGCTGGTACGGGTTGATCGCGACGGCGACGTCTGGCAGTCGGCGCCCATTCGCAAGTGGTTGCGGCAGCTCGTATTCGTGGCGGCGGGCTTCGGGCTGATGGTCGTCTGGGCACGCATCCCCTATCGGATCTGGCGATGGCGCCCCAGGTCGAAGCTGCAGCCGTCCGTCGCCTTCTTCCTCCTCGCGCTTGTGTTGGTCTTGATGGTTTTCGTGCCCGGGGTTGGCCGGGAGATCAACTCGTCGCGCCGCTGGATCCAGCTCGTGCCCGGCGTCGACGCCACGCTCTTCCAGCCGTCGGAGCTGGCCAAGCTGGCGTTGATCATCCTGCTGGCGGCGTGGTTCAGCTCCGATCGCGAGGGCGCGGTCCCCAATGCCGCGCAGGTCGTTCGGGGCGTGTTCGTGGCGTGTCTCGTCATCGGGGCGGCCGCCGGGCCGGTCATCAAGGAGGATCTCGGGACCGGCGCCCTCCTGGCGGCGATCGGAGGCATGATGTTCCTCGCCGCCGGGGCCCGGTGGTGGCACCTCCTGTTGCTGAGCCTTCCGGCCGCCTTCGGCCTGTGGCACCAGATCGCCAGCAAGCCGTATCGGGTGGAACGGCTCACCATGTTCACGAAATACTGGGACCACGCCCTCGGCAAAGGCTATCACCAGGTTCAGTCCCTCTGCGCGATCGCCAGCGGCGGGTGGATCGGCCGCGGCCTGGGCCAGGGCATTCAGAAGTACGGCTACCTGCCGGAAAGTACGACGGACTCCATCTTTGCCATTGTGTGCGAGGAGCTCGGCATGCCGGGGGCGCTGTTGATCATCGGCATGTTTCTCGCGCTGCTCTGGCAGGGGGGGCGCATCATGCAACGCTGCCCCGATCGCTTCGGCAAGCTGCTGGCCCTGGGCATCACGCTGATGCTCGTCTTTCAGGCGGCGATCAATATCGCGGTCGCGACGGTGTCGGTTCCGACCAAGGGCATCGCCCTGCCGTTCGTGTCGGCCGGCGGGTCCGGGATGCTTTGCCTGAGCATCATGGCCGGAATACTCGCCAACATCGCCCGACATCGCCCGGTGCCCGCGCCGGCCGCGCCGCCGTTGCCGTGACGCGAAGGGCCGAGCGGAAGCCGCCGTCGGTCCTCGGCCGTTCGCGGGCCTAGGCTTACGCCTTCGGACACTGGTCCTGCGCCCGCGCTGCCGGTAGAATGGCCGTGGTTCGCGGGATTTATCGTCGGGCGAGGGCGTCGCGTGCTGGCGGTTCGCTGTCCACGGTGTCAGGAGTCGCACAAGATCGCGGACAAGTTCGCGGGGAAGACCATTCGGTGCCCGGCCTGCAACAAGCCCATCCGGGTGCCGATGCCCGCGGTTCCTCCGGCCGAGGATCCCGCGCAGAAGCTCGACTTCGGTTCGATGGAGGCGATCGAGCAGGGAGTGGAGGCGCTCGAGGTCCGCAAGAGCCGGTGGCGCAAGCGGATGACGCTGAAGGAGGCGCAGGAGGCCTCCGGCTCCTCCGAGGCGGAGTCGCGCCGGCGTGATCCGAACATTCGCATCTGCCCCGTGTGCAATGCCGAGGTTCGCGCGTCCGATCCCTACGCGGAGATCCTCTGCAAGGAGTGCGATACGCCCATCCCGGGCGCCCCCCCG
>CAZTVU010000141.1:4995-8632 GCA_964617025.1 uncultured Planctomycetales bacterium | reverse complement strand
CCGCGCGATATGCCGACTCGCTGGCGGGCCGCATGAAGTCGCCCGTGACGTTCTACACGGGCTTCGTCAGTGCGATGGCATACCCCATTCCCGCGCTGATGTGGATCCTGCTGGGCATGGGGGTCGCGCTGGCGACGATCGTCGTTCCCGTGGGCGGCGTGCTGGCCTTCATGGCCGGTTCGTCGCTCAACCCGATCAGCGACAAGACCGACTTCACCTGGGTCGGCCTGGCGGTGACGGTCCTGTTCGTGGTGGAGGGGATCTACTTCGGTCTCGTCGATTACCACATTCTGATCGACTCGATACGGACCACCGCCGCGGGCGGCGAGCAGCCCCCGGCGCTGACCTGGAACCCGACGAGCCTCGGCGCGGCCCTGATCGGCTATCTGGCGCTGGTGTGCTACTACACGGGGATCTTCGCGGCGCTAATGTGGCTCTCGGCCGGCAGCGCGTCGAGCCTCCTCAGCGCGCGTGCCCTCGCCGACGGTTTGCACGCCCCCGGCAACCTGTTCGTCGCGGCGATCGTCACCTTCCTGGTGCCGATGAACCTGGTCGGCCTGGCGAGCGGCCACCCCTTCGACGGCCTCAACCCGGTCCGCGTGGTCCGGTCCGTGGCGGCCGTGCCGGGACCGTACACCTTCCTGTTCCTCGTGGTGGTGATGTATCTCGGGATCTATCTCGGGATCATGGTCGCCGTGATGGGGTGGGCGGGCAACGCCATCCTCACGGCCGCGCGAACCGGCGTTCAGCACGGTCTTCAGACGATGGGCATGGGCCTGCTCGCCTGGGCCGTGGTGATCGGCCTCGGCTTCTTCATCAGCTACTCGCTCGGCCGGATCCTCGGCCTCTTTGCGCGCACGTACAGGGACAGGCTCGATTTCGATCTGTAGCCTTCCGCCGAAGCGCGGGGGCGCGAGATCCCCGGCCTTCCCCGAATGACGGCGGCCCGCGCGGGTTCGTCCAAGACCCTCGCCCGGCCGACGTCCGCGGCGTCAGTTGAGCAGGTGGTTTCCCGCGAGGTTCGCCGCCGCCCAGACGGCCGCCGCCACGATCAGCAGGACGATCGTGTATCGCCTTCAGTGTTCGATGGTGGCCGGCACGCCGGTGACGGTGGCGGCCGTGCCCGATCGCTGCTCGACCCACCGACCGCCGATCATCAACGCGACGACGACGGCGTAGAAGGCGTCGAGCGGCGTGAGCCAGCCGTTGCCGCAGGTCACGATGGCGACGGCGACAAGGCCCATTGCGGCCGGGCCGAGAAGCGTCCACAGAATCCGCGCGAGGATCGCGGAGATACTCGTGATTCCCTCGGGCGACCTTTCGCCGGTAGGCTGAGGAGTAGCGGTCATAGGAGCCACCTGTTCTGCATGCGGTCACTGGCGACCGAGAACAGATGGCGGCCCGACCACCCGAAATGCCTCCGAAGAGGCGCGTGCGGTTCGGACCCGAAACAGTTTCCTCCAATGACGACAGTGCCCTTGAACGACGTTGTCAAATCGACGACGCCGGTCGTGCGGTCTCGACGCTGACGGCTCGTTACCCGTGCCTTGCCGCGCGAACACGTCATTTCGCGGAGCTTGCGGGGCGGGCGTGTTTGACGGTGATCGGGTGGGGAACGGGCAGCAGGCCGTGTTTCTGCCGGAGGCGGTTCTGCCTCTTCATCTCCGCCGAGAGGTCGGCAAGCGGCCAGCGCTGGACGGTGCCGTCGGCGCGGCCCGCGACGAAGTCCTCCGGAAGGCCGTCGTTCGCGTCCGGGTCGGGCCAGCCGATGAGGAGCCACAGGCCGGGGTCGCAGTTCGTGACGTCGATGCCGTCGTATGTGAACACAAAGTCGCCGAGACGGTGGACCGCCGCACCGGACGGGATCGTCTTCGCGGCGGCCTCGATTGCAGCCTTCTCCTGCCTGGGGGACAGCAGCGGAAACTCCTTGAGCGTCCTCGGACCGACGGGGATCTTCTGCGGACGCGTCAGCGACCCGGGCAGGATGAAGTCATTCGCCGTCAGCGCGGCCTCCGTCACCAGTCGGACCGCGTGGTCCGGCCCGCGCCCGCCGTTGGCGCGGGCGTTGCGAACAAGGGCGTCGAGCACGGTCGAAGAGGAGTCCGCAAGAACCGGGGCGGGGGCGGTCGCAGGGCGCGCGATGCCCGTTCCCGACGGCAGGAGCTCGACGACACCGACCCATGCGCCGGCGACCGCGAGCGGCGGAAGGAGCACCGCGGCGGCCGCGCGGATCGCGTGCACCTGGTGGCCCGCCCGCAGCATGAGCGTCGCGGAGACGACCCACCACGCCCAACTGACGTATCCGCCGCAGCACGGGATGATGGCGAGGGCGTTGGCCGCCGAGCTGAAGCACATGGCATGGAACGTCCGGCGGAGCGGAAACACGAGCGGCCCGGTCACGAGCAGAATCCCATGCGCGAGAAGGGCCCAGAGTGATATCAGTATCCGGACCCCGACCAGCAGCCCGAGCAGGACGAACAATGGCAGGATCGCGAAAACCGGCACCGGGCCGAACGCGGCTCCGCCGACGGGGCCCATCGCGCCGATCACGGCCATCAGCACGACGAGACAGATTATCGGTGCCATATAGACGCACTGCGTGAGCACTGCAAACCGCAGCGCCTGGACCGTGGGCAGGTTCTCGGGCACCCGCCGGATGAGCTGAGACGGGGCGAACAGGGCCAGCCGAACGGTGGACAGCCACGCGCGGACCCTGCCTTGCTTCTTGCGCTCCAGCCAAGGGACCGGCGCGAGCTGGGTATCCTCTTCGGCGACACCCTCGGCCGGCAGCAGAACCATCTCATCCATTTGAATGTGCTGCCCGCAGGAGGTGCAGTCGAATTCGGGCGGGACGAGGTGGCCCTTCTCATCCGTGCCGTAATAGCATTGACCGCAGTGCGGGCAGGAGAACCGGACCTTGCCGGGGATGAACTCGTACTCGCTCGGCCGAAACGGCGTGCCGCATTCCGGGCACCGGCGCGCCGGAAGGTTCCAGAGGCGGTAGTCGCACGCCTTGCACTTCATCGCGGACCTCCACGGGCGGGCGGGTCCGCCGCCGAGAAGCGCCGTCCCTATCGCCTGGGGACGCCGTCCAGGTGCACGTGCCAGCCGCGGGTCTGCGTCTCGACGGCGTAGAGCGACGTCTGGGCCGTGATGAAGAGCGTCCGCCAGTCCGGTCCGCCGAACGTGCAGTTGGCCGGCAGCTCCGGCGTCTCAATCAGGCCGAGCCACTTGCCGTCGGCATCGAGCACCCAGATGCCGCCCAGGCCGGTGACATACAGTCGGCCGGCCGCGTCCACGGTCATGCCGTCGGGGTGTGTGACGTCGGCAATCCGTTCGCCACGGCCGAGCCTGCCGGGCCCCGTGACCGGGTAGCGATGGAGCGACTCCGCCCCGTTGTCGACGACATACAGCGTCTTGCCGTCGGGCGAGAGGGCGATTCCGTTGGGTCGCACGAGGTCATCGACGACGCGCGTCACCTTGCCGTCCGGGGCGATGTAGTACACCGCCTCCTTGTCCTGCTCCATGCTCTTGCGGTCGCCGTATCGCGGGTCGGTGAAATAGATGCCGCCGGCGGCGTCGATCCACAGGTCGTTGGCACTGTTGAACCGCTTGCCGTCGTAGCTCGTGGCGATGT
>CAZTVU010000141.1:0-4961 GCA_964617025.1 uncultured Planctomycetales bacterium | reverse complement strand
AACGCGCCGGCCGCCGCCGGGGCTCTCGGCGCCCTCGCAGGCGATCAGCATCCCCTTGCGGTCGAACATGAGGCCGTTGGATCGGCCGCTGGCGGCGTTGGCGACGGTCGCCTTGCCGTCGGCATAGCGGAGGATCTGGTTTCGTGGGATGTCGGAGAAATAGAGGCACTGGTTCCGGAAGTCCCACGCGGGCCCCTCAACGAACTGGAAGCCGCCGGCGAGCTTGCGGACCTTCACGTCGGCGGCGAGCACGCCCGGCAGCGGCGGGTCGGACGGCAACAGGCGCACGTTATCGAGCCGTGCGACGACATCCTGGAAGTCGTCGTTGGTCGAGTACTCGAAGCCGATGATGTAGCTGTTGGGGACGAGCCGGCCGGTCCTGGCGTCGCGGTTCGGATAGATCATCGCCTTGTAGGGCTGGGCCTTGAGCCGCGCATTCACGCGGGCGACCATCGCCGGTTGCGCGTAGACGCCGCCGTCGTCCCACGTCTCGTTGCGGACCCAGACGCCGAACGCGGCGTCGCCGGGGTCGAACTCGGCGCCGCCGGACTTCAGCGGCGGGGCGGCGAGGGCGGCATCGGGCCTGGGGTTCGGCGGACCCTTGTACGCATACGACCAGAGCTCTCGTCGAGCGGTGGCCGGGTCCGCGGGGATGTCGCCCGCCCGCGGCCCGGCGGCGTACCATCCGCCGTGGGTGGGCGTTTCGACGCCGTACGCGATGATCGGCGTGAATGTGACCGGCTTGCCCTTGTCGGCTCGCCGGAAAAGCCCGGCCGGGGCGACGCCGTCGATCAGCGGGTTTCGCAGGTCGCGGTCGACGTTGAGGCCCCATTGGCCTTGGAGCAGGTCGGGCCACGTCGGCTCGCCTTCGCTGCTGCCGATGCGGGGCTGCCCGGCGTTCGTCGCCGTCGACACAACCAGCAGCAGGGCGGAGGGCACGAGGCGAAGGATGCGCATGGCGTATGCTCCTGTGCGTGAGGGTCTTTGGTCGGCCCGCGTCAGGCGGGTCGGATCTCGCGTTTCGCGGGGTCGAACGTCATCTTGCGGCCCTCGACCATCGCGCGGTCGGCGAGGATGACGGCGACGCCCTGCTTATATCCGGCCTCCATGTCCGCGATCGGCGCCTTGCGGCTGCGAATGCACTTGAGCCAGTTCACCAGGTGCGGCTCAATGACGTTGTTCTCCAGCGCGACCTCCTCCTTCGGCAGCTTCTGCGGGTCGTCGCTGCCAACGCCGGAGACGCGGGGCCGGATCCCGTTCGGCCAGCCGTCGGGCGCATCGATCTGCATCGTTCCCTTCGTGCCGAAGTAGGTCACATAGTCGTTCGCACCGTTGCCAAAGTGCGTGGTGTACAGCGTGGTGAATCCCTCGGCGTATTCCAGGATGCCGGTGAACGTGTCGGGGCAGGTCCGGCGTCTGTCGGACGTGGGCGAGAAGATGCCGCCGTGCGCGACGGCTGCCACGGGAAACCCGCATCCGGTGATGTAATGGCAGAGGTCGATGAAGTGGCTCATCCAGCCGCCGCAGGTCCCGCTGGAGAAGTCCCGATAGCCCATCCACGCCCCGTGCTGGTCCGAGTCGAACGGTCGGTACGGCCGGTGCATGAGAAAGCCCCTCCAGTCGGTGTCCGACTCCTTCTCGGGGCCGCGGTAGCCGTTCCAGTACGGCCTCCAGAACGACCGGCTCTCCTCGACGCGGATGAGCGTGCCCAGCTTGCCGGACTGGATGAAGTCGCGGGCGGTGGACGCCCCGGCGCAGCTCCGTCCCTGCGTGCCGTTCTGGACGATGGACTTCGACGCCTTCACCGCGTCGTACGCCCGGTTCAGCTCGTCCAGCTCCATGGCGATCGGCTTCTCGATATAAACGTCCTTGCCCGCCTTGACGGCGTCGATAAGCATCGTGCAGTGCTGGTGGTCGGGCGTCGCGATCAGGACGGCGTCGACGTCCTTGTCGTCAAGGACGTGGCGGTAGTCGGACAGGACCTTCTGTTCGACGCCGTACTTCTTCTTCATGGCGGCGGCCGTCGCCTCGCGTTTCTGTCGCCAGACATCGCAAACGGCGACGACCTGCGCGTTGTGCGCCTGGGCCGCCTCGAACAGCCAGTTGGAGGCGAGCCAGTTCGATCGGATCCCGCAGCCGATCAATCCGATGCGAATCCGATCATTTGCCCCGGCCGCGTGAGCCAGGCCGGACGTCGTCATCCGAGATGACAGGACGCCCATTGCCGCCCCCGTCGCAAGTCCCCGCCGAATGAAATCTCGCCGCGTATGTCGTACATCGCGCATGGTTTGCCTCCTTGAGCCGACACGGTACGGCAAGGCTCCGAGCCGGTCAACCGGAGGTCGGGATGTCTTGGGTGCCGGCGGGCGATTCGCCTCGGCCTCGTCGGGTGACGCGTCTGTGCGACTCCGTGCCCGCGGCCAATACCGCTTCGCTGCTCCGGCAGAGGTGGTTCAGGCGATGTGCGCACATGGGCCGTCGCGTTTCGCGACCCGATACATGGACCCCGGGGGCCCGGCCCCGTTCGCCCGTGCGTCGCCGCTCAGGAGCCGCGACGGCGCCGCACGCTCCGCTATTCGCGCCTCGCACCGCTCGCTCACTCCGGCGTCAGAGCACCGCGGACAACGCCTTTGCCATTCGCCGCAGGATCTCGACCCGGGCATACTTCTTGTCGTTGCTGGGAATGATGTGCCACGGCGCCTTGGCCGTGCTCGTGTGTTCGATCATCTCGTTGACGGCCCGCTCGTAGTCGGCCCACTTCTCGCGATTGCGGTAGTCTTCCGCCGTGATCTTGAACTGCTTGAACGGCGTCTGTTCCCGGTCCTTGAACCGGCGCAACTGCTCGTCCGGGTCGATGTGGAGCCAGAACTTGACCACCGCCATCCCGTGAGCCGCGAGTTGCTCCTCGAAGTCGGCGATCTCGTCATATCCGCGACGCCACTGATCTTCGGTGGCGAACCCCTCGACCCGTTCCACCAGGACGCGGCCGTACCACGACCGGTCGAAGATGGTGAATCGGCCGTCCCGCGGGATGTGCCGCCAGAACCGCCAGAGGTAGGGGTACGCGCGATCCTCCTCGGTCGGCGCGGCGATCGACACGATGCGGTACATCTGCGCGTTGAGAGACTGCGCCAGCCGTCGGATCGCGCCGCCCTTGCCCGCGGCATCCCAACCCTCGAACACCACGACCGCGGAGCGGCCCCGGCGCCGGGCCTTCGACGCCAGCCGGTGCAGACGCGCCTGCTCCTTGCGCATTTGCCGGTCATACTGCGCGTCGTCGAGCTTCAGGGAGAGGTCCACCGCCCCCAGAATCGAACCCTTCACGGTTGCCGCCGACTCGGCGAGCCCGGGTTCGCCGCGCGGCTCGGGAGTCGCCGCCGCGTTCAACCGTGCCCGGACCGCCTGCAGCAGCGTCTCGGCCACGACGACGTTCCGATGTCGTTCGCAGTGGCTTTCGACAAGACGCCAGGTCCCCTCCTTCGTGTTCGTAGCGGCGATGGCCTCTTCGGCCAGGCCGATTACCTTGCGGTATCGTTTGCAGAGCAACCGGTCCACTTCGCGCACTCGCCACTGTTCCTCGGGGTTCTTGGCCGCCTTGGCCAGCCGCTTCTTGAGATCCTGCCGGCGGAGGTGCAGCCAGAACTTGACGATGACCGCCCCGTCGTCCGCCAGGGCCTTCTCGAACCGACGAATCTGCTCCGCCCGCTCGGCCGCCTCGCGCGGGCCCGTCCGGCCGCGGAAGCGGTCCACGATCAGGTTCGTCGTCCACTCGTTCGAGTAGACCCCGATCTGACCGCGGGGCGGGAGGGCGCGCCAGTACCGCCAGAACCGGGGCCGTTCCTCCTCTTCGTCGCTCGGCTCGCCGAAGGCATGTGTATGGACGAAACGGGGATCCAGCCAGGAGTTCAGGAGATTGATGACGCCGTCGACGCCCGGCCGGTCGTCGCCCTCGACGACCACGAGCACCGGAAACGGCGCGCCCCGCAGGTCCAACTGCATCTGCACCAGTTGCGTGCGAAGCTCCGGGATCCGTTCCTTGTACGCCTCTTTGGAAAGGGTCTGACCGATTTCGGCAATCTCGAACATGATCGCACACCTCCAGCCGCGTCCGGCGCGTCGCGGCCGGACGGATACGTGGACTCTGTCGTTGCGTAACGCAACGACGGGAAAGCGAGAAAGCGAAAAAACGGAAAAGCGAAAGGATGCCTTCGGAAGACCCTATTCGGAGTCCACCCGTGGTGGGGCAGTGAGTTCACCCCATCATCAGACGTTTTTCGATGATCTCCGCCGATTTCCGGTCCTCCCGGCAACCGTTTCGCAAGACGATCCGGCCGCGTTCGTGCGTTTCCCGATATCCGCGTAACACCATCGGTCGTCCCTCGGCGCCTGCGGACTGCGGCCGCAACGCCACCGCTTTGGCTCGGGCGGTCTGCCGCACGCCGGCGCGCCCCAAGGTAAACGGCGGCAAGGCCGCCGCACTCCACAACGCGCCGTCCGCGCCGGGCGACGGGAAATCACGCTTCTCCGGCGTCTACGGGGCGACGCGGGTCGCTTGCCCGTTCGACGGTGCGGTGCGCTCCGACCGGCGCCGTCGGTCAAGCCCGGGCCTTGAGCAGATCGCGAATCTCGGCCAGCAGCACTTCCTGGGCCGGCGGCGGGCCCGGCTTGGCCTCTTCCTTCCGCTTCAACTGGTTGATGGTCTTGACCAGCAGGAAGATGCAGAAGGCCACAATCACAAAGTCGATCACCGTGTTTAGGAACACGCCGTACTTGATCACCGCCGCCCCCGCGTCCTGCGCGGCCTTCAGCGACGGGTAGCTCTCCGTGCTGAGGCTCAGGAACAGGCTGGAAAAGTCCATCTTTCCCAGCAGCATGCCGATAGGCGGCATCAGGACATCGCTCACCAGTGAGGAGACGATTTTGCCGAAGCTCGCCCCCAGGATGATGCCGATGGCCATGTC
>CAZTVU010000140.1:0-13177 GCA_964617025.1 uncultured Planctomycetales bacterium | reverse complement strand
TGGCGGAGCGCCGCAGCATGAAAAAATGGGTTTTAGGACGCACTCTAAGTACCGGTGATGTATGCACGGTTTGCGGCGGCGTTTCCGTCGAGGGCGGCCTGCGCCTGGCCGGGAAGATCCTGCGGGGCGATGAAGTCAAAGCCGGCCCCCATCGAGACGAAACCCGCAGTGGCGGAGGTCGCGCTGAAGTACACCCGGAGCCTTTCGGGCTTGGTGACGGCCTTGGACTCGCCGCGGTGCCACTGTTCGCCCCAATAGTTCAGCGTGATGGCGCTGAGATTGGCGCCGGTGTTGTTTGTGATCGCCACCTGGATGATGTGGTCGCCGTTGCCGGTTCGCGGGATGTTTCCCAGGGCGCGGTCGGCAGCCCCGGTCGTGCCATAGTTGTAGCTGATGCCGTTGGAGCCGCCCGTTCCGGACCCGTCGTCGACCACGAGGGTCTCCGCGACGATGGCGGCGCCTGTCCCGCCGGCGGCGTCGCGGTTCTTGACGGGGTTGAGATGCCCGATCGTCCAGCCGGAGGGAGGCGTCGTGCCGGCGGCTCCCGCGGAGTCGAAGTCTTGCGTGAGCAGAGGGAGTTCGGCGTCAGCGACGCCCGCTCCGACGGCCCATGCGCCCAGGAGTACACGGAGCATTCGCCCGAGAGACATTGCGGCCTCCATCCGGTGATCGGAAGCGGCGACAGGGGTCTCGCGGGGGCGGTCGCCCCGCCCGCCGGCCCTCGCATCGACGTCGGAGTTGGCGGTCGGCTTTCCTGACGCGCCCAGCGTAATTGTACCGCACAGATCTACGCGGCGGCAAGGGGTTTCCGGCACGCCGGCGGGCTCGGCGGCACGTGCCGAATGGACGAGGGGAGATCCGCCGTGGGCCGCTTTGATTCAGCCGGTAAACCGACCGATGACGATGCAGGCATTGTGGCCGCCGAAGCCGAACGAGTTGCTCATGGCCCGTTCGATCTTCATCTCGCGGGGTTGGTTGGGGACGTAGTCAAGGTCGCATTCGGGGTCGCGCTCTTCCAGGTTGATGGTGGGCGGGGCGACCCCGTCGCGGATGGCCAGCACGGTGGCCACGAGTTCGACGCCGCCGCTGGCGCCCAAGAGGTGCCCGATCGCCGACTTTGTGCTGCTGATGGCGACCTTCCGCGCGTGCGAGTTGAACACCTGCTTGATCGCCCGCGTCTCGGCGATGTCGCCCAGGGGCGTGCTGGTGCCGTGGGCGTTGATGTAGTCGATCCGGTCCGGGGTGAGGCCCGCGTCCTGCAGGGCATACTCCATGGCCTTGGCGGCGCCGGCGCCGTCCTCAACCGGTTGCGTGATGTGGGAGGCGTCGCACGACATGCCGAAGCCGAGCACTTCGGCATAAATGCGTGCGTTTCGCCTTCGCGCGTGTTCGAGCTCCTCGAACAGCAGCACGCCCGCCCCTTCGCCCATGACGAATCCGTCGCGGGTTCGGTCGAAGGGCCGGCTGGCCCGTGACGGGTCGTCGTTTCGGGTGGAGAGCGCGTGCATCGCGCAGAACGCGGAGAGCCCGAGCGGCGTAAGGGCGGCCTCGCTGCCGCCGGAGAACATCACGTCGGCCTCGTTGCGCTGGATGGCCATGCAGGCGTCGCCGATGGCGTTGGTGGCCGAGGCGCAGGCGGTCGCCACGGCGGTGCTCGGGCCCTTGGCGCCGAAGTGGATGGCGATGTTGGCACTGCCGGCGTTGAGCATGAGCTTGGGGATGGTGAAGGCGGAGACCTTGCTGGGGCCCTTGTTCAGAAGCCGGACGTGCTGTTCCTCGAGTTCGGCAAGGCCGCCGATTCCCGATCCGATGATCACACCGATGCGCCGGGGGTCGAGTTTGTCGATCTCGATGCCGGCGTCCTGGGCCGCCATCTGGGCGGCGGCCAGGGCGAACTGGGCGAACCGGTCGAGACGCTTCGAGCTCTTGCGGTCGAGGAACTTGTCGGGGTTGAATTCGAGGCACTCGCCGCCGAACCGGGTGTCGAACTGCGAGGCGTCGAACCGTTGAACGGGCCCGACGCCGCTGCGGCCGGCGAGCAGGCCGCGCCAGAAGGCGTCGGCGCTGTCGCCCAGCGGCGTGACCGCGCCCAGGCCGGTGATGACCACCCGTCGGGAATTCATGTCAGGCATCGCGTTCCCGGCAGATCTCAGGACTTGTTGATGTGCTCGACGATGTAGTCGATCGCCTGGCCGACCGTCTTGATCTTCTCGGCCTCCTCGTCGGGAATGCTCATCTCGAACTTGTCCTCGAATTCCATGACGAGTTCGACGGTGTCGAGCGAGTCGGCGTTGAGGTCGTTCACGAACGACGTTTCGCGCGAGATCTCGGCCTTGTCAACGCCCATCTGCTCGCTGACGATCGTAAAGACCTTGTCCTCGATCTCCTGGGGAGTCGGCACGGCACGTTCCTCCATGCGGGAAGTTGAATCCATCTTGCTTTCAACCTCGAAAGAAGCGGTACTATACCCTGAGAACGCTCCGGGGCTCAACCCTGTGCGAGCCCGACCGCGGAGGTCTCGGGCGGGGCTACATCCGCAGCCCCCCGTCGACGATGATCGCCTGGCCCGTGACGTAGCTCGACTCGGGCCCGGCCAGAAACACGACGACCGAGGCGACCTCCTCGGGCGTCCCGAACCGCTGCATCGGAATCATGGGGCGGACGGCGTCCCGCACCTTGCTCGGGAGCACGTCCGTCATTTCCGTGGTGATGAACCCGGGCAGGACGGCGTTGCAGAGGATGTTGCGCTTGGCCAGCTCCTTGGCGACCGACTTGGTCATGCCGACGACGCCGGCCTTCGCGGCGGCGTAGTTGGCCTGCCCGGCGTTGCCCATGGCGGCGACGAGGCTCGAGATGTTGATGATCCGCCCGCGCCGGGCCTGCACCATATGGCGGCTGACGGCACGGGTCATCCAGAAGACCGAGCGGAGGTTCGTCGTGATGACCTCCTCGAACTGCTGATCTTCCATCGCCACGAGCAGCCCGTCTCGCGTGATGCCGGCGTTGTTGACGAGGATGTCCACCCGGCCGTGCTCGCCGATGACGCTCTCGACCAGCCGATCGATCTCGTCGCGCTGCGTGACATCCAGCGTTCGGGGCTCGATCCGGCCCGGCAGGTTCGCCGCCTGGGCCTCGGTGACGAGGCTGGCCAGCTTGTCCGCCGAGCGGGCGCAGGCGACGACGGTGGCGCCTTCGCGGGCGAACGCCAGCGCGATTGCGCGGCCGATGCCCCGTGAGGCGCCGGTGACCAGGCTGATCTGTTCGGCTAGACGCATGGGTGCAGCCTTTCCACTAGGACACCGTCAGGCCGGCGAGATCGGCTGCGGTGCTCACGTTCACCGCCTGGACCCGCCGGTCGATCTTTCGCATCAGCCCGGTCAGCACACGCCCGGGGCCGATTTCCACAAAGCGTTCCGCGCCAGTCCGGACAAGGTACTCCACGCAGGCCTGCCATTGTACCGGCCGGACCAGTTGTTGCACCAGAGAGGCCCGGATCGCCTCCGGGTCCCCGTGGGGCTCGGCGGTGACGTTGGCCACCACCGGCACCGAGGGGGTTTGGATCGGCACCCGCTCCAGCGCCTCGCGAAGCCCATCCGCCGCCGACTGCATGAGCGGCGAGTGAAACGCCCCGGCGACCTTGAGGGGCACGGCCCGGCCTCCGCGCTGTTCGATGAGGGCGGTGATTCGCTCGCAGGCCGCTCGGGCGCCCGACACGACGATCTGGCCGGGACAGTTGAAGTTCGCCGGCTGAATCACGCCCGCCGCTGCGGCCTCGTCGCACAGGGCCCGCACCGTGGGCTCGTCCAGGCCGATGACGCTGACCATGCCTCCCGGGTGGGCGAGGGCGGCCTGTTGCATCAGCCGGCCCCGACGCTGCACCAGCCGGAGGGCATCCTCGAACGAGATGGCTCCGGCCAGATGCAGGGCCGTGTATTCGCCAAGGCTCAGCCCGGCCATCGCGGCGAAGTCGCACGCCTGCGGGGCCGCCGCCCGCATGGCGTGCCAGACGGCCACGCTGGTGGCAAGGATCGCGGGCTGCTGGATGTCCGTGGCCTCGAGCGCCTCGGCGGGACCGCCGAAGCAGACGGAGGCCAGGTCGACGCCCAGGATTCGCCCCGCGTCGTCGAACACCTTGCGGGCGGCGGGGTGCGCCTCGACGATGTCGCGGCCCATCCCCACGCTTTGAGAGCCCTGTCCGGGGAATATTGCGGCGCTGGTGCTCATCACAGTTTGATCAGGGCCGACGCCCACGTCAGCCCTGCTCCGAAGGCCACGAGAAGGAGCCACTGCCCCCGCTTGACGCTGCCGGCCCGGAGCACCTCGTCCATGGCCACGGGGACCGAGGCGGCGGAGGTGTTGCCGTACCGGTCGATGTTGATATACACCTTCTCGGGAGGCATGCCGAGACGCTGCGTCGCGGACTCGATGATCCGCAGGTTCGACTGATGCGGAATGATCATGGCGATGTCGTCCGGCCCCAGGCCCTGCGACGCCATCGCCTGTTCGATCACCTCCTGCATCTTCGTCACGGCGAACTTGTAGACTTCGCGCCCCTTCATTTTCAGGTAGTGCAGCCGGTCGTTGACCGTCTGGATACTGGCCGGCTGCCGGGCGCCTCCGGCCGGGCAGCAGATCGTGGCCGCGCCGCCCCCGTCCGCGCCCATCTGACAATGGTAAATGCCCTGGTCGCCGGCCTGCGCCGGGCCGATGACGGCGGCGCCCGCCCCGTCGCCGAACAGGATGCACGTCGATCGGTCCTCGTAGTCCGTGAACCGGGACATGCACTCGGCCCCGATCACGAGAACGTTGCGGTACGTTCCCCGGTGCACGAAGTGCGCGGCCAGGATCGTCCCGTACACGAAGCCGCTGCAGGCCGCCGAGATGTCGAACGCCGGGATGTTCGTGATGCCCAGGTTGTGCTGCAGGAAGCACGCGGTCGCCGGGAACGGGTATTCCGGCGAGATCGTCGCGCAGAGGATCAGGTCGAGGTCCGCGGGGGTCAGTCGGGCGTCGTCGAGAGCGGCACGGGCCGCCTGTTCGGCGAGCGTCAGCGTGCTCTCGCCGTTGTTGACGACGCGGCGTTCCCGTATGCCGGTGCGGGTGACGATCCACTCGTCGGAGGTATCCAGGCGGCCGGCGAAGTCGGCGTTGGTGAGGACTCCGTCGGGGATGGCGCGGCCGGTGCCGCGTATGGACATCGAGAGGTATGGCTTCATTCGGGGTTCAACGTCCCTTGGCGAGTCCTTCGGCGATGACGGCGTTGAGCCGCCGCGCAACGAACTCGGAGGCGACCCGAACGGCGTTGCGGATCGCGCGGTGATCGCTGCTTCCATGGCAGATAATGCAGATCCCGTCGACGCCTAGCAGGGGAGCGCCGCCGTATTCGCTGTAGTCATGATTGGCCCAGACCTTCTGAATGACCGGCTTGAACTCGTGCGCTAGGGCCGGGCTGGCCGCGGCGATCTCCGCCGAGATGGTCTTGAAGAGGCCCTCGGCGAGCCCTTCCGTGAGCTTGAGGACGATGTTTCCCACGAAGCCGTCGCAGACAACGACGTCCGCCGTGCCGCGGAACAGGTCGCGACCCTCCACGTTGCCGATGAAATTGACCGCCGCCTCGCCCCGGAGCAACTCGTGCGTCTTCTTGACGACGCTGGTGCCCTTCACGTCCTCCTCGCCCACGGAAAGGAGGCCGACCCGCGGATTGCGCACGCCCAGGACCTCGCGGGAATAGAGCGCGGCCATGACCGCGTATTGATGCAGGTGCTTCGGTTTGGCGGCGATGTTCGCGCCGACGTCGCAGACCACCAGGGGGCCGTGAAACGAGGGAATGACGACCGCGATGCCCGGCCGATGGACGCCGTGAAGCGGCCGAATCTTGAGCTGGCAGGCGGCGGCGCACGCCCCCGTGTTACCGGCGCTGATGACGGCGTCGACCTTCTGCTCGGCGGCCAGCGCGGCCATCCGGACGATCGAGGAATCGCGTTTCTTCCGGATCGCCTCCACCGGGCTGTCGTGCATCGTGATGACTTCGGTCGTGGGGACGATCTCCACCTGGCCCTCCCAGCCGGAGAGCTTGGCGAGCTCGGCCCGGATGGCCGCCTCGTTGCCGATCAGCACGAGCTTGCTGCCGTTGAGGGCGGCAAGGCCCTCCACGGCGCCGCGCACGATCTCGTGCGGGGCATTGTCGCCGCCCATGGCATCCACGCCGATCCGCATCGGGCTCAGGACTCCTCAGATTCGGTGGGGAGGGCCACTTTCGGGCTGGCGTATCCGCAGTTCGAGCAGCTCGCGTGCGGGCGCTTGGCCTGCCCGCACTTGGGGCACGGCACGAGGTTCGGTGCCCGCAGGGCGTGGTGGGACCGCCGGGTCCGGCTGCGCACCTTCGAGATCTTTCTGATCGGTAACACGGACTCTCCTATCGCACTCGGCAGTGCTGATCGACCGCAAGCCGATACCAAACGAGGCTTGCCGCGGGCGTTGCACCGGGCGGCGAGCCTCCATCGCAAGCCCCACAGGCTACAAGACATAGGTTGGCGTGTCAAGGGCCGTTTCCACAAAGGGCTCACGAGCGCCGCCGCCCTCGCCTCGGCGGGCACGCTCCCCGAAGGTGCGCGACCCCCAACGGACTGCCCACTTGCGGTGCCGCGCGGGGCGGGCGCAGTCGGTTCGATAAATAAGATCGCGAGTGTCGCCTATTCGATCGTGTGGTGGAGACGTGGCCGGGACCCATGCGGTCGCCTTCGCGCAAGATGAAGGCCGGGGCACCACCCATGCGGCGTCCCGGCCCGTGTGACGTTCGCGAATGCTCGAGGCGAACCTCGTCCGCCGGTTCCCTTACGGAACGAGGTACGAATCCGTCAGGGCATCGCCAAGCGACTTCGCCTTGCCCAGCTCCTCGCCGAGCAGTGTCGTCGGCGAGGCGTCGAACTTGTTGGCCCCGATCGCGACGACCGGCGTGTAGATATTGTCGTCGTCGGCCCCGCAATTGGAGTTCCTGAACCACTTCGCGTGGCCGTCCAGGTAAGCCACATTCTGGCCTTCCTTCCTGTGATTGCGGGATGTCAGCCGCAAGCCCAGCGCACGCTTCAACTGAACCGTGTATCCGCTGGCGGTCTCACCGGCCCAGGGATCGTCCAACGGGTTCGAGTTGCTGTAGGTGTACAGGCCCTCGCCGACGCCCGTGGCGGCGTTCTCGTTGGAGTTCGTGACGGCGTTCGAGAGCGGGTTGCGGTCCGCCACGATCGCCTTCCGCGGGTCCTGCGTGTTCTTGACGCGCACGCCGCGAATCGCCGATGCCCCTCCCTGGCCGCCGCCGGCGTAGTCGACGAGGTTGTTGATCATCGAGTAGCTGAAATAGGGCATTTCACTTGCGCGTCCCCGGGAGACGCCGTTGAAATCGTACTTCGCGACAAGCTCGTCCCGTCCCTGTTCATCCTTGGAAGGACCGGTGTGCCCGACGTTGCCCATGGCGCTCGGGCAGACGAACTGCTTGGGGGCGACCGACTTGTTGCGAATCAGCTTGTAATAACCGCGCGTGTTGCTTTGCGGGTCCGTCGCCTGCGTGAGGGCCATGTCGGCGATCAGACGGGACTTGCCCACCCAGGCCACCTGCAACGGGGCGGTGCCGATGTTCGGGGTGAACTGAGTCGGGTCAACGCACGGCAGGGTGCCCTTGGCCTCTTCCGCGTAGAGGAGGCAGGATTGCCCGATGCCTCGGACGTTGGCCGCGCACTGGACGCGCTTGGCCTGCTCGCGCGCCCTGGCCAGCGACGGCAGGAGGATGCTAATCAGCAGGGCGATGATCGCGATCACCACCAGCAGCTCGATCAACGTGAAGCCGATTGCCTTCTTATGCCCATTACGTGACAACATCTGCGATCTCCTGTATCAGGCGGCCCAATGGTACGGACGAACCACGACAATCCGGCTTGCAGTTTCCGTGCCAGCGTGGTAGCGGCGTTGGGGTAACCGTTTTCGCGTCTGGCCGGCCGGAGGGTGCAGCGAATAAACCAGCCTGGTTGTTTTCAACCACCACCTTCGCCTGACGGTTCACCGTCACGCTCGGGTGCCATGCTGAATTTCGACATTCGATATCGCATGGCCTCGCGACCGATCGAGAGCAGCCTCGCTGCGGCCGAGACGTTCCCGCCGGTCTGGCGGAGGGCCTGTTCGATGACGGCTTTTTCCAGGTCATCGAGACTGATGGTGCGTCCGGCGCTCAGGTCGGCCAGAAGGGCACTGGCCGGGGTAAGCTCCGCGCGCGCGGCTGCGCCGGAGCCCGAAATCGGCACGTCCCGCGCGTGAAGGACCGGCCCGGCCCCAAGCAGCACGGCCTGCTCGAGCGTGTTGAACAGTTCACGCACGTTTCCCGGCCATCGGTGCCGGCGGAAGGCTTCACGGGCGTCCTCGCTCAGCTCCAGGCGGGGCAATGCATACTTGGCGCACAGCACGCTGAGGAAATGGTCGGTCAGAAGTGCGATATCTTCGCCGCGCTCACGGAGCGGGGGCAGGACGATGGTTACCCGCTTCAGACGGAAGTAGAGGTCTTCCCGGAATCGGCCCTCGCGGACGGCCTTCTCAAGGTCGCGATTGGTGGCGGCGATCAGGCAGAGGCGCACGGTACGATCTCGCGTCTCGCCCGTCCGACGGATCGTTTGCGTCTCGATCGCCCGCAGGAGCTTCGGCTGAAGGGCCGGCGGCATGTCTCCGATCTCATCGAGCATCAACGTACCGCCATCGGCCGTCTCGAAGAGACCGGCCTTGTCCGCCGTCGCCCCGCTGAATGCCCCGCGCTTGTGGCCGAACAACTCGGACTCGAACAGCTCGGATGGCACCGCCGCGCAGTTGACCGTGACGAACGGGCCGTTCCGGAACGGCAGCCGGGCGTGGAGCATGGCCGCGAGAAGGTCCTTGCCGGTCCCCGTTTCGCCGGTCAGCAGGATGCCGCCGGGCGGCGCCCCTGCGGCCGCGCTACGCTCGGCGAGCCGGTCCACGAGGCGGCGGATTTCCTGAATGGCGGGGCATTGCCCGACCAGCGTGGCCTGTTTGAGCCGTTCCTCCTGGGCGGCCTCGAATTGCCCCAGACGCCGCCGGGCCTGTGAATCGTGCCAGACCCTCTCGACCGTCGTGGTGAGGACGTCCAGATCGACCGGCTTGGTGAGGAATTCGGCGGCGCCTCGCTTCATGGCCTGCACGGCGATCTCGACGCTACCGTAGGCCGTGAGGACGATCGCCTCCACGTCGGGCCACTCGGCCTTGATCGTTGCGAGGAGATCAATTCCGCTGACGGCGCCCAGACGGACATCGAGCAGGACGACGTGCGGCTGGAAGGTTCGGCAGGCGTCGAGGACCTTCTCGCCGGCGTGGACGACCTCGACCGTGTGGCCCGCGCCGGCGAGGGCGTCCGCCATCGCGCCGGCGAGCACGGTTTCATCTTCGACGACCAGTACGCGGGCCATAGGTCTTGTTCCGCATCAGTTACCCGAGCCGGCGTCCTCGGGCAAGGGGGCGTCCGCGGGGTTCGGCTCCGGCCGTGTCGCCGGGATCCGAAACTCGATGACGGTGCCGCCGCCCGCGTTGGCGCGGGCGACCACGGTCCCGCCGTGTCGGACGACGGCCTGGCGGGCAAGCGACAGGCCGATTCCCATGCCGGTCTGCTTGGTGGTGAAGCTCAGTTCGAAGACCTGGTCCGGCGGGCCTTCGGGCAGGCCGGGCCCCTGATCCGCAATGGAGATCGAGCAGAGCGGCGCGTCGGCGTTGGAGCGGACCCACTCGGCCTTGGCCACGATTCGACCGCCGACGGGCGAGGCCTCGATGGCATTGACCGCGACGGCGACAAGGGCCTGCTCCAGCGACGGCGGCTCGTGCGGGATGGCGATTCCCTCCGGCGGTGCGATCACCTCGAACGTGAGGTCCTTCGCCGAAAGCTCGTTCACCAGCGCGTCGCGGACGTGGTGCAGCAGGGGCGTCACATCCGCCGGTTCGAGCCGGGTCGAGCGGGGGCGTACGAACTCGGTCAGCCCGACCACCCAGCGGGCGAGACGGTCGGCCGCCGCAATGATCTCGTCGAGCCGCTTCTGCGCGTAGTCGTCCACTCGGCCGCGCTTCGACGCGACCTGGGCCGCCGCGCGAATGCTGGCGAGCGGGTTCCGCAGATTGTGAGCGAGCTGGGCCGCAAGCTGTCCGACGGTGGTCATTCGCTCGGACTCCATCAGCCGGCGCCGCAGATCATCGAGCGAGAGTCGGGCCTGCTCCATCGCGGCCGCCAGATCGGCGAACTCAGGGGGCGTCGCCACGAGGGGTTCGGCGGGGGCCTGCCCGCGCCCCAGCGCGGCGACCTGTCGGCCGAGCTGTTCCAGCGGCCGCAGGAGCCAGCGGCGAAGAATCGCGCCGACGATGGCGAGGTGAACGGCCGTCAGGAGCAGCACCGCGACGAGGAGCACCACGACTCGTTCATCCTGCTCCTGCGAGGTGGCGAGGGACTCATCCATGCGGTTCTTGATTCGCCAGGTGAGGGCCCGCAGCCAGCCGCGGACATTCTCGGCCTGCTCGATCGCGGCCGGCCCCGGCGGACGATCCTGCCGCCGCCACACGTCGTATTCGTCAAGCAGTCGGTTGAACGCATAGCGAATCTCGTCGAAATCGGGATACGACATGCGGAGACGTTGAAGAAGCGTGGTGAAACTCGCCTCTTCCGTCTGGAGCCACACGGGCCGCGACGCCGGGCCGCCGAGCAGCCGGACGACCGTCTCGCGTTCGAAGGCGGTGTTCGCCCGTTGCACGTTCAGCATGATGTCCTGCCATCGCTCCAGGTCGCTGATGACGGCTCGGGAGTGACGCAACTCGACGACGGCGACGCCCACCGTCGTGCAACTGAGCAGTACAACGACAAGGTAGACCAGCAGCAGCCGGCGGCGGAGCGTCATGGCGCTTATCATGCTACCAGATTCGGTGCCGGGAACCGCGGGGGCCGTGGCGGGGGACGGCCGTCCGGCTCGCGTGCGCCTCATACGTCTCGAGCACGACCCGGGCGGCCTCGTCCGACGCCCGCCGCGTGCCCAGCGACCGGATGAGCTCGTCCAGGTTCCGGGCGATGGCCTGGCGACGCGGTTCATCGCCGAGCAGCCGCAGGGCCTCACGGGCGATCGGCTCCGTGGACCGGTAGTAGGGCATGAACTCGGGGACGAGTCGCCGCCCGGCCAGGATATTCACCAGGGACAGATGCCGGGTTCGGATCAGCCAGCGGGCGAGCAGCCGGTAGGCCCACCGGGACGCGTTGTACATGACGATCATCGGGCGTCGATAGTAGGCTACCTCCAGCGTCGCCGTCCCCGAGGCGACCAGCGCGAGATCGGCTGCGGAGATCAGCTCGGCGTTGGCGTTCACGCGCACCGTGCAGCAGGGGGCCAGGGCCGAATCCGAAGCAATGGAAGATTGCACTCGCCGGGCGATTTCAGGGTTTGCCGCGGCAAAGAGGAACACGGCCTCGGGGTGCGATTGCCGGATTCGACGGCAGACCTCGATCTGGCCCGTCAAGACCTCATCGACCACGTGACGGCGGGAGCCCGGCAGGCAGGTGACGACCGGATGCCCGAGGGACCGGAGCTGCCGGATGGCCGCAGCCTCGGGTGAGGTGGCCGTGAGCGACTCGATGAGCGGGTGGCCGACAAAGGTGGCATCGACGCCGTGGCTGCGGAAATACGCCTCCTCGAAGGGGAGAATGACGGCAAGGCGATCGGTCCGAGCGCGGACCTTGCGGATGCGAAACTCCGCCCAGGCCCAGACCTGGGGTGCGATGTAGTAAACAACCGGCAAACCGCGGGCCTTCGCACGTCGGGCCAGCGGGAAGTTGAATGTCGGCGAGTCGACGGGGACGACGATGTCGGCGGCGTCGGCGGCAAACAGGCGGTCGATCCGGACGAGGAGCCTTGCGGCCTCGCCGGCCAGGCTCAAGGCCCCCAACAGCATGGCGGAACGGGGCGTGACGTCTCGCAGCGGCCGGCAGCCCTCGGCCTGCATGCAGGGCCCTGCGAGTCCGATAAACCGTGCACCGGGCTGAAGTTGCCGCAGGGCACGGATCAGCCCGGCTGCGTGCCGGTCCGCGCTGGGCTCAAGGGCGGAGATGAAGACCGTCAAAGGGCGTGATCCGGACAACGCCGACCGTCGGGCAGACACGGTCCCGACCGGCGAGGACGGCTCCCCGGTGGGGCCGGAATTCGGGATGGCGCGGCATTCCGCGGTGTTCACGGGCGATCCTTGGGCGGTTTCGGCGTCGGGGTCCACTTGCCAAGAACCGGTCGGAGACGTTATCCTTTCGGGTTCGCGCAGGCAAGCGTCGTCGCGGGGTCGCGGTTTCGGCGATCCGCCGACCGCCGGGTCTTCGCATGCGTGACGGCCGCGCCTTGATTTTGCCTCGCCGATGGCGTAGCGTAACGGGCTTCCGGAACGTCTTGAGGCGGTGGTCTTTCTAGTACGTGGAGGTGCTATTTGGCGTCGGAGCTGGTCCGCCAGCTGATTGATTCGGGGATCCATTTCGGGCACCGCGTGAGCCGGTGGAACCCGAAGATGGCCCCGTTCATCTTCGGCAAACGAAATCTGATTCACATCGTGGACATCCGCGAGACGCTGAAGGGTCTGCTGCGGGCCAAGAAGTTCCTTGCGCAGGTCGTGGCACGGGGCGACGACGTGTTGTTCGTCGGCACGAAGCGCCAGGCCCGACATTGCATCGAGGCCGGCGCCCGGCGGTGCGGCATGCACTTTGTCACGGAGCGGTGGCTCGGGGGCACCCTCACGAACTTTCGGACGATCCGCTCGCGGCTTCAGCGCCTCGAGGAGCTCGAGGCCATCGAGCGGGAAGGCAAGCTGGGCGAGTACAGCAAGAAGATGGTCGCGACGCTCACGCGCGAACGCCGCAAGATCGAGCGCAACCTCTCGGGCATCCGCAACATGAATCGGTTGCCGGGCGCCCTGGTGGTCGTCGACGTCCGCCGTGAGCACATCGCCGTCAAGGAGGCGAAGAGGCTGGGCATCCCGACGGTGTGCCTGATCGACACCGACTCGGACCCGGACTTCGCCGACATCCCGATCCCCGGCAACGACGACGCCATGCGGGCGATCGCGATCGTGATCGACCAGTTGGTGCAGGCGATCGAGGAAGGCAAGCGCAGCCGCCCGGGGG
>CAZTVU010000139.1:8875-13268 GCA_964617025.1 uncultured Planctomycetales bacterium | reverse complement strand
GGGGTTTCGGGGTCCGGGGTCCGGAATAACGGATTAACGGAACAACGGACTACCGGACTTTCCGAGTAACCGAGCAACCGAGTAACCGAGCACCTGCGTGCCGGAATAGCGGGCTGGCGAAACAACGGAATAACGGATTTCCCGAGTAACCGAGTAACTTTTTTCCGAACCAACGGAGATCGAAGCGATGGCCATCATCAATACGGGGCTGCTGACCAAGGGACTTCGGAGCGAGTTCTTCGATCGGTTTGATCGGACGACGACGCACTACGGGGACCTGACGACGCGGATCCCCTCGCGGTCGGACACCGAGAACTACAAATGGCTGGGCACCGTGCCGCAGATGCGCGAGTGGGGCACGGGCCGTCTCGCCCGCGGCCTGCGGACCGAGAGCTACTCGGTCGAGAACCTCAAGTACGAGGCGACGATCGAGGTCGATCGCGACGAGATCGCCGACGACCAGACCGGGCAGATCCGCCTGCGTGTGGGCGAGCTGGCCCAGCGGGCGGCCACGCACAAGGACTATCTGCTGGGGCAACTGCTCATCAACGGCGAGTCGGCCGGCTACCACGGGTACGACGGTGTGCCGTTCTTCAGCGCCTCGCACGTCTCGGGCGCATCCGGCACGCAGGACAACCTGATGAGCTTCGATGCGACCACGCCGACCAACCCGACGGTCGAGGAGTTCCGCGGCGCCCTGCGTCAGGCCGTCGCCCGCATGCTGTCGTTCAAGGACGACCAGGGCGAGCCCATGCCGATCGGCGCATCGGGCCTCGTGTGCGTCGTCCCGCCGGGACTCTACTTCACGGCCCTTGAGGCGATCCACGCCACGGTCGTCGGCGGCACGACGAACGTGCTGGAGGGCGTCGCCCGGGTGATCTCGTTTCCGTGGCTGACGAACGGCGCGAAGTGGTACCTGCTCAAGACGGACGGCGTCGTACGGCCGTTCATCTTCCAGGACCGCGAGCCGGTCGAGTTCGGCGCGCTGGCCGACACGAGCGAAGAGGGTTTCAAGCGGGAGAAGTACCTGTTCGGCGTGCGGGCGCGCTACCGGGTCACCTACGGCTACTGGCAGTTCGCCGTGCGGATGCTGTTTGCCTGATCGGACGCCGGCGCCGGGGCGCGGGCGGTCGCATCCGGTCGCCGGCCCCGGCGCCCGCCATCGAGGTGACCGATGAGCTACGTGACCAACGCGGACATCGAGTTGCGGCTGGGGACGACGATCTACCTGCAGCTCACCGACGACGACGGCGACGGCGTGGCCGATGCGGCCCGCGTGAACGAGGCGCGCGAGGGCGCCGAGGGCGAGGCGAACGGCTACCTCGCGCAGCGGACGGCGGTGCCGGTGGACCTCGCGCGATACCCGGAGCTGGCGGCGGTGCTCAAGAGCATCGTGCTCGATCTGATCGCGTATCGGCTGTACGCGCGGCGGCCGCCCGTGCCCGAGGACGTGAGCTGGCAGCGGCTCAATGCGGTCCGCTGGCTCGAACGGGTGGCCGGCGGCGATGTGCGCCTGCCCGCGGCCGCCGAACCGCCGGCGAATCCGGCGGCGGGGCCGTCGGCGGCGGCGATCGGGTCGCCGCGGGTCCTCACCCGGGATGCGTTGCGGGATGTCTGACCCGTGAAAGCGAAAGGGGGTGCATCGGTGCGAACCATCGGACGGATTGCGGGCGTGCTTGCCTCGGCGAGCACGTCGGCCCTCGCGGCGTTCACGGACAGCGTGTACGTGAGCAAGTCGCTCGGCAACGACGCCTACGACGGCCTCGCGGCGGTTTGGGACGGCGCGCACGGACCGAAGAAGACGCTCGACGCCGCCATCGGCGTCATCGCCGCCCGCGCCGACAGGACCGCCACGCTGCGGATCCGCGGCGGTGAGACGTACGCCGAGGCCGGCGACCGCTTCGACTTCACCTCGCGGACCGGCACAAAGGTCGCGGCCGTGGTCGGCCCCGCCGGGGCGGCGCCGACGATCGCCCCGCCGTCAACGCAACGGCTGATCCTGATCAACGCCGCCGGGGTCGAGCTGTCGCTGACCGGCCTCGTGATGACCAGCGCCTATGCCGGCGCGGCGGTGTACCTCGGCTCGTCGGCGACCGATGCGAAGCTGACGCTCGACGGCTGCTCGTACACGAAGACGGCGGGCTATGCCGGGTCGGGCGCATTCCTTTACGCCGACAGCGCGGCCGGGGCGACTCGGGAGCTGGCGTTCACCGACTGCACGCTCGCCCACGCCCCTGCGGCGACCGACACGCAGAAGCCCTTCTTCGTGTGGGATGCGAAATCGCTGCGGTTCACGCGCTGCACGATCACGGCGAACGCCAATGCCACCGGCGAGTTCCTCTATCTCCGGGGGACGATCTCCGACGAAGTGACGTTCACCGACTGCGCCGTGACGGTCAACGGCATGTTCCTCGGCGAGTCGTCGTACTGCTCGCTTGGCACGATCGGCGGCTATACCGGCCGCGTGATCGCCGTCGGCAATCGCATCACGGCGGGCAGCCACATCTTTCGGCTGGATCGCTACGTCCGTCGGGCGGCGATCTGCGACAACGCGCTGGCCGTCGGCAACGCCGACAAGGCCGCCGTCATGCTCGGCTACGACACGGGCACGAACCCGGCCCCGTTCAACGAGGCCGGCGCGGAGGTCGTCGGCAACCGTGTCACGTGGTCCGGTGCGGCCCAGGGCCACGGGATCGTGATCGGCATCGGCTGCAACGGGGCGACGTGCGCGTATAACCGTGTGACGAACGGCGCCTACGGCCTCGTGATCAAGGGCCACCGGGCCGCCGTATTCCACAATACCGTCCACATCACCGCCGCCGGAAAGGCGTACGCGGCGCTGCACCTGAGCGCGGGCGACAACGCCTGCGTGCATCACAACACGATCGTGCAGCAGCAGGCCGCCGCCGCCGTCGAGATCCACCACACCGGCGGCGATTACGCCGGCGCCGCCACGGTCCGCGACAACGTGATCGTCGCCGGTGCCGCCGGGGGGTGCGGCTATGCGATCTCGGCGGCGGACGAGGACGTCACCCACCGCATCGATCACAACCTGTACTGGCTGACCGGCGGCGCGACGGCGCTGGCGAGGTTCGACGGCGACGACGACGGCAACCTCAACACATACGCGACACTCGCCGCCGCACGGGCCGCGTGGGCGGCCTTTGTCGGCGCGTGGCCGGACAACGACGCCCGCAGCGTGTTCGCGGACCCGCTTCTGGCGGCCGACCTGCGGCCGAGGCTGCGCTCGCCGGCCCGCCTCGGATCGGACTGGATGAACGCGTGCCTGGGCGCGTGGCAGCGGGGCGAGACGAGCGGTCGTGCGCCGTTCTGGCGGCTGGCGAACCCGGCGGAACGCCGAGAACCGTGACTGGAGAGACCCATGGGCACCGTGACGATCGTTCGACCGAATCGGCAGCTTCTCGTGTGGCGGCGGCAGGGTGGGGCCGAGGCCGCGTGGGGCGGCACACCCGAGAACTACCGCGGCAGCGTGCTGCGGGCCGGCGGCGGCGTCCTGTCGCTGGACGGGGCGACGCGGGTCCGGGCGCAGGTCTACTGTCGGGCCGACGCATCGCTGACGTACGAGGTCGCCGGCCTCCACAAGCCGGGCGCCGGCGACCCGATCGGGCAGCTCGTCGCCTGCGGCACGATCACGTTCGACGCGGCAAACACGCTGACCGGTCATCCGGTCACCGGCGTCGCCGAGATTTGGCGCCCGGGCTGGAACATCACCGACGACAGCGGCCTGCACCTCGCAGAGGTCGAGTGCAACCCGGACACGAGCCGCGGCATCGCGGCCTGGCTCGTCCTGTCGCGGATCGAGGACTTCGATGCGCTGGCCTTCCACGTATACGGCACGCTGACGGGCGACGTGCTCGCGGTGGCGTCGGTGCGGTGAGGTCAGTTGTATTCGATGATCTGGTAGCCGACCTCCATGGGGACCATCGTGATGCACGAGTCGACGCGGATGGTGACCTGCGTGGCCGTCAGCGAGGCGACGCAGGCGCCGGTTCGGGCGATGTTCGCCGTGTAGCTCGAGTTGATGCCCGTGGCCACGCTGTCGCTCAGGAGGACCACACACCGGGCGGGATTGACCGCGGGGGCGAAGACGGCCGACGCCTCGCGCTGATCCTTGGGCACCTGGATCACGCCGCGGACGACCTGCCGGATCGGGGCCTGGAGGGCGGCGATCTGAGCGGAGATCTGGTCCAGCGTCTTCATGGTCGGGGCGATCGGCCCGGCGGGCGGCCGGAGGTCGCCGGCGCGGACCCAGATCGCACCGACGGCCGCCACGACCCCGCACGCAACCAGGCACGGCACAAGCATTCGGTTCCTCATTCTCGACCTCCTTTGCGATGCAAATGTGTTGCCCGCATCGTAGCCCGGGGCGGCG
>CAZTVU010000139.1:0-8859 GCA_964617025.1 uncultured Planctomycetales bacterium | reverse complement strand
GTGCAGCCGAAGGCGCCGGACGAAGCCAACCGCAGGATTCCGTGCGGCGCTGCCGGCAAACCGAAAAACGAGAACGCGAGAAAGCCCCGACAATGGGGCGGGCGATCCCGCATAGAGAAGAAGTCGGGATCGCGATCGTTTCCACGGGCCGCGCCCGTGGCTGCACTCAATGGCCCCGGCGAGGCCACGCGCGTTCGCTTGTGCCCCGCGAGGGTCACGCGAGTGTTGCCACGGGTGGAGCCCGCCGACGGCGGACGGAACCCGTGGTCCCAGGCCATTACCCAACCACTCGCCCCGGCGGGGCGACGGAAGTCCCTCCGCCCCTCCGGGGCGGGTTTTCTGTTGACAGTTTCCACGGGTTCCGCTTCGCTCCAGCCGTGGCTATGGTCGTTCGCCGCTTCGGGGCGGGCGTCCACCGCCGTGGCCATGATCCTTCGGTCCTTCGGGGCGTGCACGGGCAGGCTTGACACGCCCCCCGAGGGCCGGAATACTTAAGATGGGAAGTGAACGATTGGGCGGCTGGCGGATGGCGTCTGTCGGTGTGGTCGTCCCCCCAACAGAAGGGCTCGCGGAAGCGGCTCGAGCCCTGCTACCTCCCGATACTCCCCGACGGACCGATCACACCTGGGCGCGTGGGTGCCGAGCGGGCTTCGACCGGCCCGGCGTGTATCCCCGCGGATCGAGAGGCGGCTTGCGGGAACCGCCGCCTTTTGAGTACGTTGCGTACGCCGCCGGACGCCGCCGTACCGCCCGCGGCTCGCCGTTGCGGTCGTCAAGACTCGACATGGAGGCACCATGCCGTCCCCACGCCCCGTATGGGCAATCGACATCGGGCAATGCGCGTTGAAGGCGCTTCGCGTCCGCCAGGTGGGCGACAAGATCGAGGCCCTGGCCCATGAGTACGTCGAGCACGCCAAGATCCTCTCGCAGCCGGACGCCGATCGCGCCGCCCTCATCGCCGACGCCCTTAAGCAGCTTCTCGATCGCCACGACCTCCGCAACGACCGCATCGTCGTCGCCGTCCCCGGCCAGAGCACGCTGAGCCGCTTCGTGAAGCTTCCTCCCGTGAAGCCCAAGGACGTGCCCAACATGGTCCGCTACGAAGCCAGCCAGCAGATCCCCTTCGACATGGACGAAGTGGTATGGGACTGGCAGACGTTCCGCACCGGCGAGACTCAGGACCTCGAACTGGGCATCTTCGCGATGCGTCGCGAGCTGGTCGCGGAGCACCTTGCCCCGTGCCGGGCTCGCGCCCGTCGCCGTGCAGTCCGCGCCGCTCGCGCTTTACAACGCGCTCCTCTACGACGGCCAGCTCGCGACCGATGCCACGCTGATCCTCGACATCGGGGCCCAGAACACGGACCTGCTCGTCGCTGAGCCGAACGCCCTGTGGACGCGCAACATCCCCATCGGCGGCAACAACTTCACGGACGCCCTCCTGCGGACGTTCAAGATCAGCTTCCCGAAGGCGGAGCAGCTCAAGCGGACCGCCGCCACCAGCAAGTACGCCCGTCAGATTTTCCAGGCGATGCGTCCCGTCTTCGCCGACCTCGTCAGCGAGATCCAGCGGTCGCTCGGGTTCTACGGCTCGACGCACCGCAACACGAAGATCGTCCGGGCGATCGGCATGGGCAACGCCTTCAAGCTTCCCGGCCTCCAGAAGTTCCTCCAGCAGAACCTGTCGCTCGAAATGGTCCGCCCGACGACGTTCGCCAAGCTGTCGGTGGCGTCGGCCCCGAACGCGCCGCAACTGATCGAGCACCTGCTGAGCTTCGGCGTCGCGTACGGACTGGCCCTGCAGGGCCTGGGCCTCACGCAGATCACGAGCAACCTGCTTCCGCAGGAAATCGCCAAGGCCGTGCTCTGGCGGCGGAAGACGCCGTGGTTCTGGGGGGCGGCCGCCTCGCTGGCGCTTTCCGCGGGCCTGGTCTGGAGCCGCGGCTGCATGGACGCCCGCACGCTGGCCCAGGTGCAAGGCAACTACACGGGCCAGCGGCAGATGGACCGGGCCGAATGCGAGCGGCTGTTGCAGTCCAACCAGCCGCCGGGGGAGGGCCGGCCGCCCGCCGAGTTTGCCGGCGAGGTGCTGAGCCTCGCGGAATCCCTGAAGCGGACCTACAAGGAGCTTGAGGACAAGACCGCCGAAGAGCAGAACAAGATCACGGCCATCGTCGCCGTCCAGAAGGACAAGGCCCTCTGGCCGCGCATCGCTCAGGAGATCAACAACGCCCTTCCCAAGCCGCAACCCGAACTGGCGAAGGCCATGGCGGAAGGGGCGGAGGCGTTCAAGCGGGCCATCGCCGCCGCCGGCGACAAGCTGGCCCGCAGCGAGCGTCAGATCGTCACCATACGCTCGATGAGCGTGCGGTACGGCAAGAACGTGGCGGAGATGTACCGCCAGCAGCGGGCCGTTCAGCCGGCCGCGGGTCCGGCGGGCGCGCCGCCCGCAGAGGGAGAATCGCCGGCGGCGGCCGCCGCCGGTTTTCTCGTTCGGATCGAGGGCACGACGCCGTACAAGGGAGGGAGCAAGTTCCTCGAAGACACGTTCTTGAAAAACCTTGCGAGCCTGAAGAAGGGCGTGGTGCCCGGCTTCCATATGGTGGTGGACTTGCACTCGGGATACTGGTGCGACCGGCTGTCGAACCGGGACGCAGCGGGCGGAACGGCCGCGCCCGCGCCGACGTTCTCGCCGGGCTACTCTCCGCTGGCGCCCGGCCGGGGCGTTCGGCGTCCGGAGTTCGGCGGCAGAGGCCCGGAGTTCGGCGGGAGCTACGGCGGGCCGCGCGGGGGCGGCATCATCGGCGGCGAGTTCGGCGCGGGCCCGCGCGTCGTGGACACGAGCCAGAACAAGGACCCCGTCACGGGTGAGCCGACGACGAACGACTTCGTCTTCGAGGTGACGTTCCAGGTCGTGCTGGATGCGCCCGCGAGCCCCGAGGCGGCCCAGGCGGCATCGGGAGAGGGGAGCTGACCAGGAGATTGCGGCCATGGCATTCATCAAACGGCATGTCGTTCTGTTGTCGTGTGCGGCGGTCGCGTTCCTGTCGCTGGTGGCGATCGCGGTCGGCATGGTGATGGGCGACGTGTCGGCCCAGATGCAGGAGGTCGGCCGGGTGTCGACGGAGCTGGCGAACCTCGGCAGCCCGGTCAACGACAAGTTCCTTCGCGAGGCGGAGGCCCGCACCCGTGCCATCACGGCGGAGTACGGCCGGATCTGGCAGGTGGTGCGGGCGATGAACGAGCGCAAGCCCCTGCGAGAGAACGTGTTCCCCGCGCCGAAGACCCCGTCCGACGCGTACGGCTTTCGCACGGACTATCGCGCGGCGGTTGACGCACTGATCCCCGAGGTGCTCAAGGGCAAGTCGCCGCCGACCCAGGAGGACGTGCGCAACATGGAAGAGCAGATGAACCGGGAGCGGCGGGAGGCGGTGCGCCGGGGCGAGGCGGCGCCCGCACCGCAGGGCCCCGGCGGGTTTGACCGCGTCCCGGGGGTGCCCGGCGGCGCCCTGACGGGCACGGGGGGGCGAAACATCCCGCCGGAGGAGCTGGCCAAAAACAACGCCGAGGTCCGGGCCAGCCTGGCGCGGGCCCGCGAGACGCTGTGCTATGCCGTTCCGGAGGCCCTGGACATCCAGCAGGACCTGCTCAATTCCAAAGAGGTGCCCTCGCCGGAGTTGATGTGGGATGCGCAAATGAAGCTGTGGATCCAGCAGGATGTGCTGGGCGCCCTCGGGAAGCTCAACGAGGCGACGGCGGCGAAGCTTGACCCGGATAAGCGCTGGGTGGGATACATGCCGGTGAAGGAGGTTGTCGGCATCCGTGTCGGGGACTACGTGCTTGGTGCCGGCGCGGCGGCCGTCGGGGCTGTGGAAAACCGGTGGGCCGAGCCGGCGTCCGATACCGCGTCAATCACCGCGCCCCCGGGCGACGCGTCCGCCGTCTTCACCGGCCGTTCGAGCAACAACAGCAACAATCTGTACGACGTGATCCAGTTCGCCGTGGAGCTCGTCATAGACTCACGGGAACTGCCCGCGGTCGTCGACGCGATCTGCGGGGTGAACTTTTACACCCCGCTGAGCATCAGCTTTACGGCGCCCCAGGGCGTAAACAACCTCGTGGGGAGGATTTACGGCTCCGGCCCGCTGATGCGCGTCCGCATCGAGTTTGAGGGGTGCTTCTTCCGAGAGCTCTTCCACGGGACGCCGCAGAAGCCGGGACCGATGCCGAAGAAGATCATCGATCAAAACGTGCAGGGCCAGCGGCTCCAGCGGGAGGGCATGCCGGGCGTTCCGAGCCCCGGCGGCAGGCCGGCGGAACTCGGGCCGATGGGGCGGCCGAGGCCCGACGATCCGCGCGGGATGGACAGGCTGGAGAGATAGGCGACAGGGCGGCCGGCGGGGAGCGCGGCCGGCCCGGGAGCGTTTACCATGGCGAAGCAGACCGTTTCGTTCGTCGATCGCCACATCGAGAAGATCGTCGTGGGCGTCGCCGGCCTGATTACGGCCGTCATGGCCGTGATGTATCTGTTCGGCAGCCCGAACACATTTGAAACCCCGGGGGGCGAGAGGATCAGCCCGGCGAACCTCGGCAACCAGATGAAGGAACAGGCGAAGCAGGCCTTCGACCGGATTCGGCAGGCGCAGCCGAAGCCTATGCCGGTGCCGAGCTATGCCGAGGCCTTTCGGCAGACCCGCCCCACGCAGATCGACAAGAAGCTCCTGCCGCGGCTTGCGGTCGCCTGGACCCCGTTGAACCCCGAGCCGCCGATGGTCAGCCTTCCAGGGGTGGGGCCCGGCGGCAAGGTGAGGCTGGCGACGATCCTGGCGCCGGGCAAGCCCGTGGTTTTCCAGGGGCGCAGCCGGGCGAACCTGCCGCCGCCTGCACGAGTGGCGTCCGGCGGAGGGCCCGCGATTGATGACGGTCGCCTGGGCGGCCCGCTGGGGCGCGGGGGCGAGGGGGACACGGGCAAGGAGCCGACCATCAAGGATGTCACCTGGGTGACGGTGGCGGCGCCCGTGTTCCGGGCCAAGCAGTTCGACGAGTTCGTGAACCGGGGCTATCGGTCGAGTCTGGCCTCGTTGGCGCTGATCGGCGTGGCGGTGGAGCGTCAGCACCTGCAGGGCGATGCGACGTGGTCCGAGCCGCCGGAGAAGGTGGAAACGTATGTGGCGGTGATCCCGCCGGATGTGCCGGAGGTCCAGCTGGTCCAGGGGCCGGAAGGGTGGGGAGTGGACCAGGAGACGCTTCAGGACCTGCAAAGCTTCAGCAGCGTCATTCGCGACCGGAACACGCAGTTCGCGATCTGGCGGCCGCCGCTGGCCCCGTATCTGGATATCGAGGAGTGGCCGCCGACCGATGCACCCGCTCTTGCGGGGGTCGACTGGCTGGACTGGCTGGAGACGGAGCGCCCGGGCGAGAGGTTCGGCGCGACGCGGCAGTCGTCGATCGTTCCGCGGCTCGGGATGCGGGGCGAGCTTCGGGGTTTGCGAGAGGAGTACGGGCCGCGTTCGCCGTTGCGGCCGCCGATCCTTGGCGGGGACGAATCCGGTCCGGCGCGGGGATTGCGGAGAGAACGGGAGGCCCGCGATTCGGGGGAGGGCGGTCGCACGCGCCGATCATCGGGCGAAGGCGGCGGATCGAGCCGTACGGAGAGGTCGTCGCGGTCGGAGAGGTCCTCGCGATCGGAGCGGTCGGAGCGATCCTCGCGGTCGGAGCGGTCCTCTCGAACGGACCGGTCGACGCGGACCGAACGGACCGAGCGCGCCATCACCCCCGAGAAGCCCGACACGGACAGCCCCGCCGCCCTGAAGCGTCGGGCGGCCGAGGACCTCAAGACGGCGCGCGAGGTCCTGAAGAAGAAGCCGGTCGATCTCGACACCCTTGAGAGGCTGGTCGACGAGCTGTCGACCGATGAAATCTACGAGCTGCTTACCGCGGCCCAAAAGAAGGACCTTGAGGAGATTCAGGCGGAGCTCGACAAGCTCATCGAGGCCCAGGCGAAGACCTCCCGGGATCGTCAGCGGCCGCGGCTGCTGGAGGAGGGCCCCGGCGCCGAAACCGCGCCGCCGGTCGACGTCGAGCCGCTCTGGGCACACGACCTGACCGCCGCCGGGGGGCGGACGTATCGCTATCGCGTCCAGATCCTGGCGTACAACGCCTACGTCGGCCTGCCGGATGACCTGGAGAACCCGGCGGATGCCGCCAAGGTGGTGCTCGCCAGCGACTGGTCCGAATGGTCCGATCCCGTCACGGTTCGGCCGGATACGTACTTCTTCTTCACCCGGCAGCCGACGCCTGGCAACCCGGTAAGCCTTGACCTGTACGCGTGGGTCGGCGGCTCGTGGCGGGCCATCACGAACAAGCAGTTCGACATCGGGCAGCGGATCGCGTGTGAGTATGAGTATCGCCCCACCGGGCCCGACTATGGGACGACCGCTCGAAGACAAAAAGTGACAGTTGACACCGGCATGACGATCGTCGATGTGGACTTCGAGGCGCGCCGCCCGGTTCGATCCAAGCCCAAGAAGGACGGCAGCTTCGACATCGAGATTCGTGAAGGCCCGGCGTTGATCGTGGCCAACGTCGATGGGCTGGTGCAGGAGCGGACGACGCTGGAAGACAGGAACAGCCCCGACCTGGAGCGGATCCGGCAGGAAATCGAGGCGGCCAACCCCCGGGAGAAGGGGGCGAACCTTGGGCCTCATGAGGCGATCCCGGCCCACGCGGTGACGGCTCGGCGATAGCCCGCCGGGTGACGGGCGGGTCGCGGGGGGCGGCTCGTCCGATGGCGCGGTGTTGTGCTGCCGGAGGGGGTGCCGTAAGTTTCGCGGACGACGGATCGAGGTGTTGGCGTTGCGGGCGGGCTGTGGTATGCTTCCGCCGCTACGGGTCGGTGCGGCCGGCCCGGCCAAAGAGTGTGTGCGTGCCTTCCCTCCAGATGACCTTCCGCAACCGGACGATGGGCCGCAGCGGATTCACCAAGGAGGAGACAGACCCTTGATGACTGGCAACCGACGACAAGCGTGGCGGGGAATGAGTGTGGCGGGCTTGCTCGTGGCGGCGGCGGTCGCGCCCGTAGCCGCTCAGTCGGCCGGCGAGGCGCTGAAGCAGGCGGTCGGCCTCTTCGAGCAGGGCCAGTACGAGAAGGCGCAGGAGCTGCTTCTCGGCATGGACCAGGCCCAGCTCAGCGACGCGGAGCGCAAGCAGCGCGACGAATACGCCGACCGGGTCACGGTGGCCATCAATCAGTCCCGGAAGGCCCGTCAGGATCTCGAAGACGGCAACCGGCTGTACGACGCCAACAAGCTCGACGAGGCCGGGAAGAAGTACAGGGCCGTCCAGGACAACCCGTACGCCCGCCCCGAGCAGAAGCAGGAGGCCCAGCGGCGTCTGGCGCTGATGGAGCAGAAGAAGCGGCTCCCCGCCGCCTCGGAGCCGGCGGCCAAGGCCCCGGCGACGCGTCCCGCAGCGGCGGCCAAGGCGGAGCCCGAGACCCCCGCGACGACGCGTCCCGCAGAGGCGGTCGCCGCCCCGCGGGATCGCACGGCAGATCTCCTGCAGGAGGCCCAGGACGCCGTCAAGAAGGGCGAGTTCGACCGGGCCGATCGGGTGATCGCCGAGGCGCTTCGGCGGTCGCCGAACGATCCGGATGCCCTCGCGCTGCGAAAGCTGGTGGAGAAGTATCGCGCGGCCGAGGGCCAGCCGACCAGTCTGCTGCGCCGCTTTCAGGACGTTCGAAGCCTCCGCTGGCAGCGGACGGAGCGGCTCTTTGCCGAGTACGACGCGCGGGTACGCGAGTTGATGCTCTCGCACAAGTACGCCGAGGCGCGGCAGGTCCTTCAGATCGCCCGGCAGACGGTCGAGGCCGGCAAGCTCGATGCGGAGCCGCCGGAGCGGTATGAGACGCTGAGCCGCCAGTTGAGCCAGCTCGGCGAGTACCTTGACAAGGAACAGGTCCGCTACCAGGAAGAACAGGTGGCCGAGCAGGTACGGGCCGCGCGGCAGCAGAACATGGAGCGGGAGCGGCGGGACCAGGAGGAGCGCGACGCCAAGATCCAGCAGATGATGGAGCGGGTGGCGCAGTTGAAGAAGGACCGCCGGTATCCCGAGGCGATCGCCCAGTTGAAGGAGATCCTCGTCATCGAGCCCAACAACCAGCGGGCGCGGGACATGAAGCAGGATCTGGAGGATCTCCACGGCCTGATCGAGGAGGGCAAGAACCGCCAGAAGTTCCTCCGGGAAAACCGCAATGCGCTCCAGGCGGCCGAGGAGACCAAGATCCCGGTCTCGGAGATCGTGCAGTATTCGGAGAAGTGGCCGGAGCTCAAGGCGGCCCGCGAGCGAATCTTCGCCGAGGGGGCGGAGCGTGAGCGCCTCCTGGCCGAGGTGGACCGGAAGCGCAAGGCCGAGGCCGCGGACCTCGAGCTTCGACTCAAGACCGACCGGATCGAGCCGCAGGACTTCGACGCCCGGCCCCTCTCGGACGTCCTGAAGTACATCGAGGAGCAGGGTAAGATCCGCATCACCCCCGTGTGGAAGGCCCTGGAGAACGCCAACATCACGCCGGACACCGAGGTCACGCTCAGCCTTCCGCGCGTCACGCTGTATGCGGCGATCCGCATGCTGCTCGACCGCGTCGGCGACCCCACCGCCTCCCCCCTCGAGATCGAGGTCATCGGTGAGCATGTCGTCATTTCCACCGAAGAGGACTTCAACCAGAACGACAGTGTGCTCGAGACCGAGATCTACGACATCAGCGACGTCGTGCTCCGTGAGACCCGGCGACCGTCCGGCGGCATGATGGGCGGGATGGGCATGATGGGCGGGATGATGGGCGGGATGGGCATGATGGGCGGGATG
>CAZTVU010000138.1:728-13341 GCA_964617025.1 uncultured Planctomycetales bacterium | reverse complement strand
GGCCAGGGCGAGAGCGTAGTAGTTGCGGTCGGCATAGCCGCCCTCGGTGTGATCGTTGCCGTTGCCGGTAAGAAAGTCGCCCCATTTGAAGTAGTCGTGGCAGGCGGAGGCGGCCTGTTGGACCGTGTTGGACCAGATGAAGCTCGGCGTGTACTCGTAGCCGCTGCCGTTCATCGACTGCCGGCCGCTGCGCCAGGCATCGCAGGTGGGGCTCTCGGCCCAGGTGGCATGGGCACGGGCCTCGAGCCGATGCCCCATTCGCCGCTCCGCGTAACGCTTGGCCTGCGCGAAGAGGTCCACCACGCCGTCCTGCAGGAGGCGGTAGTAGCGCGAGCGAAACAGCGCGGTCCGGCGAACGTCCTCGGGCGAGGGCCCGAAGACATGCATGACGCCCTGCGTGGCGGTCAGGTCGCGGGCGAAGTCCTCCTGGCCGTAGACGAAATAGATCATGTACTTCGCGAAGTCGGCGAACTCGCTGCCGTAGAGCGACGCATAGCGCCTCGCAAGGCCGGGGCTGACGTAGCGCAGGGCGAACTGACCGTGATCGTGTTGGCCGTGATACACCCAGTTCTGCTGGATGTGCATCTCGTCGGCATACAGGCCGTTGAGCTTCACGCCGGCGTCCGCGTATCGGTCGAGCAGGCCGCGGAGGAACGGCAGCGCTTTGTCGCTGAAATAGTCCAGCTCGGGCGTGCGGTACTGCTGGATGACGCAGACGCGATCGAGCGGGCCGATCTCGGTGCGGCCCCGGCCGAACACGCGGATGCGCCGCACCCGGTCGCCGTCCGACTCGCCGAGGATCTCAACCCGGGCAACATCGGTGACCTCGACGATGCCTCGGGGATCGACGACGCGATACGGCGTGCCGTGCAGGACCGCCTCGCGGAAGGCGAACACGCGGACGCCGGCGTCGGCGATCTCGACGACGCCCTTGTTGTTGGCCCACTTGCGCTGCTGCCACAGCTCGACGCTGAACGTGCCGGTCTTCGGGTCGCGGAACCCTTTGCGATAGTGCAGCCAGAGGCCCGACTCGCCGGTCTGCCGCTCGTAGGCGGGGCCGACCTCAAGGGGGCTGAGGACGCTCAACTCGAGCCCAAGGCCGTACTGCTGCGCAAAGCGGCTGACGGCGGCGATCCGCTGCACGTATTCGTCCGTGTCGGGCATCAGGCGGCGCGGAACGTGCTGGCCGGGGCGGTACTGGCTGAAGAAATGGTCAAAGGCGATGATCAGCGTGCGATGACCGGCGGCCCTGGCCCGCTCGCAGACCTGCCGGAGGCTGGCCTCGTGCTTATCGAACGTCAGCGACAGGTCGAGGACTTTGTCGGGGTCGGCGAGGTCTTCAAGCTGCCGGTCGCTGACGAGGATGATCGACGACCGGCCGATCTTGATCGACCACGGGCCGGGGAAGCTGACCAGTTCGCCGCGATAGAGGTTCTCGGGGACGTGCGGCTGCGTCTCCGGCGGCTGGGCGGAAGCCGCCGCGGAAACCGATGGTACAAGAAGGGCGACAAGGGCAATGCGTGTTCCCGGGCTTCGGCCGACCATTCGTCCTCCACTGCTTCAATCGTTTCTCGCCGCCGGCCGAGTCGCGGGCCGCAGGTCACCGGCTCGGGGCGCGGCCGCGTCGGACCAGTCCAGTTGGCTCAACAGCGCAGGGTCCAGCCATCGCGAGTTTTCTGTGCTGGTCGCGAAGCACCAGTGCGCCGGCGTGCCCTCCTTCCGCCGCAGCCTGTGCGTGCCGGACTCGTACGGTTCTGCCATATCGTACCAGCCGCGGGCCAACTCCTCCGGCGCGATCGCCGAGACCGTCGTGGTCTCAAGCGTCTGGCCATGAAGGAATCTCCAGCGTGGCCGGCCGGAGAACGTATCGAAGGAACCGACGGGAGATCGCAGGAACAGGAGATCTCGGTACCCCTCCCGAGCCTGGCGGAGCGCCGGCGGCCGCACCGGGTTGCCACGACATTCCAACCGCTCAATGATCCCGAAGCACGTCGGGCAACGCGCGGCGATGTAGGAGTACTCCAGCACCCATCCGTCCCTTTCAACACGTCTGTGAATGCGGTGAATGAAGAGCGCATGGAACCCGGCCCCAAGCAACACGGCGCCCGCCAGCAGGCTGTACGCGATCCTGCGACGTCCGCTCACGACGCTGCACCCGCGGGGCCCGACGAACCATGCCTTCGCGGTCCCTCACCGCTCCGCGCATGGCCGGGCGCCCCGGTCACTCGGGACACGGTTGCCGGCCTCGCGGCTTTCACACGTTCTCACTTTTCCACTTTCCCACTTCCCGCGTCAGGTCACGCCTTGAGACCGCTCAGGTCGGCCTCCCACTTCTCGTTGGCGTTCATCATCTCGTCCCAGGTCACCGTGCCGCCCTTGTAGGCGGCCGTGCGGCCGAGGATGCACGTCAGGTTGCTGCGAACCGACGGCGCCACCGTCTTGTTGGCGTAGTCGCCCTTCGTGACGGCGTCGTAGAACTCCTTGATGTTGACCGCGGTCCCCGAGTCGTAAAGATCCTTGAACTGGCCGCCTTCCCACGGGTTCGGCCCGTGGATCCAGATGTGACTGAAGTAGTCGGAATCGACCGTCCCCTTGGATCCGTAGATCCGGCACACGATCTCGTTGGGCGAGCCGTGGGCCATCTGGACCGAGTAGAAGTTCAGGACGAAGTCGTTCGGAAAGGCGTAAATCACGTTGAAGTGGTCCCAGATGTCGCCGTAGGGGCGCAGGCCCTTGCTGCCGCCGGTGCCGGTGGCTTTTAGCGGGGCGGCGTCGGCAAACCACGTCGCCACATCGAGCGCGTGGATGCTCTGCTCGACGATGAAGTCGCCGGACAGCGTCTTGTTGCAGTACCAGCGGCGGAGGCGATCCTCCGGCCCCTCCGGAGCAACGATGCGGATGACGCCGCAGGGGTACCGGGCGTCGCCGCAGATCAGGCGGCCGAGACCCCCTGCGTGGATTCGGCGGGCGGCCTCACGGTAGAACTCGTTCGCGCGGGTCTGAAAGTCGACCAGGTAAACAAGCTTCTTCTCCGCGGCCTTTCGTGCCGACTCGGCAATGGAGAGGCAGCCGGGGACATCCACGGCGATGGGCTTGGCGAGGTAGACGTGCTTGCCCGCGTCGACGGCGGCAGCGGCCTGCTCCGGGTGAAAGTACGGCGGCGTCTCAATCACGACGGCGTCAATCTTGTCCTCAAGGAGTTTCTTGTAGCCGGAGAGCGTCGAGTATCGTCGGTTCTCGGGGATCTTGTACTTGTCGCCGAACGCGTTCACCTGAGCGGGGTAGTAGTCGGCGGCGGCAACCAGCCTGTACCTGCCGTGCTTCTGGAAGAAAGGAACGATCCAGGTTCCGCGGCCGCCGCAGCCCGCCAGGCCGATCTCGATGGTCGAGTTCGCCTCCGTGCCGCGGACGAGCGAGGGTTTAACGATCGTAAAGGCCGTGGCGGCCGTGGCCGCGCCGGCCAAAAACTGCCTTCGTCCGATGGCCTTCGTGTCCTTCCACTGTGTCATGACCCGGCTCCGTGAATCTTCCGACGCGGCCTCCGCGCACCTCTGCGGGCAGTCCGCTCGTCGTCTTTGCACTCGCGGTGAGTGTACCCGATCGCCTCGGGTTTTCCATCCGTCGGATCAGAGCGACTCGGCCGCAGGCACAAGATGATAGTGGAAGACGCGGTTCATCTTGAGGCGGTAAAGCTCATGGTCACGGAGCGTGGCCGCCTCGGCCAGGAGATCGCGTGCCAAGCGCCGGCCGGCGGCATCGAGGCGCCGCGTGCCGAGGTAGGCACGAAAGAACCGCAGCATCTCCGCCCGCGTGCAGAAGTCGGGCGCAAGCGCCGCAAGGGCCGCGAGGTCGTGACGCACGGCCGCAGCCTGCCGGTCCTCGCGCGAGTGGAGGTTGACGCGCCGCCGGCCCGGCGGATCGAGCAGGACGAAATCGAACCGGCCGCTTTCGTCACGGCGAACCAGCACGTTGCGCCAGAACAGGGCGCCGTGCGTGAGGCCCTTCGCATGGAGGTCGGCGATGCAGCGGCTCAGCGACTCGATGAACCGCCGTCGGACATCCGGGGGCAGGTCGGACCGACGGCCGTTCGTGTGCCGCTGGGCGAAGGTGGTCAGGGAGACGGCGGACGGGACGCCTTCGGTGATCAGGAAACTCGACCGGACGAAATGCAAGAACCGCCGCTCGCCGTATGCGACGGGCCGTACGACCGGCGCGGAGCGCGCCCGCATGGTCTCCAGGCGCTCGAACTCGGCGCGGGCGCGGCTGCGCCCGAAGAACGCGCCGCGGAACATCGCCTTGATTCGCTGCCTCCACCGCGGATGGCGGTATCGCTTGATGAAGACGCTGCCGCCGCCGGCCGCCGGCGGCAGATCGACGCGGACGGTGTCGGTGCTGCGGCTCCAGGCGACGACCTGATCGCCAAGGCACTTGAGGACCCGGTCGACGCTGTCGAGCCCGACCTCGCGAAGCCGCTCCCGCCAGGCCGGGACGATGCGGATCGTGTCGCGAATGGGCGTCATGGTCGAGCATCACGCCGTGTGGGCTACCGACTGCCGCCAGCGCGTGAGCACCTCGGTGGTGGAGTGGTTCTTCTCGTCGCCGCAGATCGCCAGGCGAATGCCGAGCCGTCGGAGCGTGGGCCCCTCGGGGAGGGTCTCGAGGGTATAGTCTCGGCCCTTGGCATGGATGTGCGGCCGAACGATCTCGAGCATTCGATCGCAGGTGGGCTCGTCGAACCACGTAACAATACCGACGCCGCGAATGGCGGCGACGACTTCCATCCGCTCGGCGAGCGTCTGGGCCGTGCTGCCGGGGCCCTTGTTGCGGCGAATCGACCCGTCGGAGTTCAGGCCGACGACAAGCACGTCGCCGAGCTCCGCGGCGGCGAGCAGGCAACGAACGTGCCCGACGTGCAGGATGTCGAACGCACCGTTGGTGAACACGACCGTACGCCCCGCCTGCCGGTGTTCGGCGGCCGCCCGAGCCAGCTCGTCGTAGTCGGTGATGATTCGGCTCATGGTACGAGGGATGCCTTGCCGGCGCCGATGCGGTCGGCCAGGAGCGCCCGCGCGGCCTCCAGGACCATCGGCGAGGTGATTCGGGTCATGCAGCGATGATCGAGCGGGCACACGCGCTTCATGCACGGCCCGCAGTGGACCTTGACCATGAGTTGGCGCTCGTATGCGTAATCGGTTTCCGTCCAGCGCGGATCGGTCGAGCCGAAGAGCGTGACGACCGGGACGCCGAACGCGATGCCGAAGTGCCGCGGACCCGTGTCATTCGTGACGAGGAGTGAGCAGCGCCGAACCAGGGCCTTCAGCGAACCGAGCGGCAGGATCGGATCGTCCAGCACGAAGGGCCGGGCCCGCATCGACGCGGCCACGGCCCGTGCCACGTCGCTCTCCTTCGGCCCGCAGGCGACGAAGACCGCGGCGTCGAACTCCTCGATCAGTCCGTCGGCCACCTCGCCGAAACGCTCGGGAAGCCAGCACTTGGCCGTGCCGAACGAGGCGCCGGGATTCATGACCACCATCGGCTGCCCCTTTCGAACGCCGAAGCGTTCGATCACGGCCTGGGCGGCGGCCTCCTCCTGGGGCGTGGTGTAGAGCTCCAGACACGCGGGCACGTCGCGCGCGCCCAGATACCGCGCGATCGCGTTGTAGTAACGGACCATTGACACGGGCACGAACTTGCCGTTGTTCTTGTCGGGCAGGAGCTTGTCGGTCAGCAGCAACCCGCGCCCGTCGCGGTCGTAGCCGACGCGACGACGGACCCCGGCCAGCCGCACGAGCAGCGCCGACCGGAACGAGTTGGTGAGCAGGACGGCGGTGTCGAACTGCTTGTCGCGGATCTGCTGAGCCAATCCGAGGAAGCCCCGCCGGCGGCGAAAACGCCCCTTGGCCGCCGGCCAGAGGAGCGTCTCGTCGCACCAGTCGCCGCCGCTGAGGATGTCCTGAAAACCCGACCGCACCAGCGCGGCGATGAACGCCTCGGGGAACCTTGTCCGGATGGCCCGCAAGGCGGGCGTCGCGAGGACCATGTCGCCCACCCAGTTCGGCAGGACAACCAGCATCCTCTGCGGCATCGATGGCCGACCGTTGCCGTTCATGACGGCTATCTTAAGCGGATGCCCGACGGCCCTCAAGCACGGCCGTTGCCGGCGCGAAGGCCCGACCCCCGCTACGCGTGCGAGGCAAAGTATTTCTTCGAGCCGACCGGGTCCGGCTTCATGGTGTCGGCACCCGGCTTCCAGTTGGCGGGGCAGACCTCCCCGTGCTTCTCGACGTACTGGAACGCCTGGATCACGCGGATGGCCTCATCGACGCTGCGACCGACGGGCAGGTCGTTGATCGTCGCGTGGCGGACCACCCCCTTGGGATCAATGATGAAGAGCCCGCGGAGGGCGATACCCCCGCTGAGAAGCACATCGTAGGAACGAGCGATCTCCTTGTTCAGGTCGGCAATCAGCGGGTAATTGACCTTGCCCAGGCCGCCGTCCTTCCGCGGCGTGTTTACCCAGGCGAGGTGTGTGTAATGGCTGTCGACCGAGATGAAGGCGACCTTCGCCCCGATCTCCTCGAATCGCTTGTGAGCGTCGCTGAACGCGATGATCTCGGTCGGGCATACGAACGTGAAATCGAGCGGGTAGAACAGCAGCACGAGCCACTTCTTCTCGTGGATCTGGTCCCACGTCAGGTCAACGATTTCGCTCCCCACAACGGCCTTTGCGTTGAACGTCGGGGCAGGGGAAGTCACCAGCGGCATGTCAAACCTCCATCTTCACAGTTGCCAGGTACGGTTTCCGAAACACGCGTATTATTTGCCCGATCCCGGCGAGGGTCAAGGAATCCTGCCGACGAACGGTCCCGCGGAGGGACCGAGGCGGATTCGGCCGCTTCGCCCGAACCCGTGACGGCCGACGAGCCGAGCGGGTAGACTGGGTGGCATGGCCGACACGAACGCCGTTAAGTGGTTGCGGGCTCAAGGGGTATCGTTTCGCGTTCTGGAATACACGTTCACCGAGGTCGGGGCGGATAAGGCAGCCGAGGCGGTCGGATGTCCGCTGGAGGCCTGCTGCAAGACGCTGATCGTCAAGGCGCCCGGCCACGCCTTCTGGGTGGCCGTCGTGCCCGGCGACCAGCACTTCGACACCCGCAAGATGGCCTCCGCGATCGGGGCCAACCAGGCCGACCTTGCGGAGCGCGAGGAGGCCGAGAAGGTCAGCGGCTACCAGATCGGGGGCATTTCGCCGTTCGCCATGCGGCGGCGGCTCCCGACGATCATCGAGGAATCGTTGCTCGCCCTGGACCGAATCATCGTCAACGGCGGCCGGCGGGGCGTGCTGGTCGAGATGGCCACCGAGGATATCGTTCGACTGTTGGAGGCGAAGCCGGCGGACATCTGTAGCGGCTAGCCGACGACGATCGGTGGACGGCATCCGTTGGGGTTCATACCGCGCGTACCGTATAATCCGCTCCCACAATGAGTTCCGAGATTTGGCATCGACCGGAAAAACAGGAGCGGGCATTGAGCCGGCCCACGGTGACCGAAGCGCAGCCCCGCGAAAAGGGACCGCCCGCTTGTCAGGGTGCGCGGACGCGATGGTGGGCGGCGATGTTAATGGCATGGGTGTCGATTCAGATTCTTGCCGCCGGGCCCGTAATGGCCGAAGTCGCTCGGGCTGGACCCACGACCAAGGTCCGGCAAGAGCTTGTCGGTCCCGCGCCCGTGGCGGCGTCGCCCGCGCCCGCCCGTCCGATGCTGGATGACCTGTTTCCATACCGGCATGAGCGGACCGGCTGGCCGCGGTACATTCCGAACGGATGGGTGGTCTTCGGGTTCGGCGGGCAGTTCCTGTTCTTCATGCGCTTCGTCGTCCAGTGGTATGTCAGCGAGAAGCGCAAGCGGGTGACCGTGCCGCTGTCGTTCTGGTACCTGTCGATCGCGGGGAGTCTGACGATCTTCATCTACGCCGCGCACCGGCGGGACATCGTCTTCGTGACGGCGCAATTGCTGGCATGCGTCATCTACGTCCGCAACCTCATGCTGATCTATCGCCGACGCCGCGCCCTCGGCGAAAAAACATCCCCCGGCGCCCCGCCGGCCAAGTTGGACGACGGCACAACGCAGGACGGCACGGGAATGCCCTGAGCACGGGCGGCCTCGCGACCGGGGCCGCCGGCATCCGTCGGGCGGATGGTGCCGTCGAATCAACGGAAGAGGGCGCGGCAACGGGCGGCGCTGCGGCGGAGGTCGGACGCGTTTCGCTTTTCCAGATTCAGCAACCGCCGGCGCAGTCCGGGTTGGCAGCCATCGTATTTTACACCGGTGGTAGCCAGGGCCAGGAACCACCTCACCAAGCGGTCCCAGTCGGCGAGGTGTATGACCTCCGGGGCCAGTGCCCGCCGCCGACGATTCATGTTGTGATAGTTGCCCAGGGGGATCGACAGCCCCATCGCCGCGTAGCCGAACTCGCCGAAGACGGTCGCCTCGCATACGCCGCCGTCCATCAGCTTGCGTTGATAGATAAAGGACGGGTCGGCGGCCGCCAGATCGTCCGCGACGACCCGGCACCACGCGACCGCCGCGGGCGAGAACACGCTCAGGTAGTCGCCGACGCGAAGGATCGGCCCGTCGCCCATGCTGACGCCGGGCAGTTCGGGGCTGCATTCGATCGAGATCATGAAGGCGCCCGGGGGCAGCGTGCCGTTGCGGCAGGCGGCGATCGCGCCGGCGAAGCCCACCTCCTCCGCCCGCGTCAGGAGCGCGGCGAGGCTGCCTCTCCGTGGGTCTTGCGACAGGACGTCCATCGCCGCCAGGATTGCCGCGACGCCGGCGACGTCGTCGCACCCGCGTGCCCGGAGGCGCTGGCCGTGGATTTGCGGGTCGGGGAAATCCCACATGCCGGGCGACCCTGCGGCAACCGGCGCGTCGACCTCGATGTCCGCATGCACCACCCGCACGGGGTATCGCGGGGTGTTGGTCTCGATCGTCGCACGGCGGATAACCCGCCCATGCACCCACCGGCCGCCCGTGAAGAACCGCACGTCGGCGTTGTCGAAGTACTCGGGGTGGACGCTGCCGTGCCATCGGGCGCGGAGGCGCCCGGGAACGCCCGTTCGCGGCGGCGCCGTCAGCTCCTCGGCGATGAAGCCGGGGTGATCCATGTGTGCCACGAGCACGATCGGTCGGCGCCTGGCAGGACCGACGCGGATCAGGAGGTTTCCGGCGCGGTCGACGGTCGGCCGCAGCGCCGGGCGGTCCCGGCAGAAGTCACGCACGTATGCGATAACGTGGTCTTCGGCAAACGGGGCCGTCGGCAGTGCGAGCAGGTCGGTCAGGATGCGCCGGTGGCGGGGGTCGGGCGTGGGTTCGTTCATGGACTTACTGGAGGAGGATCACGTGGACGTTCTTCGGTCCGTGGACGCCCATGACGAGATTCATCTCGATGTCGGCCGTCTTGCTCGGGCCGGTGATCAGAACCTCGTTGGCCGGCATGGGCTCGGCCAGGGTCGCGGCCCAGTCCAGCAGGTCGGGCACAACATGCTCGCGGCGCAGGATGGCGATGTGCTCCGGTGCGGCGAGGCTCGCCAGACGGCGGGTGTCGGGGCCGCTGCGGATCGCGATCGAACCGGTCTCGGCAATGCCCAGGCGGGCGAGCGTGATCCCCACGTCCGCCTCGAAGGCGCAATCGTTCTGCCGCAGGTCCGCCAGGACGTACCCGCCGTTGCGCAACGCGGCGATGAGTTCCTCCCGTCGAGGAAGCGGCTCGTCGGTCAGCAGGACCTGCTTCGCGCCGATGTCCTTGAGAATCTGCAGGATCGTGGTCACCAGCGGCGCCTCGCCCGCGATGCGATGGAGCTTCATTTTGGCGTCGACGACCATCGCGCAAAAGCGCTCGAGAAAGTCATCGGACGGCCGGACGACGCGGGCCGCCTCACGGTCCGCCGGCGGCTCGACCGGCGAGAGACGGCCGGCGGAACCGCCGGAGGCCGCGTGGAGGGCCTCGGCCACAGGACGGATGAATTCGCTTTGGGATACGCCAGGCACGGCGGCCTCCAAGGTTTATCGCCAGCGTTGCACACGGCACCGCTGGAAGGAGCTGAAACGACAAAGCCAAAAAGCGAGAAACTTCACGTTACCCGTTGATCTAACTCCCGCACCGCACATGTGCCCCCGGCACGACCGTCCGACAGGCGTTCTTGTCCGCTTTTCCGGTTTTTCGCTTTCTAGCTTTTCCGTGAGTCCGATCACGCGGGAAGCTCGCTCTTCCCGCTCTCGCCTTCCTCTTCCAGTTCGTTCCACATCTTGTGAAACGGCCGCGGGGCCATCGCCGGAAAGTCGCGCTCATTCGTCCAGACGTTGAACGGCGGCGGCAGCTTCGTGTGCCAGCCGTCCCGGGCCAGCAGCCCGTCCAGGAACAGGCGAGTCATCCGGCTGCCCAAAGAGTACAATCGCTTCGAGCTCATACCGATCCGCCAGAACCGGAACGCGATCCGCTGGAACCAGTGCATCTTGCCCTGGCGCCGCAGGTCGTCGCGCATCGCGATCAGCAGCCCGGGGATGTTGATCCGGACCGGGCAGGCGTCGAGGCAGGCCTCGCACAGGCTCGATGCGTTCGGCAGGTCCTTGTACTCCGCCATGCCGTCAAGCAGCGGCGTGATGAGCTTGCCGATGGGACCGGGGTACACGGCGTTGTACGCGTGGCCGCCGACCGTCCGGTACACGGGGCAGGCGTTCAGACACGCCCCGCAGCGGATGCACCGCAGCGTCTCGGCATACTCGCTCGCGAGGATCCGCGAACGGCCGCGGTCCATGATGACGACGTGGTACTCATCCGGCCCGTCGAGGTCGCCCGGCCGCCGCGGGCCGGTCATCAGATTCGTGTAGACGGTCAGCCGTTGACCGGTCGCGCTCTTCGCGAGGAGCTTGAGCATGACCGCGAGGTCCGCCATCGTGGGCACGAGCTTTTCGAGGCCCATCAGGGCGACGACGACCCGCGGCCGCGAGGTCGAGAGGCGTCCGTTGCCCTCGTTCGTCACGATGCAGACCGTGCCCGTCTCGGCGACGCCGAAGTTGCAGCCGCAGATGCCCATGTCCGCGAGGCGGAACTTCTCGCGCAGGTGCCTGCGCGCCGCCATGGTGAGCGTCTCGGGGTCCTCGCTGTAGGGCGTGCCGAGGACCCGCTCGAAGAGCCGGGCGATCTGCCGCGTGGTCTTGTGGATGACGGGGGTCACGATGTGGGAGGGCCTGTCGTGATCGATCTGAACGATGAACTCGCCCAGGTCGGTCTCGACCACCTCATACCCGTCCCGCTCGAGGACGTGACCGAGGCCGATTTCCTCGCTCGCCATCGACTTCGCCTTGACGATCCGCTTCACGCCGCGCGACTTCGCGATCTCGCGGATGATCTCGTTCGCCTGCTCGCCGGTCGACGCGAAGTGGACCTCGCCGCCGTGCCTGCGGACGTTGTCGGCGAACTGCGCCAGGTACGCGTCGAGATGCGTCAGCGTGTGGTCCTTGATCCGCGCGGCGAGCTCCCGCACCTGCAGCGGCTCGCCCAGCTCGGGGAGCATGGCCTTGCGGCCCTCGAACTGCCGATACACGGCCCGCGAGACGGCGGCGGAGAGCCCGGGCGTGTCGATGGCCGTCCGGCATCGCGTGTGGAAATCGGGAACGGCGGCGGACGTTTCGCTCATGATACGACTCGGCGCTGCTCGGCCCGCGCCATGGCCTGATCCAGAATCTCGGCAATGTGGAGAACGCGGATGTCGACGCCCTCGCGCCGACACGCCCCGGCGATGTTCATCGTGCACCCGCCGTCGTTGATGACGAGGACATCCGCGCCCGTCCTGCGGATGCAGGCCACCTTGTCGCGCACCATCGGGCCGGAGATCTCGCCGTACTTCACCGCAAACGTCCCGCCGAACCCGCAGCACTGGTCAATCTTCTCGAGCGGGCGATACTCGAAGCCGCGCAGCCGCGAGAACACGCGGGCGACGTCGTCCGGGCCCATGCCGATGCCGCGGAGGTGGCAACTGTAGTGGTAGGTCGCCACGGCGGGAAACTCCAGTTCCCACCGGGACCAGTCGGGCCTGAGCTTCTTCTCCAGGAACTCCACGAACTCAAACGTCTTGGCCGCCAGTGCGACGGCGCGGTCGTGCAGGATCGGATCGTCCGCGAACGTGTGGGGGAAGTACTCCCGAACGATCGAGCAGCACGAGCCCGACGGCGTGACGACGACCTCCGCGTCCTGAAAGATCCGGATCATCCGCGCCGCGACGGGCCGGAAGTCGTCGGCGCAGCCGCTGTTCAGCGCCGGTTGCCCGCAGCAGGTCTGGTCGCGAGGAAAGTCCACGCGGCATCCGAGGCGCCGCAGCACCCGGACGACGCTCGCCGCCACGTCCGGATAGAAGAGGTCGGTCAGGCAGGTGACAAACAACGAGACCTTCATGGCTATCTCGTGATGACGGGCTCGCCCCAGCTCCGAAACAGATACAGGAGGACCGCGGTCAACGTGATGGTCACCGCCCCGACGAAAAAGCCGATCCAGGAAAGGGCGGGCTTGTCGTTGCGGCGCTGGCCGGCACTGCTGAGCCCGAACCCGAACCCG
>CAZTVU010000138.1:0-718 GCA_964617025.1 uncultured Planctomycetales bacterium | reverse complement strand
CAGGGCCAGAAGACCCGCGGCCCAGATCATCAGGCCGCGGGTGTTGGGGTTGTATGGGATCACCTTCTCCTGAAGCAGCAACCGAGGATAGCGGAAGATCAGCGCCGCCAGACCGGCCATGAAGATCGTCGAGGCGGCCGACAGATAGACCGAGACCTGCGCCTGAACGTCATATCGCCGAAGGCTGAACTTGGCCACGCAAACGTCCTCCGAGAAACCCGCAAGCGCCGCGTATCATATCATGCGGACGCACGGCGGCAAATCACGATCCCGACGGCGACCCTCATCCGGCCCGCGATCTCGCCTCGCCCCTATGCGAAGCCGGACGATCGCGTCAGCATCGCGAGGCGCCGGAGCGACCGGTCCTTGTCGTTCGGCGAAATCCTCGCCCTGCGGACGGCCGCCTCCAGGAGGGCGATGTTGCCGTCGTAGGTGGGCCGATCAACGGGAAACGGGTGGCCGTCCTTGCCGCCGTGAGCGTAACTGAACGTCGCCGGGTCGCGACGGCATCGCGGGGCGTCGTAGATCAGCTCTGCGATAAGGGCGAGGCTGCGGACGGTGCTCGGGCCGATGCCCGGCACGCCGAGCAGCCGCTCGAAGTCCGTCGGCGAGTGCTCGTGCAGCACGCGGAGGATGCGTGCGAGCCGGCGCGGGTCGATGTCCGCCGCGCGGACGTCGTGGTGGGCGGGCAGGAAGAGCGACGGCCCGGCCTGAACCT
>CAZTVU010000137.1:9761-13357 GCA_964617025.1 uncultured Planctomycetales bacterium | reverse complement strand
GTCGCGGCCCCGGCCATTGTCCCGAGCTCGGCCCTGGGCCGCGGCGGGCGGGCCGCGCCCAGCGAGCGGATCACCGTGGCCTTCATCGGCACCGGCAAGATGGCCGACGACTACCACCTGCCCACGCTCCTGGGCTTTCCCGACGTGCAGGCGGTGGCCGTCTGCGACGTGGATCGGAATCGCCGCCTCCACGCCCGCAAGCGGATCGAGGACGCCTACGGCAAGAAGGCCGATCACGCCGGCGTCACCGACTGCAGCGACTTCCGCCGACTGCTCGACCGCAAGGACATCGACGCCTTCGTCATCGCCACGCCCGACCATTGGCACGCCATCCCGCTGATCGAGGCCTGCCGTGCCGGCAAGGACGTCTACTGCGAGAAGCCGCTCACGCTGACGATCGCCGAGGCCCGGCGCTGCATCGAGGCGGTCCGCAAGTACAAGCGCGTGATGCAGACCGGCAGCCAGCAGCGCTCCAGCGTCTTCGGTCCGTTCCGCCTCGCGTGCGAGCTGGTCCGCAGCGGCCGGCTGGGCAGGATCCGCCGGGTGACCGTCGGCGTCGGCGGGCCGAGCCGGCCGTGCGACCTGCCCGGTGAGGACCTTGAGCCCGGGCTCGACTGGGACCTATGGCTCGGCTACGCCCCGAAGCGCCCGTACCACTCGATCCTCAGCCCGCGCGGCGTACACAACCACTTCCCCGGGTGGAGGTCGTACATCGAGTATTCCGGCGGCGGCATGACCGACATGGGGGCGCACCACTTCGACATCGCGCAGTGGGCGCTGGGGATGGATGAATCCGGCCCGGTGCGGATCCTCCCGCCGGCGGACCCGAAGGCGGAGTACGGCGTGAAGTTCGTGTACGCCAACGGCGTCGAGATGGAGCACGTAAAGGACCCCGGCGGTTGCGTCTTCTACGGCGAGAAGGGCCGGCTCCACATCGACCGCGACAAGCTGACCAGCGACCCCGAGGACATCGTGAAGGAGCCGCTGGGCAAGGACGAGGTCCACCTGTATGAATCGCCGGGGCACCACCGCGACTGGGTCGACTGCGTCAAGTCGCGCAAGCGCCCGATCTGCGACGTCGAGATCGGCGCGCGGTCGGTCACCGTCTGCCACCTGGGCAACCTGGCCTATTGGCACCGCCGCCCGCTCCACTGGGACCCGCAGGAGTGGCGATTCCCGGGCGACGCCGAGGCCAACGGCTGGCTGGACCGCCCCCGCCGCGAGCCGTGGGCGCTGCCGAAGGTATAGCCGCGGTCACCACGCGTACCGCATGAGGTGCGCGCCGGAGCCGAAGTAGATGCCCGTGTCGGTGATCGCCCATCCGCAGTGGAGTGGCTTCCCGGGCGCGGCCAGCTCCTTCACCGCATATGTTTTCGGATCGATGGTGTAGATGCACCGGTTCGTCAGGCCGTAGATCCGCCCGTCCTTCCATCGCTGGAGCGAGATCTCGAGCGGACGGCCGATCGCGATGTCCGCGCGGTGCACGATCGCCTTCCGGGCGACGTCGTAGACGACCAGCGTCGGGCCGGTCAGGATCGCGAACACACGTCCGTGCGCCTCCGCGAGGGACAGGACGGCGCCGCGGCCGGCGATCGGCACGAGATCGACCACCTTTTTCTTCCGGATGGGGTCCCAGGCGAACAGGTGGGCATCTTTCTCCGTCGGATGACTCCCGCCGCCGCCCTCGATGCTGCTTCCGCCGAAGACCAGGCCGGCGGCCGGCTCCCACACCAGCGCCACGATCGACTGGTTGGGGATCAGGTTTCGGTAGTTTTCGGCGACCGTGACGGCCTTCGGGTCGAACACGGCCATGGCCCCGCCGAGCTGCCCGTACGGCGGGAGCGAACCGATGTAGATTCTTCGGTCGGCCCCGACGATCATCGCCCGCGGCCGGAGGTGGCCGTCGCCGATGTTGCCGAAGCCGTACGGATTGTTCTCCGGCTTCGTGCCGTAGTCCCACGGGCGGGTCGGGTCGTAGATCGAGAGCCAGCCGCCCGGATAGGCGCACGCGTACAGTTTGCCGTCGAGGTGAGCGAAACTGTAGATCTCGCCCCTGACGGATGTGGGGTTGCCGGGGTTCTTCATCTCGCGGCTGCGCGGGTCGTACCAGAACAACTCGAGCGGCATGGCCGTGCTGCCGTAGATCACCCCCCGCGGACCCTCGCCGACCACGAAGACCCTGGACCCCGCACCGCGATACGCGAATTTCTTGACCTCGGTGGCGCCGGTCTTCGCGTCCCGCAAGGTGTAGGTGCCGTCGAGCGTCGCGCCGGCAAGCACGCGGCCGTCCTTGAGCCGCTGGGGCGGCGCGGCCGCTGCGTCGGCCTCGTTGATTTCCGCCGCCTTGCCGTCCAGCAGGCGGTAGACGTGCGAGCCGAGACGCCCGTACGCGTGGCCGTCATCGCCGTCCCAGACCTCCCCGCAGCCCTGGACGACGTGGTCCGCGGGCACGGCCAACCGGTGCTTTCGCGTCTTGATCTCGAACGCCACGATGCTGCCGCGGGCCATGCCGATGCCGACATAGACCCAGCCGCGGCGGTCCGCGGCGATCGATCGCGCGTATTGCTCGGTCGTATCCATCCGGCCGAGGTCCTCCATCCGGCCCGTGGCGGGGTCGTACGAGACGATCTTCGCGCCGGGGTACGTGCAGCCGTACAGCTTGTTGTCGGCGCCGACGGTGTACATCCAGATGTACCGCTCGCTCGCCGAAGGCTTCCCGACGACCTCGATGCCTTTGTCGGGGGCGGCCGGATCAAAGCGCAGGATCAGCCCGCCGTCCCACGTGCCGAGGTAGATCTTCTTGTCCGGCCCGACGATGAACCCCCACGCCCCGGGGCCCTGCGGCGAGTTGAACTGCCGCGCCCGGCCGGTCGCCGGGTCCACCTGGACCAGGAAGAGCGGCGCGGCGTCCTGGTTGAAGTTGAAGTAGAGCCGGGTCATCTCGCCGTTCTCGTCCGGCCCGACGATCGACCCCATCAGCCCGGCCTTCGTGACGGGGATGCCCAGGTCCTCGAACGTCCCCGCGAAGGCGGCCGTGACGGACGCCTCGATCGACATCGCGATCAGTGCGATACGCAGCATTGGTATGTCTCCCCCGGCGTTGCACACTGCTCCGCCGCAAAGCGAAAAAACCAGAAAGCGAGAAAGCTGAAAAAGGGCGCTGGCGGAGCGGTTCTACCGCATCCGGCCGCCGGTCCCGTCCGGACGCAGAGAGCGAGAGCCGCCTTTTCCGCTTTCTGGCTTTCGCGTCGTTGCGTCATGCTACGACGGGTCTCCTCGTCCGTCATATCTTCACGAAGGACCTCTTCCGGTACATCCAGTACAGGATCAGCCAGATCACGGCGAACCCTGCTACACCCCGCAGCAGGTCGTTCCACGGTCCCACACGGTCGCTCAGACCCTTGACGAAGATGTCGCCGATCCGGCGGAAGTCGAAGAGCCGCGTCGCCATGTACACCGCGATGGCGTTCATCCCGATCACGGTGAAGCCGAACGCCCATCGCCGCCGGCCCCACACATCGATCACGGCGTAGAACAGCGCCAGCAGCAGCAGGCTGATGCTGGCGTAGAACAGCGCCAGCAGCAGCAGGCTGATG
>CAZTVU010000137.1:5639-9727 GCA_964617025.1 uncultured Planctomycetales bacterium | reverse complement strand
CGCAGCCGGCGCCCGCGGCGAACAGCCCGAGCGCCTTGGTCCCCGGCCGGGCGGCGGACCGCAGCCACTGACCGGCGAGGACGCCCAGCATGACCGTGCATGCGAACGTCATGCTGCTGAGGATCCAGGTGTACGAGGTGCCGTCCTGATATCGGCCGAGGATGCGATGGTCGATCCAGATGGCCAGGTTGCCTTCCGGCGTCAGCACGCCCGCCCCGTGTCCCGGCACCGGGACCCATGTCAGCAGCGCCCAATACGCCAGGAGGAGGCCGGCCGTCGCCACGACCTGCCCCGCCCCGGTCAGATGGATGAGCAGCACCGAGGAGATCAGGTAGCCCGCGGCGATGGCCTGAAGCGTGTTCGAGAAGAGCTTGAGCTTTGAGAGGTCGTACGCAAGGAGGTTGCCCTGCGCGACCATCCCGAGCACGAAGAGGATCAGCGTGCGGAGGACGATGTGCCCGTACAGCCGCCGCCGGCTGCCGCCCGCCGTGAGGCGCTTTGCAAACGAGAACGGCATGGACACGCCCGCGATGAACAAGAACAGCGGCATGATCAGGTCGATGAACCGGAACCCCTCCCAGGGTACGTGGTCCATCTGCGGCCCCAGGCGGGTCAGCCAGTCGCATCGGCAGCCCTTGACCAGCCCGCGAAAGATCCAGTCGCCGCCGATGATCCAGAACATGTCGAAGCCGCGCAGGGCGTCCAGCGACATCAGCCGTCCGCTGCCGCTCGAAGCCGTCCCACCGGGTTCGATGTTCGTGTGTTCCACCGGGGCGAACCTGCCGGGTCGATTATCGCGACCGCGCATGCCTGTGCAACCGGGGCCCGCGGCAACGGTGCGGATGGAATCCGCGCCGATGGCGCGGTAGTCTGCCGGGCGCGTTGTGGCACAGGGGCGGCGGAGATGGACGCGCCCCAAGGCGCGGCAAGGGGAAACGTGTCAGGACGACCCCCCGAATTCGGATTTCGCACCGAAGGCGTTCGGTCGCTCCCCGTACGCTGCCTGCCTCCTCGCACTCTCGCTTTCTCAGTTCCGCGCGTTGCGGTAAGCACCCGACGGGCCTGGATTTCTATCGGATGGCGGTGGCCCGTCGGCCGGCGCTGGAGCGGATCCTCGCGGCCGCGCGGTAGTGCCGCCTTCGGCCGGAGCCGTCGTTCCCGTCGAGCCCCGCCGGCGTTCTCAAACAGAGGAGATGCAATGAACCGTCCGTTGTGCGTGCCGAGCACCGCGCCCCCGACGCCGGGTATGGAACGGTGTGCCACAGGCAGCTCGCCTGCCCGTGCACTGGCGGACAAGCCGCCGGTGGCGCCCCAAGGGATGCCGGGATTCGCACAATCGGGCGCTGTACGGAGTCTCCTTCGTCGTTGCATGAGGCAACAACGAAAGAGCGAGAAAGCGCAAAACGGAAAAGCAAGAAAACGGCTCTCGAGCTCCGCGTCTCGACGGGGGCGGCGGTGTGGTGCGGACGGACCGCTCCGTCAGCGCCTTCCTCGCCTTCTCGTTCTTTCGCTTTCCATCGGTGCAGCATGCGACGCCGTAGCCTCGTCATCGTAGTGTTGTCTGTCCTCCTCCTTGCATCGCCTGCGGAAGCGTCGGCTCAGACCACGCAGCCGGCCGAGGTGCATCGCGTCTACGCGCGCTTGCTCGATCCGCGCGAGCACCCGGACTACGACCGCCGGCACGTCAAGCCGCCGGACTGGGACACGTTCGGCGGGCGGACGCGCTTCACGAGCCTCCGCGGCTTCGCTGTGAAAGACGGAACGCTCGTGGACTTCAGGGAAGAGCTTGACCGCTACACGCGGGTGTACGATCTGGGCGAGGTGATCTGGCCCTGGTACGGCGTCCTGTTCGCCTCGAACCTCGCCGACCTGGCCGACGAAATCCGGCGGCGTGATTTGTTCCTGTTCGACATCTGGGGTTACGTGCCGGGCTCCGGCCCGCCCGGCGACTGGCAGCAATTCAAGCCCCCGGTCGGCGTGTTCGAGATGCTCGAGTCGAGGCTCGGCTCCCGCTGGCTCGGCATGGACAACGGCGAGCAGGACGGGCGCTACATCGGCGGCTATGCCGGGCAGATGTCGCCGGGCTCGGCGGACCGGCTCGAGCAATACCTCAACTTCCAGCGCCACTTCCAGCGGATGTGCGAGCAGCTCGGCAACCGCATGTCCACGCTCGTGTCGCTCAATTACGGCCACTACTTCCTCAAGGAGGGCGTCTATACGCTGATCGGCGCCGAGACGGCCCAGGCCCTGCCCAACGTCCAGGTCTACTACGCATTCATCCGCGGGGCGAGCAAGCAATATGGCGTCCCGTGGTTCGGCAATGCATCCGTCTTCAACCGCTGGGGCTACAAGTCCTACGGTCCGCCGGGGCCCGACCATGGCCCGACGCTCGGCACGAGCCTGAGCCTCCTCAAGCGGCTGATGTACACCCACATCCTGTACAACAGCGTGGTCGTCGGTTTCGAGAGCGGTTTCCTCGAAAGCGATGCCCTCTCGCCGATCGGCCGGATCCAGCAGGCGGCGCAGCGATGGGTCCGCGCGAACGGCCCGCCGGGCGTCATGCTCACGACGGTCGCCCTCATGACCGACTTCCTCGCGGGCTGGACCTTTCCGCGCCACCTCTATACGGATCGCGTCTATCGCGTCTGGGGCAACCTGCCCTATGCGCCGGGCGACTACCTGACCGACAATGTGCTCGAGATGCTCTATCCGGGGTACGCCGACTCTTCGTACTATCACGACGAGTCGGGATTCATCGCGCCGACGCCCTACGGCGACGGGGTCGACTGCCTGCTCAGCGACGCGCCGGGCTGGCTGCTCGCGCGGTATCCGCTGCTGGTGATTGCCGGGGAGTTGTCGGGCGGGGACGAGATCCGCGATAAGCTGGCCGCCTACGTCGAGGGCGGCGGCCGGCTTGTGATCACCGCGGGGAACCTCTTCAGGTGGCCCGCCGGGCTGTGCGGGATCGCCGTCGCGAGGCCGGCCGTGCCGTTCGCCGCCGGCACCGTCGTCCGGGTGGGGACCGAGGCGATCCGGGAGGATCACCCGTTCGCCCTGTACCAGCTTTCGATCCCGCGCGATGCGACGGTGCCCGCCGAAACGGAACGTGTTCCGGCCGCCGTCGCGGTCGATGTGGGCAAGGGCCGCATTTGCGTGCTGGCAACGCCGTTCGGAATCCCGAGCGAGCCGACCGGCGAGCCGGTCACAAACGAGGTCGACAAGCCGCTTGCCCGGCCGTTTCCGCTACTGCGACACGTCCGCGCACTGCTGGACGGCGAGTTTCGACGGCAGATGCTCTTCAATGCCGGCCCGAACCTGAGCTTCATTACCTGTCGAAAGGGTCCTGGCGAATACACGCTCGGCGTGTGCAACAACGCCTGGCGGCAGCGGCCGCTCGCGATCACGTCCCACTGCGGGCCGATCGAGTCGATCCGCGAATTGCCGCTCGACCGATCGGAAAGCGGCGCGCCCGGCCATCTGCCTCCGGGCCTGGAGAAGACCGATCTCGGCGCGAGCAGCGAGCGCACGATCGCCGGCGGAGACGTGCGGATCTTTGCGGTGCGGGTCCGCGAGCGGGGCATCGAGGAGATTCCGCACACGCCGCCGCCGACGCGGCCCCGCGGGCGGGCGCTGCCGCTGCGATCGATGCGCGACATCAAGGAGCAGGTGCTGAGCCGGCCCACGTTCTTCGAACACTTCGACGGCGTGACGATCGACTGGCGCTACCTGGAACGGGCCGACATCGAGGTGCTCCGGCGGGAGGCAGGCTGGATCCGCCGGCAGGGCCTCCGCGTATACACGGACCTCAGCTCGGGCGTGAACCTCTACCCCGACCTGCGCCTGGTGGACAACGACCGCGAGGAGTACGCCGCTTCCATGAAGACCCTTGAGGCGTTGCTGGCGAAGATGGAGGCTCTCGGTGCCCGCGACCTGATCCTCTCGTTGCACCGCGTCCCGGAGAACAACATCACCGCCGAGGCAACGATGACATCATTCGGCGAGACGCTGCGGAGGCTGTGCCGCGAGGCCCGGCCGCGCGGCATCGCGCTGCACCTCCGCACAAGCGCGGACAAACCGCCGTGGACGTT
>CAZTVU010000137.1:4834-5543 GCA_964617025.1 uncultured Planctomycetales bacterium | reverse complement strand
TCCGCGACCACGTGGGTCTGTGGCTGCTGGCTGGCGCCCAGCAGGACATCGTCGGGCGGGAGTGGAACCTCCACGCGCCGCTGGCCGACACGGCCGACGCGGCCCGGCTGGCGGCGCTGCTCGCGGTCGCGCCGACCGCCCCGCAGGCGCTCGACGGGCTTTATGCCGACGCGGATACGGAATACCGCGATTCGCGATTCCTGTCGCGGGCCGTGCGGCAAATGCCGGGGACGGTGCCGGCGTCCCGCCCTCGTTGACGGCGCGGTCCGCGCGCTCTGGAGTGCGGCGGCCGTGCCGCCGCTTTTTTGTGGGCACGTGCGGGTGCCTCGAGGCGCCGTCGGGAGGGATCGTCAGCGGTCCGGGGCGTCAGCCCCGAGGTCCCGGGGCGGTGCAACCGCAAGCCCCGGGAAGGCGACGGAGGTGGCCGCCCGGGCCGGTGCCGAACGCCGTCGGCGTCGTCGCGAGCGGTGGTTGACCCTATCGTCGAGCGTGTTTCTTCGCCGGCCCGTTCGCAGGAAGAACGCCGGGATCCGCACGTCCAGTGCCGCGATCCTTGCGGCCGTCCGCTTCGCCGTCCTCTCGACCGCGTCGGAGTGGGTCAGCGCGACCCACCGCGACCGCTGAAGCGAATATGCGCGGACGGGCCGCGCCGTCCGCGTGAACTGCCATCGTGACCGCTTGCTCTGCACGATGTTGCAATGGTCCTTGC
>CAZTVU010000137.1:0-4824 GCA_964617025.1 uncultured Planctomycetales bacterium | reverse complement strand
GAGGATCGGCTGGGTCCGATACCCGGCTAAATCCCTTGCCCGGGTGCGTCCGAAAGCCGCGCCCCGCCATCTGGACCGTCGGTAGCTTCGACGCATCCCGGACGAACACCGTCTGCAGGTCGGGGCAATCGAACCCCTCGTTCAGGATCGCCACGTTCGCCACGATCCGGAACTCGCCCGCGTCGAACGCATCGAGCTGCGCGAAGCGATCGGTCTCGGCCGTCACGACCTCGCAATGGCGCCCGGCGGCCGCGAGGATGGCCGCGAACTCGCGGCACTGCTCGACCGTGTGGAAAAAGGCCACGCTCTTGCCCCACCGGTCCGGCTCGGCGAGGTACGCCGCCGCCACGTCGGCGGGCGTCCACTCGTCCAGGGCCCAGTGTCGATACGGGCAGAGCCAGCCTTCCTGGATCAGCCGGTGGATGCCGGCGTCCTTGACGACCCGCTTGAACGCCAGCTTGAGCGTGTCGGTCCGGTAGGGCGTCGCCGACAGCCCGAGGATGAACCGGCTGCGGCTGACGGCGTGAATATGGATGCACGAAGCGGTCGCATCGTGCTGGGCCTCGTCCACCACGGTGATGTCGGCCGGCGGGGGATTCTTCTCGAACATGCTTACCAGCGTCAGGCGCCGCAGCCCGAAAAACCGCTCGTTGGCCTCGGCCACCTGGCGCAGCAGGTTGCGCCGCATCGCCACCCAGTTCGCCCGCCAGCCGTATCGCTCCTCGAAGTGCCGAAGCACGCGCAGGGCCATGATCGTCTTGCCGCTGCCGGTCGGGCTCTCGATCATGACGCTGGCGTCGCCCGCGTAGAAGAAGCGGATGACCTTCTCCACGACGCGGTCCTGGTAGTCCCGCTGCTGAAGCTCCATGAGCGCCTCCATGCCGCCGGCCGTCCCGACCGCCTCCCGCTCAGTTCAGGTAGAACGCCGGCGTGCGGTGCTCCGTGCGGCCCTCTTCCCGCATGAGGCTGCCCTCCAGGTCATACTCGTTCGCCAGCGTCTGGCCGACCCAGGCCATCGTCTGTCGGCTGTCCCGAAGTTGGTGCCCGCGGTGCGTCGTGACCTCCGTCGCGAACGTCAGCAGGTCGTATACCGTGCAGTCCATCGGCAGCATGCTTTGCTTCTTGCGGCTGATCGCCTCGGCGCTGGCCACGCCGTACTTGACCGTGATGTCGCCCGAGATCTCCCCCAGCCGCTCGAAGACCTGCTGGCCGCTCGCGCGCTTCGCCGGATCAAAGTCCCGCGAGATCGCCCGGCAGAGCATCCGCACCTCGTAGAGGCTCGCCTCGGACTGCCGCGCCATGTCCAGCCGCTGGCGAAGGGCCGCGTACCCCTCCTCATTTGAGAAGCAGTCCATCGCCCGCCCGAGCGGACCCTCCGCCCCGTCCGACGGGTCGTTGCCCAGCGGCACATCCGTCCGAAAAGCCGGGGCGTAGCCGATCATTCCGTTGGTGCAGATCTGACGGATCACCGACAGGTATACCGACGGGAGCCCGAACCCGTCGACCGGCGTCTCGAACGTGAACGTCGACGCAAAGGCGTCGCCGCCGACCTTCCAGTCCGCCTCGTCGAGGCGGTGCGTGCTCTTGACGACGCCGTCGCGATATTCCACGCTCACCAGTCGCTCGCGGTGGGCCGCCAGAAGCCGACACAGGGCCTCCGGCCGGACGATCGGCCTGGCCGGATTCGACATCGCCAGGGCCACGTCGCCGTCGGTCGTCAGCCGGACGTGGGCTCGCGGGTGGACGCGCTGCACCCGCTCAAACACCTCATCCGGCGTAAAGTAGCGGAAGAATTCGCCCCCGACGTGAAACCGCGCCGCCAGCGAACGGGTGAACCGTGCCGACACGGCGAGCGGCCGGCCGTCCACCTCCACCGTGCTGAGCCTGCGGCAGAGGAGGCCGCTGGGCGTCTCCTCCTCCGTCCAGCGAGGCACAATGTCCCCTATTCGCACACATCGTGTAGTCAATTTGCTGATCCGGCTTTCCAGTGTCTCGATCATATCGGATTCCTTTCCGCTTTGCGGCGGCATGCGAATTCGGCAACCCCTGCGCCGACCGAGGTGGCGATGCCGCGCAGCATCACCTGCTGCCCCGGCCATACGGTGAATGTGCCGCGTGGGGGTGACAGTTCAGGTCGGACCGATGAAAAAACGCGAATACACCCCCAGGGGGTGCCCGGGGGCGTCGGAGGGGCGTTTTCGGCTCCTCGAGGGGTCAGTCCCGGTAATGTGCCGCCGCAGCCAGGAGCTCGTCGCGGATCTCACGGCGGAGCCAGGCCGGCCGCAGAACCTCCGCGTGGACGCCGAAGCTCTTGATCCAGCCCTTGAAGACGCCGAGTTCCGCCAGGCGGAACGTGGCCCGGAGGACGTCGCCGTCGCCACCGACCTCGAACAGGGCGGGGCCGTCGGCCATGCGCTCCAGGTGCTGCGTCTCATGCCACGTCCGCTCCTCGACGAGGCTGGCCGCCTTGCCGGTGAATTTCACGACAACCTCTGTCGGCTCCCCCTGCGCATGGACGAGGCCGAAGCTGTGCTCAAAGTGGGTTCGCACGTCGAAGTCGCGGGGGGGGCTGAACGGCTGGCCGGTCACCTCGACCTGTTGGATCCGGAGCACCTTCAGGATGCGTATCGCGTCGCGATGGTGCGAACGGCCGACGGCGAACATGTTGCCGTCGAAGAGGATCAGGCCGTACGGGTCGAACAGGCTCTCGAACTCGCCCCTCTGCCAAAGCGGCCGGTAGACCACGCGGACGGAGACCTCTCGCTGGGCGGCGTCGATCAGTCGTTTGATCTTTTCCGCGTGGGGGGCGTGATCGGTCCGGCCGAACTTCGGCAGGTAGGTCAGGACGTCGACGTTGGCGAAGTGCTCGAGCGCCGCCGCCGGCAGGCTGTTGCGGATCTTCGTGATGATCGAGTCCAGGCTTTCGGCCAGATGGGTGCCGGCGACAGGCTCGAAGAGCCGGCGGGCCAGGACGAGCGAGATCGCCTCGGTGGTGCTGAGGACGAACGGCCCCTCGCGGAAGAAGTCGTGCGGCATCTTCCAGTACCGTTTGCCGTACTCGTCCTCCACGTGATCGATCGGGAAGCCCAGCTCCTGCAGGATCTCGAAGTCCCGCTGGATGGTCCGCTCGCTGACGCCGAGGTCGTCGGCCAGCCGCGCTAGGGGGATCCCCTCGCCGCGCGTCTGGAGGGCCTTCAACAGCGTCCACTGCCGCAGGAGCTGATCGCCGCGTGCCATGAAACTGCCTCCGCCGGGATCGGGCGTCAAACCGCGGGGATTATACCGATGGCGGTCGGGCGGTGTGGTGTCGTCGGCCCGCGCCCCGGCGGAGCGGTCGGCCGTGGCGCCGAGGGAGTCGGGATTGCGGGGCCGCCGGCGCGGGACGGGACGGGCGCGGGGAAACCCCAGGCCGGTGCTTCGAGCTTTGTTCATTCGGCACACTCTGGAGTGCGGTGGCAACGCCACCGCTTTGGCTCGGACGGTCTGCCGCACGCCGGCGCGGTCCGGCGCGCCCCGAGGAAAGCGGCGGCAAGGCCGCCGCAGTTCAAAACGTGCGGGACGCGCCGTGCAAGCGGGCAGGGCTTGCGGCGCGCGACGCCGGGGTGTGGTCAGCCGCGCGGGCCGCGGGTATAAATGCCGCGGAATCGGCAAGGCCCCGCGGCGACGGAGGCCCCGCGAGTCTCGCGCAGGCCGTTCGCCGGGGGACCAATGGGAAACGGATCATCGCCCCGTCGGGGCCTGGAGGATCGCCACATGTCGAAGCGCCTGAACGTCGGACTGATCGGCTGCGGTTTCATGGGCCGCGCGCACTCGAACGCCTACCGCAAGGTGAACAGCTTCTTCGACCTGGAGTACCGACCCGTGCTCCGGTGCATCTGCGACATGAACCCGGAGCGCTTCAAGGGCTGGCAGGAGAGGTGGGGTTACGAGACCACCGAGACCGACTGGCGGAAGCTGATGGCGCGAGAGGACATCGACCTCATCGACATCTGCGTGCCCAACAAGTTTCACAAGGAGATCGCCTGCGCCGCCGCCAAGGCCGGCAAGATGGTCCTCTGCGAGAAGCCCATCGCCATGAACGCGAAGGAGGGTCTGGAGATGACCCGGGCCGTGGAGAAGGCCAGGGTCGCCAACATGGTCTGGTTCAACTACCGGCGCGTCCCGGCCATTTCGCTTGCCAAGCAGATCATCGACGAGGGCCGCGTCGGCCGCGTCTTCCACTATCGCGCGCTGTACCTCCAGGACTGGACGATCAGCGCCAAGGTGCCGTTGGGCGGCAACACGCTGTGGCGGCTCGACGCCTCGGTCGCCGGCTCCGGCGTGACCGGCGACCTGCTCGCCCACTCGATCGACACGGCGATGTGGCTCATCGGCGGCATCGACAGCGTCTGCGCCACCACCGAGACGTTCATCAAGGAGCGGGAGCTTCAGGACAAGCCCGGCGTCCGGAAGGCCGTCAAGATCGACGACGCCTGCCTGTTCCTCGCCCGGTTCAAGAACGGCGCCCTCGCGACGTTCGAGAGCACCCGCTACGCCCGCGGCCGCAAGAACCAGAACAGCTTCGAGGTCAACGGCGAGAAGGGCTCGATCTACTTCAACCTCGAGGACCCGCACCGGCTCCAGTTCTTCGACCACGGCGACGAGGCCCACCTGCACGGCTGGCGGTCGATCCTCGTGACCGACTTCGAGCACCCGTACATGAATCGCTGGTGGGTCCCCGGCTGCACGATCGGCTACGAGCACACGTTCATCAACGCCCTGGCCGATTTCCTCAAGGGCCTCGAGACGGGCAAGCCGGCCCGCCCGACATTCCGCGACGCCCTC
>CAZTVU010000136.1:0-13401 GCA_964617025.1 uncultured Planctomycetales bacterium | reverse complement strand
GAACGCTACGGCTTCCTCGGGGGCAATGCCGCGATCTCCATCATGCCCTGCTGGCACGAACTCAGCGGGCACCACTCCGGACTGCTGACCGAGCTGGCGCACCGGATCGAGTCCTTCGGGGTCGGCCCCGCGCCGCTGAAGGAGGGCAACCACATCGAGCCGGAGGTCATCAAGATCCTCTTCCTCGAAATGGCGGTCGAACACGGCATCGACCTGTACCTTCACCACTATCTCGTCGGTGCGTCGACGGACGGCGGCCGCCTCCGTCGCGTTCACACCGAAAGCAAGTCGGGGCGCCGCGCGTTTGCCGCGAAGGCGTTCGTCGACGCCACCGGCGACGGCGACCTCGGATTCTGGGCCGGCGCCCGGTATCGCAAGGGCGTCGACGGCCGTATGCAGGCGATGTCGCTCCGTTTTCGGGTCGGCTACGTGGACTTCGACCGCTTCGCCGGCTGGGCGACCGATCGGCCGGAGTACGAGCTGGGCGGGCTCGTCCGCGCGGTGCGTGCCGGCGGCGGCCGAACGCACGGCCGGGCCTTCTACTTCGGGAGCCGGCTGGATCGCCTCTACGATCGGTTTCGCGATCGGTATCCGCACCTGCCCGAGGGCATCACCTACTTCAACTGCAGCTCGCTGCGGCCCCGCGAGCTGTCCATCAACACCACCCGCATCTATGACGTGGACGGCACGAACGCCGACGACCTGACCCGGGCGGAGATCGTGACACGCCGACAGGCCTGGGCGGTCTGGCGCCTGCTCAAGGACCACGTCCCCGGCTTCGAGGAGTCCGTCATCGTTGAAACGGCCGTCCAGGTCGGCGTCCGTGAAACCCGCTCCTTCGTCGGCGATCGGACGCTGACGGTTGCCGATGGCGAGGCCAATCGTGAAAGCGACTCGGTCATGACAGCCCGGGTCACGTTCGACAGCCACGACAAGACGAAGTACGACACGGGCGGCAACCGCGGCCTGGTCGATGTCCCGTACGGATGCTTCCTTCCCCGGGGCGTGGAAGGTTTGCTGGCGGTCGGTCGATGCGCGTCGTGCGATCACCTCATGGCGTCCGGCTTTCGGCGGATGGAGAGCTCGTTCCAGTCCGGCCAGGTCGGCGGAACGGCCGCGGCCCTCGCCGTCAGGAGGGGCGTGTCGCCGCGGGAGCTTCCCGTCACGGAATTGAAGGCGGAGTTGCGCAGACACGGCCTGAAGACCAGCCAGGCGGACCGACGGGCGTGAGCGGGATCCGGACCGGCACCGCGCGCAGAATGTGGGGCCCCAGCCTGTAGGAGGCAGCCAGGCCGGAGCCCCGATCCAGAGCGTCATGGCGGGTCTCGCGACGGGAAACCCCGTCACCTCCGCACCCGAGACCCGGCGCCCACCACCGTTCCCCTCCCTCGTGCTCGGTGGAACGGGCAGGCTCTGCACCCGCGGTCCGGGCAACGCCCCCCGAGCGCCCGCGAGCAATCCTCAGTGCTTCTCGCCAGGCCAAACGTAAAATACGAATCGCGGCCGGTCAAAAAACATGCCGCAGAATCTTGTTGCCGCGGGATTATCGGATCGTGAACCCGGCGTGCCTCAAAGCCCAAGGGCCTCGCACGCCTGCGCCGCCGTCAGACCGGTGACCGCGAGCGTCTTGCGCGGCTGCGTATGGCCGGAGCGGATCTGCACGGCATTCCGCCTGACGCCCAGCGCCCGGGCCAAAACGTCGATGACCGCCTGATTGGCCTTGCCCTTCTCCGGAGGCGCGGCGACGGCGATCTTGACCGCCTCGCCGAGCAGGCCGGCCACGCGATCCCGCGACGAACCGGGGACGACCTTGACGGCGATCTCGACGCCGCCGGCGATATCACGAATGGCCGATGTGCGCATGATCACCCCGGTGTTGCATGAGACCCCGTTGAAAAGCGAAAAAACGAGAAAGCGAGAAAACGGAAAACGTTCGATGAGGGGATGAACTCACTGCCGCACCGCAGCCGTACTCCCGATGCGGCCCTCCGAGGGCGCTTTTCGAGAGTCTAGCAAAACGAAAGAGTTGTCGCCGTCGCGACGGGCGGATCACGAGCGGTCTCTTGTTGATATCTGCCGGTTTTCCGTCCTCCCGGCAGGCTTTTCCGACGACGATCCGACCGCGCTCGGGCGCTTGCGGCGATCCCATTCGCGCGATCCATCGTCCGTCGGCGCTTGTGGACTGCGGTGGCAACGCCACCGCTTTGCCTCGGACGGTCTGCCGCACGCCGGCGCGTTCCGGTATGCCCCGTGAAAAGCGGCGGCAAGGCCGCTGCAGTCCAAAACAGGCGAGGGCCGCGCCACGCAAAATGGGCGGGGCGACGGCTGCCCGAGTCGAGGTCGGGGCAGACGCTTCCAGCGCAATCGGCAAGCAAGACGGGCGCATCTTGGGTTCGCGGCCAAAGGCCGCCCTGGGCGTATTTCGCATCCCCCAGCCGAATGGAACCGCGAAATACGCGGAACCGGCCGGAGCACCACGGGATCGCTCTGTAATGATGCTGCAGTCTCCGGCTCTCTCGCTTTTCCGGCTTCTCGCTTTTTCGCTTTCCGTCGTTGCGTTATGCAACGACGGAGATCATCCACCCCGCTATTCCCCCCGACCGGCCACCGCCCGCCGGTGTCGCCACTGGTCGAGCGCGACCGCCAGGACGATGACCGCGCCGATGACCATCTCCTGCACCCAGCTCGGCACGCCCACATGGTCGCAGCCGACGCGCAGGAACGCCATGATCAGCGCCCCGATGAGCGACCCGGACACCGAGCCCTCGCCGCCGGAAAGGCTGCCGCCGCCGATGACCACCGCCGCGATGACGTCGAGCTCCGCGCCCATCGCCGTCGTCGGGTCGCCGACCGTCAGGCGGCAGAACTGCATCACGCCCGCCAGCCCCGTGCACAGCCCGGCGAGGGCGTACAGCGCAAGCTTGACCCCCTCCACGCGGATCCCGCAGAGCCGGGCCGTCGCCTCGTTCGAGCCGATCGCGAAGATATAGCGACCCAGGGCGGTGTAGCGAAGGACGGCCCACACGACGACGGCCAGCGCGAGCATCGTCCACACGCCCGGCGAGACCAGCAGCCACGCCGGATCGGGCTGCCGCACCAGCACATGCGTTCCCAGCCAGCCGGCGGGGGCGTCGATCTTCTGTTCGGCGGCGATCCCCTTGGCCAGCCCGCGGGCGACGCCCCACATCCCCAGCGTGGCGATGAACGGCACGACCCGCAGCCGCGTGATCATCGTCGCGTTGACCAGCCCGCACACCCCGCCAAGCACCAGCCCCGCCAGCACCGACGGCACCGGCGACACCCCGTGCTTGAGGCACCACGCCGTCATCACGCTCGTCAGAGCCATCACCGAGCCGACGGACAGGTCGATGCCGCCGCCGATGATGATCATCGTCATGCCCATCGCGGCAATGCCGACGGCGACGGTCTGGTTGGCGGTCGAGCGGAACGTGTCGATGGTGAGGAAGCGGTTTTCCTGATTACGGACGGCCTGCCAGCGCGACGGGACCGGCTCCGCCGGCAGGCCGGCGTGCGCCCGCCGCAGGTTTCGCTCGATCGCGAACCGCCGAGTGTCGAGACCGGCCTTGATCTGCGACGCGGCCGCAAAGCCCAGGATGATCAGCAGCAGGGCCAGTAGCGGCCCGAGCGCATTGACCACGCCGCGGACCGAAAAACCGCGTACCGGCGTCGCGCTGTCCGGGACATCAGGCATCGGCGGGAATGATAAGCGAGAAACGCCCGCGCGGACACGGGGCGAGTTGGACCGCTGCTCGGGGGAGCCGCTGTTCCGTTGTTCCGTATTCATGAACCCGGAACCCCGGACCCGAACTCCCAGAGCAACCTTCGGCCGCAACCATAACTCTTGTGACGGCCGACGGGGCGATTATTTGCGGAGGTGGATCCTGCGCCGTCCGTGTACCACAAGACGTCACTCGCATCCATGCGTTTGACGAAAACGCAAGAGAGTCGGTAACCTCGTCGCCGCCGGAACGCAGTCCGCAGCGGTCGTTGACCCGCCCCCGCCGACCGCAAGGGCTGGGGGGCCGCCCGAGCCGCCATGCGGACGGATAGGGGTTGCCGATGGCCGAGATCCAGCTTTGCACGGACGCGGGGGCGCCCTATCTGATCGTCCCGCCCCACCTCGCGGCCACGCTACGGCAGCGGCTTGACGAGGCGGGGCTTGCCGCCGATGTGCTGTCGGAGGCGCCACCGAACGGCCCGCCCGTTTGCGTGTTCCGATTTGCCCCGGGGACCGTGCTGCCGCCGATCTCCACGCTGCTCAATCGATACGAATACGACTGGGTACTGGCGGGCTGGTAACGATGTGCGGCCGGGTGTGCGGTGCGTCTCGGCCCCGGCTGTGGGGACAGCCGAAGCACAGCCCGGGCCGTCAGACGTCGGCCCCGCTCCCCTTCGGTGGGGGCGAATCATGCCCCCGCTGCTCGGGCGGCAGCAGGTCGACCATGTGAAACCGGTGGACCGCGTACAGCACGACGGCCACCACCGCCGCATAGATGAGCAGCGCGTAGCGGGTCCGCACGAACATCGCCGTGACGCAGCCGACGGCCGCGAACGCGAAGGCGAGCACATAGCTGATCATGACGACCTGCCGCACCGTGTAGCCGCGGTCGACGAGTTGGTCGTAGAAGTGGCTCCGGTCGCCGATCATCAGCGGGCGGGCATTGCGCCACCGCCGCACAAGCGTGAGCGTCATGTCGGCGATCGGCAGGCCGAATACGGTGATCGCGCCGAGCATCCACCGCACATTGCCGATGTCGCAGAACATGAGGATGAGGACCGCGGCATTGAGGCCCAGGAGCATCGAGCCGGCGTCGCCCATGAAGATCGTTGCGGGGTTGCGGTTGTAGGGCAGGAAGCCGGCGGCGGCCCCCGCCATCGCCAGCGACAGCACAATCCGCTCGTGGGCGACCGGCTGGTTCGGCGCCCAGCGCGCCAGGTGGAGGGCCAGGACAACGAAGCCCAGGGCGATGATCCCCAGGACGCCGCCGCACAGCCCGTCGAGGCCGTCGATGAGATTGGTGGCGTTGCACGCGCCGACGACGATGAACAGGGCGAAGGGGATGGAGAAGTAGAGGGCCACCCAGTGAGCCGAGGGATCGCGCCAGAGCACGGTCGCGTCGACGAAGACGCGGAACACCTCGCGACCCAGGCCCATCGCCAGGAGCAGCACGCCGACTCCCATCGTAAGCGCCAGCTTCGTCCGCGGGGACATCATGCGGAGGTCGTCGAACAGTCCGACGCCCATGATCAGCCCCCCGCACAGCAGGACGCCCAGCGCGATCGGCGCCCGCACCGGCACCTGGCCGAGGACCAGCGCAACAAGGATGCCGACCGCCCAACCGAAAAAGATCGCCACGCCGCCCAGGTAGGGAATCGGCCGTTTGTGCGGCTTCAGAAAGTCGTCGGGGCGATCGACGATGTTGCGCCGCCGCGCGAAGGCACGGCAGACCGGAGTCATCACCAGCGCGGTCAGGAACGAGCACAGCGCGATCGGCCAATACGCGGCGACGAACTGCGGAATCGTCTGGAACGTGTTTCCCAGCATGGCTGCCCCCAGAACGCGTGATTGTGCGGCAAGCACGCCGGCCTGTAAAGCGCCCGCGGCGCGGCCGTGCACGCTTCGCGGCGGACCGCTAGAATCCCGAACAATGCGACCCCGGCAGAACACGCTCGACTGGCTCGTCTACCTTGCGGTCCGGCTGTACTGCATGACTGCGCAGATGTTCCCCATCGAGACAAACCTTCGCACGGCGCGGTGGCTCGGATGGCTCTGGTATCGGCTCCTGCGGCGCCACCGGGAACGGGCAAAGGAACACCTGCGCCTGGCGTTCGGAAAGGCCATCTCCGAGCGGCAGGCCGACCGCCTCGCCCGCAAGAGCATGCAGCAGATGACGATGATGGCCACCGAGGTGCTGTTCACCCCGCGGCTGATCACCGAGTGGACGTGGCCCCGCTACATCCGGCTCAAGGGGCTCGGCGAGGCGCTCGACGTGCTGCTCGAACGTCGCGGCGCGATCCTGCTGACCGGCCACTACGGAAACTGGGAACTGCTCGGCTACACGCTGGCGGCACTCGGTTTCGACATGACCGCGGTCATGCGCCCGCTCGACAACCCCTACCTGAACGACTACCTCATGGCCCAGCGGCAGAAACGCGGCCTCCAACTGCTCTACAAACGCGGCGCCACCCGGTCCGCGGAGGACGTCCTCGCCGGCGGCGGAATGCTCGGGTTCATCGCCGACCAGAACGCCGGGCACAAGGGCCTCTTCGTCGATTTCTTCGGTCGGGCGGCATCGACGTACAAGTCGATCGGCCTGTTGGCCATCCGCCACGAGGTGCCGATCATCGTCGGCTACGCCCGCCGGCTCAGCCCGCGTTTTGAATACGAGATCGGCATCTCGCGGATCATCCGCCCGCACGAGTGGCAGGGCCGCGAAGACGAGTTGACCTGGATCACCCAGGAGTACACGCGGGCGATCGAGGACTTCGTGCGAGAGGCCCCGGAGCAGTACCTCTGGATCCATCGGCGGTGGAAGTCCCGCCCGCCGCACGAACGGCCGGCCGGCGGACCGCAACCGGCCGTCGGCCCCTCCGTCGCCCCGATTTGACACCTCCCGGCGGCAACCCTATAAGCATCCGTGGAACGACCCGGCCCCGGCGTTGCAGGCGGATGGACCCGCCGTGGCCGCTCGCACAAGGAGTCGCAAGCATGGCTGGTGCAAACACGTTGCACTTCACCGATGACACGTTTGACGCGGAAGTGCTGCAATCAAGTGTCCCCGTCCTGGTCGACTTCTGGGCCGAGTGGTGCGGGCCCTGCCAGCGCCTCGGGCCGGTCGTGGACGAGCTGGCCACCGAGTTCGCCGGCAAGGTCAAGGTCGGCAAGGTCGACACGGACAAGAACCAGAAGGTTGCGGCCCGATACGGCATCAGCTCCATTCCGACGGTCATGATCTTTCGCAACGGAGAGCCGGTCGAGCGGATCGTCGGCCTTCGCGCCAAGCGGGATTACGTCGAGCTTCTCAACGGAATGGTCGGCTAAGGGCACGTCGCCACGCGCGGTCGCGACGACGAACGCAAGGCAAGCCGCCTCGCGGCCTGTTCGCACGCCCGCACGGCATCCGACGAGGCGCAGCGGCGATTCAGGTCCATCAGCGCATCCTGAATCCTCAGGACGGCGGAGGCCTCCGCAAAGCACCGCGGGCATCCGCGCAGATGCCGGGCCAGGCGGTCCGGCAGCGGTGTGCCGGGCCCCCTTTCCACCCAGTGATCCAGCAACGATGTCGTGCGGCAGACCTTCCTCCGCCGCACCAACGCCGGCCGCTCGGTCATGACGATGTCTCCTACGCCATGCTCTTGGCGAGGCGGACGATGGCGTGACGGCGATAGACGCGTGCCGTGCCGGGGGTGATGTTCATGATCCCGGCCACCCGGCGATAGTCCAGGCCCGACAGGTCGTGCAGAACGATCACGTCGCGAAGCTGCCCCGGCAGGCCGAGGATGGCCTTGCGGAGACGCTCGGTCTCTCCGTCCGACGCCGGGTCGGAGTCCCCGTCGCACATCCGGCCCTCCGAATCGAGACCCTCCGCGAACCGCCCGAGGTGCTCGCGTTCGCGCTTTCGGCGCCGCATCTGTTCGATCGCCGCGTTGATCGCCGATCGATACAGGTAGGCCGCGCGGTTCGCGCCGATGCGGCCCGGCCCGCGCGCCGCCAGTTGGCATACCACGTTCTGATAGGCGTCCAGCACGTCCTGTTCACGCCCCAGCATCCGCCACAACGTGTTGATCACGCTCGCCCCGTATTCCTGGAGCGGCCGGAGGATCCAATGCTCCCCGGCGTCGGACCTGGCCGCCGCCAGCTCCTTGAGCAGCCCGCTCAGGCCCACGGGCAAGCCACAGACCGCGGCCCGGACCATGCCGGTCTCCTTGGTGCTGCAAACCATCAGACGTCGGCACCAACACGGCGTTAGCGCCTCCATCAGGTCTTGCGTCGGCGGCCGCATTCCTAACAGGAAACCCGCGCGCATCCCGCAGAATGTCGGCATGGGCAGATCTCTCCAAACCGCGTCCCCCGTCGCAATACCTGAAAGTGCCTGCACCGAACAGAACAAGAAACAGCTAAGGCTGTAAAACAACCGCTCAGACGTGTCGCAGGCTGCGCCGGCCGCTTGCCGTCGCCGCTCGTCTCATCTCGTCGACCCCGCCCCGCGCGGCCCGTGGTCGAGTTTCGCGGCAACCGGCGCCGGCCAGCCCATGTCCATCACACCCCACAGACCGAGCAGAATCGCCTCGGCCGCGTCGTGACGCAGCGCCGTGGGGCGCGGGGCGCCGGACCACTCGATGACCCGCCGAGCCAGCCGATCGGCATGACGCTTCGCCTCGGCGCCGGTCCTTTGCTCCCGAGGATACAGCAGCCGTCGCCGCCACTGCTCCGCGCCGATCCGCCGCACGCCGATACCCCGCCGCGCGGCCTCGCGCGCCCAGACCTCGGCCGGGGGTCCGCCGCCCTCCAGCACGAGCACCGCCAGATCCCCCACATCGTCGAGCACCCCGTGCACGCCGCGCCGCAACTGCGACAGCGAGCCGAAGTGCCGGGATCGATACCAGACGACGCGGCCGTCCTGTCCGAACAGGGCAAGCCCCGTCCTGAGGCCCAGGTCGACGGCGAGCAGCGACGCCATGTGCGGGGATTGTACCCCGGCGCGGCCCGCGCGTTTGGACTGCGGCGGTCGTGCCGCCGCTTTTCCTGAGGCAAGCCGCGACGCGACGGCGTACGGCAGACCGTCCGAGGCAAAGCGGTGGCGTTGCCGCCGCAGTCCAGAGACGCCGACCGACAACGGATCGCGCGAAGCGGACATCCGGGCACGCCGTCGATCAGCGTCAGCCGCGGGCGCGGCCCCGGCCGACGCGGCTCACGACACTGCCCCGCCGCACCGCCGGCGACATGCCCCGGCCGCTTTGCAGCGCCGTCGGCATCGCGGTATGGTCTGGCGGGTTCTTCAGGAGGCCCTTCGATGAAGCTCCTCGCCGCAGCCCTGATCCTCTCCGCGATCCTTCCCTGCGGCACGACGGCGGCGCGTTCGCCCAATGTCGTCGTTCTCCTCGCCGATGACATGGGCATCGGCGACGTCGGCTGCTACGAATGCACCGACATCAAGACGCCCCATCTCGACGCGCTGGCCGCCGCGGGCGTCCGCTTCACGAACTACTACTCGGCGGCGCCGGTCTGCTCCCCCTCGCGTGCGGCGCTGCTCACCGGGCGCTATCCCATCCGCGCCGGCGTGCCGAGCAACTGCAGCTCGAAGCCGGGCGACCCCGGCATGCCCGCCGACGAGATCACATTCGCCGAACTCGCCGCGAAGCGCGCGTATGCCACGGCGATCGTCGGCAAGTGGCACCTGGGCTTCTCGTCCGACACCCGGCCGAACGCCCAGGGCTTCGACTTCTTCTTCGGCCACCACGCCGGCTGCATTGATTACTATTCGCACATGTTCTACTGGCAGACGCCTTATCACCACGACCTCTACCGAAACCGCACGGAGGTCCGCGAGGAAGGTCGGTACATGACCGACCTCATCGTCCGCGAGGCGACGCAGTTCATCGACGCCCACCGGGCCGGGCCCTTCCTGCTCTACGTGGCCTTCAACGCGCCGCACTACCCGACACAGGCGCCCGAGCGACTGTGCAGACAGTACGCGCACCTCAAGGGCCCGCGGGCGGCGTACGCCCCGCTCGTCGCCGGCCTGGACGAGGCCGTGGGGCGGATCGTCGATCGACTCCGCACGCTGGGCCTCGATCGCGACACGCTCGTCTTCTTCACCAGCGACAACGGGCCGTCGATCGAGGACCGGGCCAACGGCGGCGGAGGCAGCGCCGGGCCGTTTCGCGGGCACAAGTTCAGCCTCTTCGAGGGCGGCATCCGCATGCCGGCGATCCTTGTCTGGCCCGGCACCGTCCCGGCAAACGAAACCCGCGAGCAGCTTGCCATCGCCATGGACCTGTTTCCCACGATCGCCGAGGCGATCGGCGCGGACCCGCCCGCCGGCCGCACGCTGGATGGCAAGAGCTGGCTGCCGCTGCTCAAGGACCGCGCCGCCGCCGGCCACGAGACGCTCTTCTGGGCCCAGGGCAACCAGGCGGCCGTTCGGCAGGGTCGCTGGAAGCTCGTCCGCAACGGCCTGGACGCCGAAGGCCCCGGCCGTCAGGCGCCGCTGACCGGCGACGACGCCGTATTCCTCGCCGACCTCACGGCCGATCCCTCCGAGCGATCGAACCTTCGCCTCGCCCACCCCGACATCGCGCGGGACCTCCTGGCCCGCCATGAGCGCTGGCTGACCGCGGTCCGCACAAGATAGCACCCCGATGGGCGTAGAACAGGTCATGCGGAGTAGGGGAACGGTCGCATGTCGTTCCGATGCCCCCGTCGGCATTCCGCGATCAGACCCCAACTGTGGGAAAGCCTCAACGGCTGGGCCAAGAACGAGCTGCGCAGCCTCAACGCACAGATCGAATTTACCCCTTGCGAGGCCGTCCGAAGGCGCGCCGGCCGCCTGCCGTCGGGGGAATCGACCCCGGGCGAACGGGAAAAATGGGCGCGGCGGTGCTATAAAAGGCTCGCATCAGGCGGGGCCACCGCCGGGGAAGACCCATGACCAACGACGAAGCGCGATCCATCGCCGAACTGTGTCTAATGGCTGCCTTCGCGGACGGCGCCAAGGCCGAACCCGAGCGGGCGCGGCTCAAGGAGGTCTTCGAGCAGCTCGGCGTGTCGCCGGGCGCGGATGTGTACCGGAACGTCATCCTCCGCCGCATCACCCTCGATCAGGCGGCCCAGCGCCTCGCGACTCCGGAGGTCCGGCTGCTCGCCTATGAGATGGCCGTCTGCATCTGCGATGCCGACGGGGGCGTGACCGACGCGGAACGCGAGTTCCTGGCCCGCCTGCGTTCGGCCGTAAACATGCCCGCGCCGGACGCCGAACGCGTGCAGGCTCAGGCCGACCGGATCGCGGATGCGCCGCTGGCGTCGCCGGAACCGCCGGGCGCCGCTGCGCCGCCGCCCGCGGACGCGGCCGCGATCGACCAGAGCATCCTGCGGTACGCGATCCTCGGCGGAGGGCTGGAGCTGCTCCCGCAGTCGCTCGCGACGATGGCCATCGTGCCCCTGCAGATGAAGATGGTATACGACATCGGGCGGCGATACGGCCATGAGCTGGACCGCGGCCACATTCGCGAATTCCTCGCCGTGCTGGGCATCGGCGCGACCGCGCAGGTCGTGGAGGGCTTCATGCGGAAACTACTCGGAGGCCTGCTCGGCTCGCTGGCGGGGAGGACCCTCGGCCGCCTGGGCGGCACGGCGACCGGCGCCGCCATGACGTTCGCCACGACGTACGCGCTCGGCCAAGTGGCCCGGAGCTACTACGCCTCCGGGCGGCAGCTCAGCGCGACCGACCTGCGAACCGCCTTCACGGACGCCGTGGAGAAGGCCCGGGGCCTCTACGACCGGTACGCCGGTGAGGTGCAGAACGCCGCCCGCTCGGTGAACGTGTCAAACCTCCTCGACAACCTTCGGGGGCCGTGAGCGCAGCGCTTCTCAAGATCGGCGCGCACGGCCGACGGGGCAGGCCCTCAGCCCGGCACGCCGCAGCGCTTTCGCTCGAATGCGATGGTGAGGTCCATGCCCTCGCTCAAGGTCACCTTCGGCGTCCAGCCGAGCTCGCGTCGCGCCCTCTCGGCGCTGAACACGAACGAGCAGTCCCCCTCGCGCGGGGCGACGTGCGTCGCCGCATACGTGATGCCCAGCCGCCGGGCGAGCTGGGCGTAGATCTCGTTCACCGTGGTGCCGACGCCCGTGCCGACGTTGAAGATGCCCCGACTGCCCCCCTCGAGGACGGCCAGGTTCATCGCGACCACGTCGCCGACGTACACATAGTCCTTCACCTGCTCGCCGTCGCCGGTGATGTACGGAACCTTCTTCTGCAGCAGGTGACGGGCGAAGATCCCGATCACGCCGGCCTCGCCCTTGATCGGCTGCCGCGGTCCGTACACGTTGCCGTAGCGCAGGATCGTCCAGTCCATGCCGGTCGTCCGCGTTACGAAATCCGTCATTCGCTCGCCGACGACCTTCGACATGCCGTACGGGGTCGAGGGCTGAAGCGGGTGGTTCTCGTCGACGGGGTTGTAGTGGGGGATCCCGTACGTCGCCGACGTCGAGATGAAGATGAACTTTCGCACCTTCACGGCCGCCGCGGCCTCGAGCACGTTCCAGGTCCCCTCGATGTTCGTGCGAAAGCCGGCCATCGGGTCGCGGTTCATGACCGCGATGTCGGCCTTGGCGGCGTGGTGGCTGACGATCTCCGGCCGCTCCGCCTCGAAGACCTCGCGAACCGCCCGCGCATCGACGATGTCGACGCGGTGAAACGCGGCCCGGGGATTCACGTTGTCGAGCGTGCCGTTGGACAAATCGTCCACGATGACGACGCTGTGGCCGGCGTCGATGCAGGCGTCGGCCACGTTCGAGGCGATGAAGCCCGCCCCACCCGTGATCAGGATCTTCATTCGGGTCTTCCTTACTTCAACGCTTCGGCCCCGCCGACAATGTCGAGCAGTTCGAGCGTGATCTGTGTCTGCCGCGCCCGGTTGTACTGCTGGGTAAGCTGCTTGATCATCTCGCCGCCCGCGTCGGTAGCGGCCTTCATCGCCACCATTCGGGACACCTGCTCGCTGACCGCCGCGTCGGTGAAGCACTGAAAGAGTCGCGCCTTGACCGACACGGGCAGCAGCTCCGCGAGCAGCTCGTCCGGCGGCGGGGTGAAATCGTACTGCACGGGAATCACGGCCTCGCCGCCCCCGCCGGCGGCCTCCGGCTCGGGCGGACGCAGCGGCAGCAGCGTCAGGACCTCCGGGTAGTGCGAGGCGGCGGACTCGAATCGCATATACACCACATACACGCCGTCCACCTCGCCGGCGGTATATCGGCGGATGAACTCGTCGGCGATCGGCTCGACCTCGGCGAACTGGGGCCTGTCCTCGAAGTGCGTATAGGTGGCCGCCATCGGCCGCCGATGATAGCGAAGGTAGTTGATGCCCTTCTTGCCGGCGACATGAAGGTCCACGGTCCGCCGAACGCCGCCGTTCGCCCCCGCGCCCTCCTCCTGGGCGCGGATGAAGCCCATGGCGGTCCGCACGATGTTGGCGTTATAGCCCCCGCAAAGCCCGCGGTTGCTGGTGATCACCAGCGCACAGCACCGGCCGGTGCCCTCGTTCACGCGAAGCAGCGGATGGTCGAACTGCTCCTGGTTGCCGGAAAGCTGCCGGACCAGTTCCGTGATCTTCTGCGTGAACGGCTTGGTGGCGATTGCCCGGTTAAAGGCACGTTGAAAC
>CAZTVU010000135.1:12867-13409 GCA_964617025.1 uncultured Planctomycetales bacterium | reverse complement strand
CGTGCCGCCGTCCTCCGGCCCGGATGCGCTCGGGCATGCCGCCGACCGATCCCGCGGTATTGTAGCGGGTGCCCTCCGCGTCGGCATCCGATCACGGGCCGGGGCGCGACCGGCCCCGTTCAGCCGCCAACGACCTCAGCCCCTCGGCCGCCAACGAATGGCCGGGCTCGCGCCGGAGCACCTCGCGGTACTCCGCCGCGGCCTCGTCGTGCCGACCTTGCGCGGCGAGGATGCCCGCCAGCGTGCAGCGGGCATTCGACAGCCCCGGCTGCGTCTCGAGGGCCGTCCGCAACTCGTGGACGGCGTCGTCGAGCCGCCCCTTTCGCATCAGCGCGATGGCGAGGTTCTGCCGGGCTTCGCCGAAGTCGGGCGCGACGGCCAGCGCCTTGCGGTAGTTATCGATCGCCTCATCAAATCGCTCTCGCACCACGCTGATGTTGCCCAGGATGTTCCAGGCATCGGCATGGCGGGGGTCGAGCCGCAGGGCCTCGTGAAGGTGTCGGGCCGCCGCGTCGTAATCCGCCCGCCGGGCCAGCAGCAGG
>CAZTVU010000135.1:816-12857 GCA_964617025.1 uncultured Planctomycetales bacterium | reverse complement strand
TCACCGGCGTGTTCATGCCGCACCGCACCGCCTCACGATAGTGGAAGATTGCCTCTTCGAGCCGCCCCTCCCCTTCCAAAGCCATGGCAAGGTTGTTGTGGACGTAGGCATTGTCGGGGGCCAGCTTCGCCGCAATCGAAAAATGCAGGATGGCCTCGAGCGTGTCGCCCTTCTTGCACAGTTCGATGCCGAGGTAATTCCGCGGGTAGGGCGTGTCCGGGGCCAGTCGGACCATCCGCCGGAAAAGCGTCTCGGTGTCGCGCCAGTCGCGAAGGTAACTTCGCGTCCCGACGGCCTCCGCCGCGCCCACCGCGCCCACAACGATCGCGACGACGGCCCGGCGTCGCCCCGGCGCCTTTCCCGGCGAATCGTCGCCCCAACCCCATCGCAGCAGCCAGGCCAGCGGCAGGAGGAAGCCGACGAACGGCAGGTACATGTACTTGTCCGAGGCGGTCACCCAACTGTAGCTGATGATCCCCAGCGTCGGGAAGATCGTCACGAAGAAGATCAGCCAGCCCGTCACCAGCGCGCGGGTCCACCGCAAGGAAACGACGAGCCCGATGAGCAGCGCCCCCGTGACAACGACCGCCGCCGCGACGATGGAATTGGACAGTGCCAGCGGCCGGGGCAAGGGATAGACGGACGACAGGTTCACCGGCCAGAACGTCTTGGCCAGGTAGAAGGGAATGAGGTAAAGGACGGTCAGCGAGGTCCGCGCCGGCTGCGTCTCCACGGGGACGGTGATCCCCGCCGTCTCGCCCGTCGAGAGGATCGTGATGACGGCGAAGGCGCCGCCGACGGCCAAGTACGGGATCTTCTCCACAACCGCCCGGACTCCGAGCCGCCGCAGGGGCCAGAAGTCCAGCAGCAGCAGCACCGCCGGCAGCGGCACGCTCGTGGGCTTCGACATCATCGCCAGCACGTACGTCAGCGCGCTGCCCGCCAGCCACGGCCAGTGCCTCCGCCCGCCGACATCCGCCGCGCCGCCCGGCCCGGATCGCGCGTACCGCACGTACAGAACAAGGCACCACAGGCAGAAGAACGGCGCCAGCAGCGCCTTTCGCTGCGCCGCCAGCGCCACCGGCTCGACGCACAGCGGATGCAGCCCGAACAGAAGCCCCGCCATCGCCGCCGGCCACGCCCGTCGAACCAGCAGGTACAGAAGCACGATGACCAAAGCCGTGTTGGCCACGTGCAGAGCAAGGTTCGTCCGATGAAACGGCCGCAGGTTGTCGATCCGCCCGCCCAGGGCGTAGTCGGCCATCAGCGACAGCAGCGAGATCGGCTCGTAGTATCCCAGCACCGTCGGATGAAGCACCTCGGTGAAGGCCTGTCGGATCGACGCCCAACCGGGCCGGTTCACCGGATTGGGCTCGACCAGATACTCGTCGTCGTCGAAGGAGCTGGCCGTTGCCGAGAGCACCGGCCGGAATACGGCGGCGACGATCACGCAGACGGCCAGGATCAACGCGACCAGGACCGGCCGCTGCGACACGCCTTCGGTGCGTCCGGGGGCCCGCGGGAGGTCGGTGTTCATGCGTTCGTCCTGTGCAGGCAAGGGCCCCGTGATCAGCGCCGGGGCCGCAGCGCATCGAGCCGTTCGCGCGCCCGCGAGTGCTGCGGTTCATCGCGCAACACCCGCTCGTACTCGGCAATCGCCTCGGCGATCCGCCCCTGAGACGCCAGGATCTCGGCCAGCAGGCAGCGGGCGTTCGTGTGCAGCGGCTGTATCCGGAGGCAGAGGCGCAGCTCGCGGACGGCGTCGTCGACCCGGCCCTTTCGCAGCCACGCCAGCGCCAGGTTGTTGCGGGCCTCATACAGATCGGGGGCGGCCTCCAGGGCCAGGGTATAGTGCCGGATCGCGTCGTCGATACGGTCTTGAACCAGCAGCACGTTGCCCAGGATGTTGTGCGCGTCGGCGTATCCCGGGTCGATTCGGATCGCCTCGTTCAGATGCACGATCGCCTTGTCCGTTCGCCCGAGCTGGCCCAGCGCCGCCGCGAGGTTCGTCCGCGTCTGGGCCGACGGCGGCCCGACGCGCAAGGCATCCTCATAGCGCCGCACCGCATCCTCGAACCGGCCCTGCTGCGCGTAGAACACCGCCAGGTTGTTGTACGCATACGGCGAGTTCGGCGCCAGTTTGATCATGCGGGTGTACAGGCGCTCCGTGTCCTGCCAGTACGACAGGTACCGCTGCGTGGCGACGGCCTCCGCCCCGGCCGCCAGCGCCGCAACGGCCACGAGTCCGCCCCGCCGCATGCCCGCGCGGGAGCCGCCCCGCCACACGAGGTTCGCGCCCCACGCCAGCGGCAGCAGCAACCCCACCGCCGGAAGGTACACGTACTTGTCCGACGCCGTCACCCAGGTGTAGCCGATCACACCCAGCACGGGGAAGATCGCGATCACGAAGAACAGCCAGCCCGTCAGCGGAGCCCTCGTTCGCCTCGACAGCAGCACCGGCACCGCGAACAGCACGCACGTGCATACGACCGCGGCCGCGACCGCCCCGTTCGCCATCGTGAACGGTTCGGGCAGCGGATACACCGACGTCAGCCGCGCCGGCCACAGGATCTTGTACACATAGAACGACAGCAGGTAGCCGATCTGCAACGGAATCCGCGCCGGTGAATCCCTGCCCGGCAGCGTGATGCCGGCGGTCTGGCTCGTCGCGACGACCGTGATGACCGCCGAGGCGGCCCCCACGACGAAGAACGGAATCTTCTCGAGCAGCGCCCGGCGACTCAGTCGCCGCAACGGCCAATAATCCAACAACAGCAACAGCACCGGCAGCGGCGTGCTCGTCGGCTTCGACAACAGCGCAAACGCATACAGCACCACGCTGCCGGCGAGGAGCCCCCATCGGGCCGCCCGACCCCGGGGCGGTCGGGCTGCAACCGCACCTTCGCACGGGAACGGCTCAGCCCCCGCGCGAGCGTACGCAACGTAAAGGATCATGCTCGCCAGCGAAAAGAACGGCGCCAGCACCGCCTTGCGCTGGGCCACCAGGGCGATCGACTCCACCGTGATCGGATGCAGCCCGAACAGCAGGGCGACGATCACCGCCACATACGGGCCGCTGAACAGCATGCGCAGCAGGACCGCCACCATGACGGTGTTGGCGACGTGCAGGGCCAGGCTCGTGACATGGAACGGCCGATAATTATCCGGGCGGCCGCCGCGGGCGTAGTCGATCGTCAACGACACCATCGACAGCGGTTCGTAGTAACCCGGAACCGAGGGTGTTAGGATCTCGCTGAAGGCCCGTTTCACGGCCGCCCACCCGGGATCCTGAATCAGATACACCTCCCGCAGGTACACCTCGTCATCGAAGCACTCCGCCCTGGCCGAAAGCACCGGCCGGTGCACCAACGCCACGACCGTCCCCAGGAGGCACAGCAAGCCCCAAAAAAGCAGCGTCGCTCGCCCTTCCGTGTTACAGGGTCGCCGGTCCGGGCTTTCCGTCGTGATCGGCTGAGCTGACATGTCGTGCCAGGCGTCTACAGATAGTCCCAATACAGCCACACGGCCGCCGCCGTGCCGACCGCGCTACCGACGGCCAGCACCACCTTTATCGCCACAATCGTTCGGCCAAACCGGCGGATTTCGTCGGGATTATCCGCGAGACGCTGAAGAAACCGAATTCGGCTGGCAATGCTGGAATGCCGCCAACTGCGGGCCTCGGCCGGGATGCCGTTCAACCGTGCAATCTGCCTCAGGGCCTCGCCAAAGGTCTTTGCCCCCGTGGCGCAGATTGCCTCGCGGAGGGCCGCGCCCCGCTGCCCGCTCTCCTCAGCGGGCCGGGCCGGCGACGAGCCGTCGGTCGCCCCCGCCAGCACGCCGGCCGATGCCGTCCGATGGTGCACGCGGCAGGGCAATATGCAGCCATCCTCGCCGGGCGCGACCGTCCTCGCCCCGAAAAGATCCGCCTGACGCTCAAACCGCCGGCTGATCCACCCGAAGAAGATGCCCCAGATCGCCGTGATTAGCACGACCGCCAGGGCCGTGGCGTAGGAGGCGTCAAACCGAAGGACGCGAAACAGCAGCTCGCACACGCCCCCCACCGCCAGCATGCTGGCCAACGCGAACAGGATGTAGAACGGGATGTGCAGATGCCGCACGTGTCCCGCCTCGTGGCCGAAGACCGCCTCGATCTTCTCGTCCTCCATCGTCTCCAGCAGGCCGTCGGAAAGCAGGACGTAGCGGACCGGCGGCAACACCCCCATGACGGCCGCGTTCACCACCATGCCCTCGCTGTGCCAAATGAGGATCTCCCGAAAGCGAAGGCCCAGCCGCTCGCTCAACCCGACCAGCCGGCGACGAAGCGGGCCGTCGGGCAACACCGACGTCGACCAGATCACCCGCAGGAGGATCGGCGCGAAAAACAGAATCAGCCCCGCAACACCCACCAGGACCGCCTGATCGGCCCAGTACAGACGCGTGACCTTGCGAAGATATCGCGCATGCTGCTGCACGCAGTCGTTCGCCACACAGATCACCAGCATCGGCAGCGCGACGATCAGCAACTGATGCCGCAGGAGGAACAGCAGATACGCCCCGAGCCCCCACGGCGGGCGCACCGGCAGCCCCTCCCACAGATTCGCTTCCATCGTCACCTGTCGGATCGCCCGGTCGGCGGGAAACATCGCGATCCATGCGACAATCATCGCCGCAAAGAACGGCGTGAGGATCACCAGATCGTCCACGCCGTACATCCCGTCCAGGCCCCACTGCCGCCGCACGATCATCGGCCAGGTCGTGCCCCACAGGCCCGCGACCAGCCCCGCCAGCAAAAGCGAGCTGAGTGTCGCGCTGTCGCGGCTGTGCCGGCGCTGCGCCAGCCCCGGCCGCGTCGGATCGCGGTCAAGTTGCCGCACAACCGCCCGGCCGGCCGCCGCAGCCCAGGCGGCGATGACCACGACCTGTCCGATCACAACGAGGAAGACCGCGACGGGCTTCTCAAGCACGGGCCAAGGCGGCGTCGCCGCCGGCATGAAGACCATCGCGAATGCCACGAGCACAACAAACTGCATGAAGCGTCCTTGCGGATCACTGGGGGATTCTCGCGAGCCCCGGTGGTCGAATTGTAGCGTGCAGACTCGCGCACGCGAAGGCATCCGAAAAGCGGCGCGTCTTTCGGGCAGTTACCCCGGCAACGGATGCGAAGCCGACAAACGAAGCCGACTGCCTCGCCGCCCCGACGCGGACGATCGTCAATGTCGGCGATGCGGGACGTAGAATCAGAATGCGGTCGTTGGCATTCGAAAAAAACGGCCTTCGAGGCGATCGGATACCGAACGACTCAAAGCACGCTCAAGATGTTTGAATCATAACCCCTTAATACAAAATATGTTATGGACGAACACATCACCAAGCCTTAATGGTTTCCTGTAATAAAAAAAACGCGAGATCCGCGATTATCCTCTTGCAATCGGCGTTTTGGCGTGATACTATCCATCGAGGTAGGATTGCGAAAGGCATACGAATCGTACCCGGTGCATTTCGCAATCTTTGGAGGATCGACGGTTCGGCGTTGAGGAAAGGCACGCGAGCGGGAAAAGCACAGAAACCTGGGTGTTCGAGCTCACTCCCGGGTCCTGCCCACTGGCGAGCTTCCTCCTCACACTTTGAACGGTTAGTTATCGCAGGTTGTGCTGCGTCCTTCCGGCCAGATTGCTCTGCGTGGCCGCAGGGGGGCGTGAGCGAGAAGGTGAGTCACGTAGAGTGCGCGGTGGAGGGACGGTCCGGCCGTGGGGGTCGGCACCGCAAGGGCGGATGCCCGAGAAAGGAGCGAACCATGTTTCTTCAGAAGGAGGCCGAAATGAAAGTGGTCAAGATTGCTGGGGCGGTCGCATTGGTCTTGGCGTCGAGCGCGATGGCGGCGACGGGCGTGATTGAGTGGTCGCTGCGCGGCAGCAACACGAACGATCTGACAATGGTGGATCCATTGGTGGATCCTTATGTGAGCTGGACGGCGTCGGTCGTCGTGACGGGCAATAACTTCGGTATGGCCGGGTTCCTCGCCGACTTGGGCGTGTATGGCCCAGCACCGATAGCGACAGAGGTTCCCCGGACCATCACCGAAGGCGAGTTTGCTGCGGTCTTCAAGGCCCCCGGCTCGTCGGCAACCGGAACGGTGAAGGACAACGCCAGCGCGGGCGGCCCGGGCATGGACGTTCTCCCGAGCGTCGGGTTTCCGAACGGCGCCGTCGCCTACCTCGCCCAGATGCAGGCGGCTCACCTCGACTGGAAGGCCCGTGCGTATGTCACCTACACGGGCGGCGGCACCCGCAAGAAGTGGGTGGGCGATGATACGTGGGGCGTTGGTCTCGACTCGCGCAAGTCGGTCCTCCTGCAGGATCCCGAGGGCCTGTACGACATCATCGGCGGTGTTCTCGATGTCAGCACGTGGCCGGTGGGCACCTACAAGGTCAAGTGGATGCCGGCCTCGACAGGAAACAGCGTCCTTCGCCCGGACGTGAACCTGAACGTCGATCAGATCGGCAACATTACGTCGCAGGATGTCATCGTCACCGGCGCCGAGTTCGAGTTCACGATTATCCCGGAACCGGCCACGCTCCTCCTGCTGGCGAGCGCGGGCCTGTTCATCCGCCGACGTCACGACTGATGCAGGCGTAGCGGATCCTTTTAGAGACTGAATTCCAACAAGACCCCGCAGGGATACCTGCGGGGTCTACCTTTTTTTCTCGCTCCAAGGCCGCCTATGGTCACCTACCGACACGCGATCGCAGCTGTCTTGACGCTCGCGTCGAGCGCCCTGGCATCCAACGACGAGATCCGATGGTCAATGCGGGGCAGCAACGCGCGCGACCTGCTTCATATTGACGCATGCGCGGACCCCTACGTGATCTGGACCGCATCCGTCATCGTAACAGGCGACAATCAGGGTCTTGGCGGGTTTCTCGCGGATCTGGGTGTTTGTGGGCCTTTCGACTTCTACTTCGAGGTTGACAAGCGATCACGGCAGGAGAGTGGGCCCCAGTCTACAGGGTTCCCGGTTCAAACTCCGTCGGCTCGGTGAAGGACAACGCGAACGCCGGCGGCCCCGGAATGGATGTCCCGCCGAGTACCGGCTACCCCGAAACGAACGTTGCGTGTACCGCGCAGATGCAGGCGGCCCACCTCGACTGGAAGGCCCGCGTGTATGCAACCTACATAGGTGGCGGCACGCACAAGAGGTGGCAAGGGGACGACGTTTGGGACGTCGGGTGCGACGAACGGAAGGGCGCGCTGCTGAGCGATGCCATGACAACCTACGACATGCCGACCGGCGTGATCGATGTCACCAACGGGCCGAACGGTTTGTACCTGGTCAAGTGGATGCCGGCTTCGACGGGAAACCGCGTGCTCCGCAGCGGCATCAAACTGAACGAGGATCAACGGGGGAACATCACCGATCAGAATGTGGCGGTCTATGGCGCGCAGTTCTTGTTCGAGAGAGTTCTACCAGAGCCGACCTCACGCTTCCTGCTTACGGGCGGTGGCCTGTCGGTCGCGTGTCGCCGGCGCCTTGCACGGAAGCCGCTTCCAGCGGGCCGACGGACAACCAACCCACGCAAACGCCCCCGAAGCCGCCATGGTCAATCGTTTTGGCCGTTTCCGGCGATGGCTTTTGCGTGCGAGCGATGCGGGCGATGCCGGCCCGCCATCCGTAACTTTCTTTCATTTCGTGAGATACGTCGGAAGGCCGTCGCCGATTGTTCGCCGGGATCCGCCCGCAAAAAAAATCGCCGGTTCGCCAACTTTCCTCTTGTTTTCCCGGGTCGATCGTGTTAGTATGGTGAGTGTAGGCTGCTGAAAAGAGAGCGGCAGCCTGTGTTGCGTCGGGAGAGAGCGAGCCGGTTTTGGGAGACAGGCGAGAGAGAGCTGGGTGAGAGACGAGGGCGTCCTTCTGAGGCGCCGGTAGGACCTCCGTCAACACATCAGCCTCAAACCCCTTTCAGATTTGGCTCGGTTCTTCTGAGATCGTCCTGGCTACGTCCGTTGCCGTGTGTCGTCTCCGATCGATCGGCGGCGCGAGACGTAGCCAGGCGGATCACTGGGTCATGGGGGGTATGGTCGCGTGGGCCATACCGCGGGGCGCGTTGCCCCGGAAGAGGAGCATGTTGTCAAGAGAGACGAGCTTAGTGAAGGAGGCTGAAATGAGAGCGATCAAGCTTGCGGTGGTCGTTGGTCTTGCGGCGGCGTCGGCCGCCCTCGCAACGGATGGGAAGGCGGTGTTCTCGATTAACGGGTCGAACACGAATCCGCTTAACGCCATCGTTCTTGGCGTGGACCCCTATCTCAGTATTGTGACTTCGGTTGTCGTGACGGGAAATAACCAGGGCCTCGGCGGGTTCAACTTTGACGTCGGCATTTACCCGGTTGCCAACCCGACGTCGGGCAACGAGGTGCCCCTGCCGTTGTTCGTGACGGCCGGTGTGGATTGGGCGGCCGTCTACAAGGCCCCCGGATCCGGTTCGGTGGGCACCGTGAAGGATAACGGCGGCGCGGGCGGCCCGGGCATGGACGTCCTGCCGCAACTCGGCAATCCAGCGGCAACTGTGGCCTACACGGCCCAGATCGGCGCGGCCCACTTGGATTGGAAGGCCCGTGTGTATGCGACCTACACCGGCGGCGGCACCCGAAAGAAGTGGCAGGGCGATGACACCTGGGGCGTCGGCCTCGACTCGCGAAAGAGCGTGCTCCTTCAGGACGGTCAGGAGACGTACGATCTCTGGACCGCCGTGGTCGACCTGACCGGCGTGCCGCTCGGCAACTACCTGGTCAAGTTGACGCCGAATGGTGCCTCCGTGCTCCAGGCAGGGCTTGATCTCAACCAGGATCAGATCGGCAGCACGACGTACAAGCTCGGCGCCGGCGACCTGACCGGTGGGTCGTTCGAGTTCTCGATCGTTCCCGAGCCGGCCACGCTGCTGCTGATCGCGGGCGCCGGCCTGTTGGTCCGTCGTCGTAGGGCTTGATCGCTCTGCGTCAGCTACGCGAAGCGCTCATTGAATGGGGCCCTCCCGGTCCGGGAGGGCCCTTTTTCTTTCTCCCTGGATGAAATTCCCCGATTTTTGTTCTGGCGGCAAGCTCTTCCGGGGACGATCCGAACGTGTCCGTGGGTTTCCGGCTGTTCGCTTCGCGTGATCCATTGTCCGTTGGTGTCTGTGGACTGCGGTGGCAACGCCACCGCTTTGGCGCGGACGGTCGGCTCGGGCGGTTTGCCGCGTGCCGGGGCGCGCCGACACGCCCCAAGGAAAGCAGCGGCATGGCCGCCGTGCTCCACATTGCACGCGCCGCGCCGCGCAAGCCGAGCGAGGCAACCGCTACTCGAGTCAAGGTCAGGAGAAGTGTTCCAAGGCAACCGGCGAGCAGGGCGCACGCCCTTGGCTACCGGGTGACAAGGCGCCCGGGTTTTCCGAACTCGTTCAATGGGGCGACGTGCTCAGGCCGCGACCGCCTCTTGTCCGTGCACACGGCCCGGACAGCTTGTTCGCCTTGTCGAGCGATGCTTCGCGGATCGGTCGCATCGCTATCGAGCAGCCGCCCGTGGCCGCCGCCTTACCTCCCGCCGGCCGATCAACACCGAAGGCTTGATGTCGGGCGTCGTCGACTCATCCAGCGCTCGGGCCTCGGCCGCCGCGCTAATCCCCGCCAGGTATTTGTGGAAGAACGCCACGGTGCGGTCGGCGTACCGCTGCGGCTGCGCGATCACGGACTGATTGTGCTTCGCCCCGGGCACGATCCAGAGATGCTTCGGCCGCTTCGCGAGGGCGTAAAGCAGCTCGGTCTGCTCGTACGGAATGTAACTGTCCTTGTCCCCGTGGATGAACAGGATCGGCCGGGGACCCATCCGCTGGAGGGCCTTGCGTACGGACGGGAACTCGCAATGCAGCTTGCGTCGGCACTCGCGAAAAAGGAGCCATCGCAGGAAAGCCCAGAACTGCGGCGGATGGTTCTCGTAAACGAAGCGAACCTTGGCAAAGATATAGGCCCAGCGCTTCATCAGGTGCTCGAGCGTCGTGTCGTTGCTGAAGCCGCTGTCCGACACGATCGCACGGACGCACGGGTTCCGGGCGGCCGCGATGATCGCCGCGCCGGCCCCGCGCGAGATCCCGAACAGACCGACCTCCTTCGGTCGCCCCTGCGCCTCCAGCCAGTCTTCGACGTACGCCAGGGCACCCATCATGTCGGCCACTTCATGGTTGGTCACCCATTGTCGCACCTGGTACGAGTCCAGATTGCTGGATCCGCCGTGGCCGCGAAAGTCGAACGTGAAGATGTCATAGCCCGCCGTCAGCAGCGGCCGGCAATAGCGGGCGCAACTGTACATGTCGCTGGCGAACTCGTGCGCGAAGATGATCATGCCCTTCGGCTGCCCGCCGTGGTCGCCGAAAAGAAACATGCCGCGAAGGCTCAGCCCGTCGAACGCCCGGAAACTCACCGGCTCCCCCTGGATCCGCAGGAAGTCGCGCGGGCCCATCGACATCGGCGGGGGCGTGTCGCGGAGGATGTTGAACATGATGCGGACGTATTTCCGCAGGATCAGTGCGGGGGCGACGACGAGGATGATGACCGTGGCGACAATGGACGCCAGGGCCCAGTTGCGCGACAGCGCTTCCCACGCCGCCCCGATGGAGGATGCGTCAAACTGGCCGGCCATGAAGACCCACATAGTTCCCGGACAACCGACCGCGCCACCGAGAATCAGGATATCCTCGTCGACCGTCGGAATCAAGCAGGGATTACATGAATGCAAACCGCAGTTGCGGGTCGGCCGGGGGCGGCGGGCTGCATCGGACGCCGGAACAACCGAGCGCCGACTCGCACGGCCGCCGGTCAAAACCATACTTGCGGCAGGCGGCGGCAAACAGTGCCTCGACGCTTTCCCAATACGGCCCGCGGCCGGTCATCCGCTCGCCGAAGCGTGCGTCGTTCAGCCGGCCGCCCCGGATGTCACGGATGCGGCTCTCAATGCGATCCGCCGCCAGCGGCAGGGCCTCCCGCAGCCGCTTGAGAAAGACGGCCTGCACGCTCCCGGGCAGACGAAGCGCCTGAAGGGCCGCGTACGTCGCCCCGCTCGCCGCCGCCCGGGCGAGCACCCGCCCGATCTCGCGATCGTTGAGCCCCGGAATGATCGGCGACACCAGCACCCCCACGCGGACGCCGGCGTCGGCAAGTCGCCGCATCGCGTCGAATCGCCTCGCCGGAGGCGGCGCCTGCGGCTCGATCAGCCGGCTCATCCGGTCGTCGGCATAGGGCACGCTGATGCACACGTGGGCCCCGGCCTTTCTCGCGAGGTCGCCAAGCAGATCCGCATCCCGCGCTACCAGGTACGACTTCGTCGTGACGCACACGGGATTGCCCGCCTCGAGGCACACCTCCAGGCACCGGCGCGTCAGCCGGTAGACCGCCTCCAGCGGCTGATAACAGTCCGTGCCGCCGGAAAACTCGACATACTCGCCCTTCCATCCGCGACGCCCGAATGCCGCCCGAAGCAACTCGGGCGCGTTCACCTTCACCACCAGCTTCGTCTCGAAGTCGGTACCCGCCCCCCAACCCAGATACTCGTGCGTCGGGCGGGCATAGCAGTACGCACACCCGTGCTGGCACCCGCGATACGGATTGACGCTCCAGCGAAAACCGATGTCCGGGCTGTCGTTCTCGCTCAGGATCGACCGGGCATGTTCCTCGTAGACCTCGGGCAGCGCCGGCGGGGGCTGCTCCAGCCATTCGTGATGTGTCGAGCAGTAGGGATTCGGGGGATTGTCGATTCGCCTCATGTCCGGTTACCCTCTGGACGTCCGGAGATTCTATTCGGTTTTTGTTAGGGTATCAAGCCCCATGGCCGTTCCATCCGAACCTCCCACCCGCAAGCCGCCGCAGATCCCATTCGCCGTGTATATGACGTGCTATGTTGTCCTTGCGCTATTGCTGGTCTACGCGCTGGTGGTGCGGTGGCTTCATCCGGCCGTCCTCGAGGAGCCGATCCGCGTCGAGCCCGCCCGCGTCGCGCAGGTCGAGCAGCGGATCGATCC
>CAZTVU010000135.1:0-802 GCA_964617025.1 uncultured Planctomycetales bacterium | reverse complement strand
GGAGCTGGCGCGTCTGCCGGGGGTGGGCGAGTCGCTCGCGAAGCGCATCGTCGCGTACCGCGACGCCAAGCGAAACGCGGCCGTCCATCCCGGCGAACCCCCGCCGATCGTTTTTCGAACGGCGGAAGACCTTGACGCCGTCCCCGGCATCGGCCCCACTACGGTGGACAAGCTCCGCCCGCACCTCAGGTTTTCGCGTGCCCCGGAGACACGCAACCATCCGTTGCCCTCACGTTGAAGCAAGCCCGCAGGCCACGCGACACAGGCCCATGCCTGCTCTACGCCGGAGCAACGACGTGATGCGCCAACGTGAAGCGCCCGTCGATCACGACGGCGGCGGCGGCGGTCACAGGGTTTGTGAACTCGGCGAACCCCGGGCCTTCGCATGCGGCGCGAGCCAAATCGTCGGCCGCCTCCGCCTCGATCGGCACGACCTGCTCCTTGCGGACGTCGTTCGCCTCGTATGTGGACAGATAGTGCATCACGCCGGGGCGGAGCCCGACTTCCTTTACCACCAGCGCATCGTGGCGCACAATCGCCAGCCATGCCGTGTCGCCCCTACACGGGAGAATCGTTGCGATTCGCGGCGTCTTGAGGTGGTCTTTTTCGTAGTCCAGGGCGAGCATCACACAGGCCAGGGCATCTCTCGGCGCGGCACCGGCAAGCAGCTTCTCGGCGACCGGATCGGTGTGCGACCCATTCGTCAGCACGGCCCATCCGCCGACGACCCGCACGCAGTTGTACGCGATGTAGGGATTCTTGTAGACGTCGGCTTCGAAGCCGGGCCTCGGCACGACGGCCA
>CAZTVU010000134.1:0-13496 GCA_964617025.1 uncultured Planctomycetales bacterium | reverse complement strand
TCCACAATCACCCCGTTCCGCCTCTGCTGCCCTCCGGACCGTGAACGGTTACGACGCGATGAACCAGGAGATCCCGCTCGGTCCGGACGGCTCGTTCGACGGCCTCCTGACGCAAGGGCTTCCCGTGTACCTCGTCGGGCCGCGAGGCTTTCGGATGGCCCGCGCGCCCGCTCCATCGCTGATCGTCGAGCCGGCCCACGTCCGCCCGGGTGAGTGGGTCCGCGTCCGTATCGCCGCGGCGCCGCCGGGCGCGACGGGGCCCGCTTGGCAGTGGCCGACGGGCTGGCAAGCGAAAGAATCCGGCGAGGGAGCGGAATGGCTTCTCCGCGTCCCGGACGCCCAGCCGGCGGGCCGCGTCGGCTTCGCGGCCGAGTTCCGCAACGGCGACCGCGTCCTTCGATTGCCCGCGGCCGTCCATGTGCAACCGGCGACGCTGCGGCTATAGTCACGCGCATGTCCCAAGGGACGACGAGCGAGGTCTGGACGATCGGCCGGCTTCTTCAGTGGACGACGGGCTGGCTGCAACAGCATCAGGTGGATCAGCCGCGGCTGTCCGCCGAGCTACTTATCGCCCACGCGCTCCATTGCCGCAAGATCGAGCTCTATACCCGCTTCGACGTCGCGGCGACGCCCGATCAGCTCGCCGCCATGCGTGAGCTCGTCCGGCGGGCCGCCGAACACATGCCCATCGCCTACCTGATCGGCCGAAAGGAGTTCTACTCGCTCGAGTTCGAGGTTACGCCCGCCGTTCTGATCCCGGAGACCGAGACCCTGGTTCAGAAGGTGATCGATCTGTGCCGCGCCGCCGCCAGGCCCATGCGGATTCTCGATCTGGGGACCGGCAGCGGCTGCATTGCCGTCGGCATCGCCCGATACGTCCCGACGGCGGCGCTCGTTGCGGCAGACATCTCGCCCGACGCGATTGAGGTGGCTCGGCGAAACGCCGACCGCCACGGCGTGGCCGATCGAATCCGCTTCTGTACGGCCGACTGGCTGGACCTGCCCCACGACGCCGTCCCGCCCGACGGCTTCGACATCATCGTGTCAAACCCGCCCTACATCGCCGAGGCGGACATCCCCTCGCTGCCGCGCAACGTCCGCGAGTACGAACCGCGTCACGCCCTGACCGCCCCCGGCAGTGACGGCCTGGTCTTCTATCGCCGCCTCGCCGCCGAGTGCGGCCGACACTTGCGCCACGGCGGCGACATCCTCGTCGAGATCGGCCACAATCAGCACGCCACCGTCCGCGAAATCCTCTCCGGAAACGACGCCCTGGATTACGTCGGCACCTACCGCGACCCCGCCGACCCCCACGACCGCGTCGTCCACGTCCGCCGCCGATCGGAGTAACGATCGGGTACTCCGTTACTCAGTTGCTCGGTTGCTCGGTTACTCGGGAAAGCGTTCTTCCGTTATTCCGTTGTTCCGTTAGTCCGTTAGTCCGGGGAAAGGTTACTCGGTGGCTCGGTTACTCGGTTGTGGGGGAATCGTTATTCCGTCAGTCCGTTGTTCCGTTAGTCCGGACGGTGATTCCTCGACGGGTCGGCTATTCGCCAAATCCTTGGTCCGCGGTCTGTTCGTTCATCACCCATCCTTCTGCGTTCATCGTTCTTTCTGCTCGATTGCTTCGTGACTCGGGAAAGGCGTCGTTCCGGAACCCGAACCCCTAAACCCCAAACCCGAAACCCCATACCCAAACCCTCGCTTACGGCGTCGCAAGGGCGCTGGCCGACAGATACTGCCCATTCACGCAGTTCCGCGGCCGGCCGCCCTCCAGCACCCGCCGCACCTCCGCCGCCGCCTTTGTCCGCATCTCCACCAGCCCCTGCTCCGAGTAGAACGCGCTGTGCGGCGTCAGCACCAGGTTCGCAAGCCCGCCGCGCCAGAGGCGCAGTAGCGCATCCTCCTCCGGCGGCGGCTCGTGCGGGAAGACGTCGATCCCCGCGCCGGCGATCCGCCCGGCCTCCAGCGCCACCGCCAGCGCATCCGTATCGACCACCGCCCCGCGGGCCGTGTTGACCAGAATCGCCGTCGGCTTCATCCTCGCGAGCTCCTCCTCGCCGATCATCCCGCGTGTCTCGTCCGTCAGCGGCACGTGGAGCGACACCACGTCGCTTGCCTCGAGCAGCTCATCCAGCTCGGCCATGCGGACGCCCAGCGCCTTGTCCCGCCCGTCGGGGATGTACGGGTCGCACGCGATTACGTTCATCCGCATCGCCTTCGCCCGCAGCGCCGTCGCCGTACCGATCCGCCCCAGGCCGATGATCCCCAACGTCGCCCCCGCCAGCCGAAACACCGGCTGCACCGCAAGATACCCCCACGGCTCCAGCGACCGGGCCAGCCGCCGCCCGACGAGCGTGATCTTCCGAGAGCAGTCGATCATCAGCCCGATCGCGTGGTCGGCCACCTCGTCCACACCGTAGTCCGGCACATTGCAGACGTAGATGCCCTTGCGACCCGCCGCCGCGAGGTCCACGTTGTCAAAACCCACGCCGCACCGTACGAGGATCCGGCAGTTGCGAAGCCGCTCCAAAGCCGCCGCCGTTATCACGATCTCATGAAAGACGATTAACCCGTCGGCGCTCTCAAAGCGGCCGTCCAGATCGGCCTCGGATCGCGCCTGAAGGCATTCGACCAGGGCGACGCCGCGCAAGACATCCTCCTCGATCAAAGCGGGCGGCGTTAGATAGTTGGTGACAACGACGCGAAACATGCGGTGATGGTACGGACGCAAGCCGGAAGAGGCAAGCCGCGAATCTGCCCTCGCAATTGCATGGGATCCTGAACACAATCCAACAGGAGCGACTGCGCCAAATATGAGATATTACAAGTCCAATTAATATGGCCGAACTGGTGCGTCTACTCTAAACTACTGTTTTGCAGAATGTTAAGACGAATGCCGCAACAACGGATCGGTAATAAATTATCGGCCTCTTAACAAATAGTCGGTCCGAAGATTTATATAATTGCCTGTTGCATCCGATTCCGGGAATAGGTATGATATAATTCAAATGGGGTGGGTGCGGGCAGGGTTCGCGGCGGCCAGTCAGCGACTCTGGCCGGTGGTGCGAGTGTCGCCATCGGTGTGCCTATGGTGTCCGTCTTCAATCTCAGGAAGTCTGCCATGAACCGCAGATCCATGTCGAAGTCGTCCGTGCGGGCCTTCACCCTTATCGAGCTGCTGGTGGTGGTTGCCATCATTGCACTGCTTATTTCGATCCTGTTGCCGTCGCTTGCCCGGGCGCGCGAAGGGGCTCGGGCGGCCGTCTGCCTCTCGAACCTCAAGCAGATGGGCTACGGCATGCAGATGTATGTCGGCGATAACCGGAACACCCTGCCGGGGCCGATCCACATGATCGTCTATCGTAACAGCGCTGAGATCTTCCGGGCGCTCGGCGGGGCTTCCGGCGAGACGTTCTTCAAGCAGAATTTCCCGTACTTTGTCGGGCGATACATGGGCGGCGCCAACAAGGACGCCAAGGTTCTCGACTCGATTTCGATCTGCCCCACCGCCGACCGGATCAACGTGGCCAGCAGCGCCGGGCAGCCCTGGTATTATCAGCCGCGGGCCTATTACATCGCCAACACCGGCGGCAACAACAACGGCCGCGAGAACCGGACCGGCGTGCGGCCCTTCTACGCCACGAAGCCGCAGAACTACTTCGGCTACCTGAACCTCGGCGACGACGTCAGCAAGCTTCCGGCGTCAAAGCTTCCGAAACGCCTGGACATCATTGACAACGTAGCTCGTGAGTGGGCGATCGCCGACCTCTGGTACTGGCAAGCCACGCCGCCTCGCGGGACGACCAAGCGCGTCGGGACCTGGCCCTACGATCTGTCGAACGGCGTCAGCGGGTCGGTCTCGAACAACGGCGCCCTGAAGGTGCCCGCCTTCCCGTTCCACAACACGACGGCAACATTCGACCCCAAACTGCCGTCGACGGACTACAGCATTACGTCGCCGCGTTTGCGTACCGGCAAGACCAACGCGGCGTATCTCGATGGGCACGCCGAAGGCGTGCGCGTCTGGCAGGGTACCGTGAATCCGTGCTTCTCCACGAACCGCGACGGCAGCGCCGTCCCGGGCACGGAGGATTGCGGTACTTGACGAATAGAGTACCGGTGGGGGGACGCCCGCCGGCCCGAGCTCCAGGAGAACTCCGGCCGGCGGGTCTTTGTTGGAGGGGGGAGGTCATGTGAGGCTGCACGGTCCTTAGGCCGCGTAGTGGAGGAGCGGAGAAGGGCACGCACGACGGCAATTGGGGCGCACGTCGCCGTTGCGCCAGGGTGTGAGGCATGTACGGAATCACTCTTCTGCGAAAGGAGCAGAGCGTATGAGACTCGGCACTGTGGTGTGTTTCTGCGCGGCGGTTCTGTCCGCCGCCGGCCCGTCGGCCTGGGGCGTTTCGCGGACGTTTGATTTTCAGGGCTCGGCCTACGGGGTGCCGGACGAGTCGTGCACGAACTCGCCCGTCCCGCCGCTGCTGAACCGTCCGGAATACGGGTCGCAGACGGCCGGCTTCATCGTCGACCCCGCCGGCTGCGGCAAGGGCACGCTGACCCCGCTCGACTTCGGGAGCGACGCCCTCCTGACGGCCCAGTTTCCGGCCCCGGGCTCGAACTGGTGCGAGGAACTGCGATTCAGTTGGGTCGATCCGAACGACTCCAATACCTGGCTTCGCACGCTGTCCTACGCCGCCCAGGCGGTGACGCCGAAGTTCCAGGCCCCGATCGTTCACTTCGGCAACGGCAGCAAGATCTCCATGAAGGTCGCCGTTGGCGCCTTCGACATCAACGGCGCCTCGAACCCCGCCGGCCAGATTGAGCTGTGCCTCATCATCCGCGAGACCGGCCAGAATCTTCCGCTCGGCGAGCAGGGCGCCGCGAGCGGCTACACGCTCGAGTTCGTCGGTGCCACCAGCGCTCTGAATGCCGCGCCGTTCACGCCGGACATCGGCGCCGGCGCGCGGCTGACCGATGCCTTCGACTGGTATACCGTCGAATGGGCCTTCGGTGCCGACAACACCAAGGTCGACGTCACCGTCACGCCGCCCGGCGGTTCACCGACCACCACGCAGATGAGCATCGTCAGTGCCTTCAACACGGGCAACGGCGTCCTGTCGGCCGCGAACAACCGCGGCACGCTCGACGGGATCGCCTTCAGGAAGGTTGCCAGCGACACCGTCACCAAGAAGTGGTTCGTCAACATCGATGACATCGTCATCGACGCCCCCGGGGTCCTCGTCGACCCCGTGAAGGTCCGCGGGCCCGTCACCAGCCTCCATACCAAGGTCTCCGTCGACTTCATCAACGCGTCGGCCACGGCGGTCAAGCTCTACCAGAACGGGTCGCTCGTGAAGACGGCCGACGCCTCGTCCACGCCGCCGCTCGATGCGGGGTCCGGCACCTATCAGTTCTCCGGCCTGACCCTCGCGGCCGGCGACGTCCTCACCGCCACGCAGGTCGTCGGCGGCATCGAGGGCGATCCGTCGGACGGCGTCACCGTCGGCAACAAGCTCGTGATCGACGACTTCACCGCAGGCGTCACCTGGACGCGAACACCGGCCACGGCCGCCAACTTCGGGGAGTGGTACGAGGTCAATTCCGTGGCGTACGGCACGGCTTCGGCCGGCACGTTGGACGGCAGCGCCGCCCTCCGGTACGTCGACAGCGGATTCATGAACGGCTTCTACGCCATCTACCAGGGCGTGGTTCCGGCAACCGGCAGTTACCAGTTGACCGCGGATATGCACATCAACGAGGGCTCGCCCACCGGGTTCACGCAGTTCCAGGTCGGCGTGATCGTCAACGGCGTGCATCGCGATACGGCGAGTTGCCAGAACCCCGGCTGCTATACCAACGCCTGCCACAACCAGTCGCTCCTGGCGGTCGACACGACCAAGCCCGGCAATGCCGTCGGCTTCTATCAGGGCCTGACCGACGGCGACGACACGGGCCTGCCCACGCAGACCGTGACGACGGGCGAGTTCACCGCGAACGAGGGCGACAACATCCTCGTCGTGTTCTCCACGAACGTGGAGAGCCAGTGGAGCAGCATCCCGCTGGATTCCAGCGGTCGGCTCGATACGCTTGATCCGTGCGAGACGCCCAGCGGCTTCCCGCCGGTCGCGCACCCGGTCCCCAACGCCCAGGGCACCTGGAACGTCAAGCGGAACGACGCGGGCACGGGCCGCGTGAACACCTCCGTCGGCTGGAGCGGAAGCAGTATCTACGTCGACAACATCTGCCTCGTCAAGCCGATCCAGTGCACGCAGACCGCTCCGGTCACCGTGCAGGGACCTCTGGTCGCTGGCATGACGCAGGTGACGGTCACCGGCGTCGATCCGACGGCCTCGGTCGTCAAGGTTTACAAGAACGGCGCCGGCCCCGAGATCGGCTCGGCCCCCGGCAACGGCACCGGCACGGTCGTCGTGACGGTGTCCGCCCTCGTGGACAACGACATCATCTCGGCGACACAGACGGTCGATCACGGCTCGGGGCCCGTTGAAGGTTGCATCCCGACCGTTGGCATCAAGGTCGGCGATTGCGCCCAGATCGGCCCGGTGACCGTCGTCACGCCGATCAAGGCCGGCGAGACGGTCGTTCGGGTCTCCGGCGTCAGCGGCTCGGCGAGCGCCGTCACCGTCTACCGGCTGAGCGGCACGACGTACACGCAGATCGGCCAGAACACGAGCCCGGCCGCCGGCACGAACAACGTGACCGTCAGCCCGCCCCTGACCAAGGGCGAGGTGCTGGTCGCGACGCAGACGATCGCGACCCTCGAGGGCTGCAAGCCGACGGCCGGTCCGATGGTCGGCTCCGGTGGGAACACGGCCATTCGGCTCTCGCTGGGCATCCGTGAGAACACGTCCCTTACCGGCCCGGCCGGGGAGGATGGCGGGTCCACGGGTGCGATCGAGTGGATCATTCCCGACGATCCGAACGACGCCGGCGACGGGCAGGTGGTCGGCGGCGTTCCCCAGGGCGTGCTCATCAACCCGAGCCCGAACTGGCAGACCGTTACGTTCAATCCGACCGGCGGCAGTGTCATCAAGAGCTTCAACGCCGGCAATGACGTGCTTGATGGCACGTGGGGCGTGCTGGAGCATCTGGCCATCGCGTCGGCCGGGGCAGACACGGGGCCGTACGTGATGTACATCGACAATGTCACCAGCCCGGCGGGGGACCCGGCGTTCGAGGACTTCGAGTCCTATGCCGACGCCGCAGCCGCCATGTTCCGCCAGCCGAGTACGTCGGGGACAACGCAGGGGAACATGTACTACCCGCCGAACACCTCCCAGGTCGACGCCGCCGTCGGCGACGCCAGCAGCAAGTCGCTGAGGGTCGAGTGGTTCTGGAAGGATGAGGCCGCCACCCGCTGGATTCGTCTGACGACGATCGGCCCGATCGCGCGACAGAATCCGCAGGTCCGCCTCGACCAGCCGATCATGCTGCGCATCCTCTTCCCGCCGCCCTGCCAGGCCCCGACCATTGCGTCGGTCACGCCGGACAAGGGCAACGTTGATGCCACGGTCAGCCTCACGATCGCCGGAACGAACCTCGTGCCCGGCGGCACCACCGTGTTGCTCAAGAAGACCGGGCAGGCCGATATCGCCGCGACCAACGTGGTCGTGGCCGGCGACGGCCTGAGTCTGACCGCCGATGTCAATCTGACCGGCGCAGCGCTGGGGCTGTGGGACGTGGTGGTCACCACGTGCGCCTCTGCCACGCTGGTCGGCGGATTCGAGGTGAAGAGCCCGTGCAACACGCCGCCGGCCGATGTCGATGGCGACGGCGACGTGGACCTGACCGACTTCGGCGTGTTCCAGGCCTGTTTCAACGGGCCGAACCGACCGTGGCCGGAGCCGCCGGTGGACCAGCAGAAATGCGCATGCCTCGACGGCGACAAGGACCTGGACGTCGACCTGTCGGACTTTGGGACGTTCCAAACGTGCTTCAACGGCCCGAACCGCCCGCCCGCCTGCCCGTAGTGGGCAAATGTCCGACAGGTCGGGTCCGTCCTGACCCGGCCGCCTGTGCATAAGCTCGCGGGACCGCCGCTGCCCGAAACCCAGGCGCGGCGGTCCCGCCCATTTGCGCGGAGCCGATTTCGGCGTTCAACGCGGCCGTCGGCGGCGGACTGGAACCTGTCGTCCACGTCTCGTGCGGTCGCTGGAGTCCCTCGGTTTCTTGCTTGACAGCGGCTGCCCCGCGTTATATCATAATGGTGGCAGCCCAAGGGGGCAGTGCGCATCGGAAGCGTTTTGTGAGGGCGTCAGGGAAAAGCGAAACGGGCGAGTCGGTCTCGCCTCGGATGGATACGTTATCGAATTCGTGGTCAGTCAGTTTGAGGCCAAAGGAGGCATGGAAAATGTCGAAGGGAAAAGCAATCGCGTTGTTGGGCGCGCTCGCGATCGGCGCGCTAGCCGCGTCGGCGTCGGCGGCCATCCTGTCCGACAACTTTGATTCGTATGCAACGCAGGCGCAGTTTGAGGCGGCCTGGCCGAAGACGGGCACGTACAGCGCCTTCCTCGATACGGAAAAGTGGGTCAGCTCGCCAAAGGCGATCAAGACGTCTCCCACGACCAGTTCAGCGGACCTGGGCCGCAACTACCGAAACTTCGGCGGCAACTACACGCCGACGGACGCGGCTCCGCTCGTGGCGACCTTCTGGATGTATGATACCGCCGGCGCGACGCGGCAGTACAACGAGATTCGCGACTACGCCGGGAGCAGCTACGCCGACGGTGCGCTGGCCCAACTCTACGCATTGGGCATCTATAACAGCGTGACCGCGCCGGGCGAAGTGTACGACGGAACGAAGTATAAGGCCCGCGTGGCCTACGGAACCGGCGTCGGCTGGTTCAATCTGAACGCCCCCGGCGCCCCGTCGCGATCGGAGGGCTGGCACAAGTTCTCGATGGTCGTCAAGTCGAACGTCGTCGAGTTCTACGTGGACGACATCCTTGGCCGCAGCTTCTCCCGAGGCACGATTACCGATTTCGACTGCTTCGTCATCGGCTCGGGCCTCTCGTCCGCCGGCAAAGCGGCCTGGACCGACGATGTCCTTGTGACGCCGGAGCCGGCGACGCTCGTGGTGCTGGGCCTTGGTTCGCTGCTGGCGTTCAGCCGACGGCGATCGTAACCTTGGATATGCCCGCGCATCTGCGCGGACAGAAGAGGAAAACGCTTCGGGCGCCCCCGTTCATCGGCGGGGGCGCTTTTTTTTTCGCGAGCCTCGCCCGGAGCGATGGGGCGTACTTGGGGGCGGCAGCCGGGCGGGGACGTCGGCGAATACGGCCCGTCGGCGCGTTTTTTATAACGCCAGCGCAAGCTGCGGTCCTGTAATGGATTAGATCTCGACGTTTTCCCGGATTCTTCTTGACACAGGGCGGGCTCTCGGATACAGTATTTTGTAGCTCCGTGCTCGTTTGCGGTTCAATTCGACGTGCCGCTTGGGGGCTTGCGGGGCGACGGCGTGGAAAGCAAAGGAGGCGGGAAGGTCTCGCCCGGAAAAGCGCCTTTCAGAAGTTGTTTCTATCAGAGGAGGCTAAGCATGAGGAAAGCGATTGTTGTTTGCGGGCTTTTGGCGATCGTCAGTGTCGCTCAGGCGGCGCCGATGGTCGTCTTCCAGGACGACTTTGAGAGCTACACGTCCACGGCGCAGATGTTGGCACCGGGGGCGTGGGGGGATCGTCCCGACACGAACGCCCCGACGGCCACTTGGACGCCGGCCCCGTACGGGAATCCTGGCGCGTGTGCCACGTCCTCCGGTGGCAGGGCCATGGTTCACAAGTTCGCAACCACGCCCGTGATCACCGACGCCGAGCCGTTGATGTTCGAGTACGATTACTATGACTACAACAACGGAACGGCGGATCGGAACACCCTGGGTATACGCAATCAGACGAACACGGCTGCCAACGGGATCTTCGAGATCGGAGAGTACAACGCGATGGACCCCGACCCGACGTTACCCGATGACACAAGCCAGCCAAACGTCCAGGGGTACGGTTTCCGCACGGTGTATGTGGGCGGGCCGGTACAGGGTGCCCCGCGCCAAGGCTGGATCAAGATCTGCGACAAGCCGGTCCTCGCGACCGATCCGATTGCCAACCCGATGTGGACCCATTTCCGGATGACCGTGGGCGAAACGTTCGCCAAGGCCGAGGCGTGGGTCGACCTCAAGAACATCAACGGTCCGACTCAGTATTACTCCGTCAACGTCGTGTTGACGTTGGGTGCGGGAAAGGTGTACGACGTGGTTCGCTGGGGCGGTCCGTCGGACGTCTCTTCGACCGGAACGGCCCACTGCGACAACGTCAACGTCGAGATCCTGCCGGAACCGGCCACGCTGGCCATGCTGGCCCTTGGCTCCCTGGCAGTCCTGCGCCGTCGCGGGTTCTAGTGCTCGCGACGATATCGTTGGACAGGGGTCCACACGAGGTGATTGCACTCAAACGGGCGCTCCACCCGCAAAGGGAAGCGCCCGTTGTCATTGCCGCCCTCCGACCTCACTCGACGCGCCTCGCCTTGCGGGACGAGGCCCGTTGCGCGGCATGACGCCAGGGGCGACCAGCCATGTATGTCTGGAGGCGGATTGCGATGTCCTCGGCAAGGGCTTCTTGCCCGGCAGTCCGCGCCAAGTAGAGGGCCGTCCGAGCGGCGTCAACGGCCTCCACGAACCGCCCTACGGAGGCGTACGCAGCCGCCAGCGTATCCATTGCGCCAGCGTCCGTGCGGCCGCAGAGGCGACAGGCGTTCTCGGCAAGACGCACGGACTCAAGACCCGCGTCCGCACGCAGGCCCGGCCGCGTAGCGTACAGCCATGCAAGGTTGTTCAAAGCGCGAAGGTGGTCGGGTTTCAGTTCCAGCGCACGGGCGTAATGTGTCGCGGCTTCTGCATCCTGACCCCGGCCGACAAGGACATCCGCGAGGTCTGCCCATGTGTCCGGGGCTCCCGGGCAAAGGTGCGCGGCTTTCGTCAGATGCCCCACCGCCATGTCGAAATGGCCCTGTCGGGCGAGGGCGAGGCCAAGACATCGATGGGCTTCCCCGAAACACGGGTCGATTGCCAGGGCCCGACGGTAATGGGCAATCGCTTCCTCGTGGCGTCCTTGCGCATCCAACACAACACCGAGGTTGTTGAGCGCCGCCGGGTCATTCGGTTTGACGCGCAGGGCACGCAGGTAGTGGGCGACCGCCTCGTCAAACCTTCGTTTCTTTGCGAGTATAGCGGCCAGACGAACATGGGCGCGCGCATAATCGGGTTCGATCCGAAGTGCCTCATGGAAGTGGTCGATGGCCTCGTCCGTCCGACCGTCCTGGGCCAGCGCGAATCCCAGGTTATCGTGGGCGGCGGCGAACCTGGGGAAGAGCGTTATCGCCATTTTGAAGTGCCGGATCGCCTCCGCAATCGCCCCCCGCGAGGCCAACGCGACGCCCACGGAGTTATGCAGCCCCGGAACATCCGGAGTCAGCCTGAGCATGTACGTGAAGAGGGTCTCGGTGTCCCGCCAGAGCGCGATATACCGACGTGTCGCAACCGCTTCCGCAACGGCTGCCAAGGCGAGGACCGCTACGAGCATCGTACGTTTTCTGCGCGACCGCTGTGGAGCGGCGGCTTCCCAGGCCCGAATCCAGGCCCACGCGAGCACCATGAGCGGGCCGACGGCGGGGAAGTACACATACTTGTCGGAGGCGTTGACCCAACTGTAGCCGATCACGCCGAGCGTGGGGGCGAGGGCGGCCGCGAAGAAGAGCCCCCCCGTCAGCACGGCTCGCGTCCATCGCAGCGAGAGGACGAGCAGCGCGGCTAACAGGCACGTTCCCAGGAGGCCCAGCAGGACCCGCGGCTGCCCAAGAGCCATCGGCTCCGGCAGCACGTAGACCGACGACAGGTTCACAGGCCAGATGATCTTGCCGAGGTAAAAGACCATCAGGTAGCCGACCTTGAGGGGGACCTGCAGCAGCGTACGATCGGCCGGCAGTGTCACCGCCCCCGTCCGGCCCGTCGAGACTATCGTGATGACCGCGAAGACCCCCGCGATGATGAAGAACGGGATCTTTTCCCAGACGGCTCGCCGGTTCAGTCGCCGCAGCGGCCAGAAATCCAGGAGCAGCAGCAGCACCGGCACCGGGGTGACCGTCGGCTTGGCCATCAAAGCCAGTACGAAGAGGGCCAACGCGGCCCCATACGCCGCCCGGCTGCCGCGCCGGGTGTACCCTGCGTAGAGGATCAGGCACCATACGGCGAAGAAGGTGGCCAGAACGGTTTTCCGTTCCCAGACCCAGGCGACCGGCTCGACGGTCATCGGGTGCAGCCCGAAGAGCAGCCCGGCGGCCCCGGCGGCCCACAGCGAGGCTGTGCGGCGCCTCTGCGCATCGCGGGGATCGGTTCCCGGCCTCGGGCCGCCAAGCAGGACGCAGAGGAGGATGATGACCGAGGCGGTGTTGATCGCGTGAAGGGCGAGGCTCGTCACGTGAAACGGCCGCAGGTTCTCCGGGGTGCCGCCCCGGGTCACATCGAGCATCAGGGAGATCAGCGTCAGGGGCTCGTAATAGCCCTTCACAGTGGACGAGCCGAGGACCTCGCGGAGCACCGTGGCCACCGACGTCCAGCTCGGACGCTGAAGCACCGGGTTTTCGAACAAGTACGGCGTGTCGTCGAACGAAACCGCCCCGGCCGACAGCACCGGCCAGTGCGCGGCTAGGACGGCAACGACCACAACGAGAACCGCGACTGCGAGCGGGAAAGCGGAATGGGCCCGGCACGATTGATCGGGCGACGTGCTATCGTATCGATGAGGTGATGGTCGCTCCGTCCGTCGCATGCCCTTCATCGGACCGATTCCACGGACCCCCGATTGCGGAACCGCTCTGAGACGAAACTACCGCCTCGACAGGAGCTCTGCAACGCGCGTCATCCTCGGAGGCTGAACCGGTGGCCTTGGCTACTGCATCCGGTTTCTGCGAGACGTCAGCGACGATTCCCGACTTCGGACTTGGCCGGATTCCATGCCGCGCCGCCGCGTTTACCGCAATCGTTCGCCGTCAGGGCGCAACAATATGCCCGAGGCGTTGCCGTCTGGCCGGGGTGAACCAGACGGACTTTGGGGGGATGCCTCGGGCAGCCCGTAGTATACAGAGCCCCCCGCGCATCCGCCAGCGCGAAATCGACGAAATCTGGAACGACCGCCAAACGGCAGCGCTGGCCGGCGGATGAGACGCGCCCCCGGTTGAGGTGCATGCGGCCGTTGCGAGGCCATGATCAAGTGACCTCCGCCAGACAAGAGCGGCAACGCCGCGACGGTGGCGAACGATCGCCCCGAAAGGACGAAGAACCCGGTGCAGCCTTCGGCCACAACCGAAGGATGCCCATCTCGCTCGACGGTCGCGCTGAAAACGTCTGCCCCGGGCCTGGACGCGTACATCGGTCGCCCCGCCCGTCTTGCACGGCGCGGCCCGCGCGTTTTGGACTGCGGCGGCCTTGCCGC
>CAZTVU010000133.1:779-13521 GCA_964617025.1 uncultured Planctomycetales bacterium | reverse complement strand
TCCGGCGGCGGCTTCTACTGGCTCGCGCGGCCCCCGGGCTACAGGCCGGGCGACCGGCCGCCGCTGGTCATCTGTCTGCACGGGACGGACGACACCGCCGTCGATGCCCTGGCGTTCTGGCGGGCGTGCGGGCCGAAGGGCGGCGCCCTCCTGGCCGCCCCGCAGGCCGGCGGCCGGGGCTGGGCCGACACCGATGTGCCGCGTCTCCGTGAAACGTGGGCGGACCTTCAGAAGCGCGCGTCGTTCGACCCGCGGCGCATCCTGCTGGCCGGCTTCTCCGCCGGCGGTGCGATGGCGTTTCACTGGCTCTACCGCGAGAAGTTCCCGGCGACGGCCGTCGTCACGCTGGCCAACTACATGCCGCCCGGCGTGACGGCGGAACACGTGGGCCCTCAGAAGCACGTTCCCGTGTTCTACGGCGTGGGCGTCGAGGATATCAATCACGAGCGAATGCGCCTCGGCCTCGCGATGCTTCGCGAGCAGGGCGTCCGCGTGACGCTGGTTCGGCCGCCGATCGGCCACATGCTCTCGCCCGCGATCGGCCGCGAGGCCGTCGCCTGGTTCGAGGATCTCTGTCGCGAGGCGGCCCGGCGGCGGTTGGATGAGGCCGCCGAGGCCATGCATCGGGATGCGCCCGCGGGCAACGGCCGCGCCGCCGTCGAGGCCGAGCGGCTGCTTTCGCAGGCCCGCTGGCACGACCCGGGCAACGTCAAACGGGCCGAGATGATCCTCGTGCAGGCCCTCGAGTGGGGCCGGGCCCGTATGGCCGAGGCGGATGCGCTGGCGGCGAACCGCCAGGGCGATGCCCAGCGCGGCGTCGACGCGATCGCGTGCCTTCGCGAGCTGGAGCGGGTGTATGCCGGCGCGTCGATCGCCCAGGATGCACGGGCCAAGCGCGAGGCCCTCGAGGCGGACCCGGCCGTCCGCGCGGCTCTGGCCGAGCGGGACCGTCGCCGGCGGGAGCAGGACGCAACGGCAGTCCTTCTGGATGTGCAGCGTCATATCGCCGCGGGCCGGTTTGACGAGGCCCGCCGGGGCTGCGAGCAGATCATCACCGCCTTCGGCGACACGCCGGCCGCGGAGCGCGCCCGCGTGCTGTTGCCCAAGATACCCAAGGGAGGCTCACCGTGAGGACTGCGGCTTGTTCCGTTCGTGGATCGCGTGTTCGGGGAGAACGCGTACGTCGTGATCGCCGGCGATCACGACGGCGTCTGGGTCGTTGATCCCGGATTTCAGCCCCAGGCGGACGAGATTTGCGCGTGCGTCGAGCACGAGGGAAGGACGGTCGAGGCCGTCCTCCTGACGCACGGGCACGGCGACCACATCGTCGGCGTCGATGCGGTGAAGGAGCGCTGGCCGCAGGCCGGCGTGCTCATCTCGCGCGAGGACCAGCCCATGCTCGCCGACGCCGAGGCCAACCTCTCGGCGCCCTTCGGGTTTGATGTCCGCGTGAAGGCGCAGGTCACGGGGTGGCTTGATCCGGGCGCCCGCCTCACGCTCGGACCGACGGAATGGACGGTGCTGGACACCTCCGGCCATTCGCCCGGCGGACGGAGCCTCTACTGCCCGGCCGCCGGCGTCGTCATCACGGGCGACGCCCTGTTCGCCGGCAGCATCGGGCGAACGGACTTTCCCGGATCCAACCACGAGCAGCTCATCCGGAACATCCGCGAGCATCTGCTCTCGCTGCCGCCGGAGACACGGGTTTATTCCGGCCACGGCCCGCTGACGACCATCGAAAAGGAACGAAAGTCGAATCCGTTTCTGACCGAATAGAGAATCGATGCGGTGCGCCGTCGCATGCGGCCGGTGGGCGACAGCCCCGGGCACCGCGTGAGTGATTATCCCTGCCCTTCGGTTGATCGTCGCGCCGGCGGCATGGCATGTGACGGCGGCGGTGCGTGGCGTGTCCGGCGGCGTCATGAGCCGGTTGCCGGATGCGGGGCGGTGCAGCCCGGTTTGCGAATGCCTTCGCTACCGCAGGAATCCGGCAGATTCCTCATCACCCACGGCAACGCACCCGGCGGCGGTTTTGTACCAAAGCCGGGATGGCCTTATGCCGACGAGGGGAGAGGCAGCCCATAAGCCGGTGAGCCTCATGGTCGAGCCGATCACATGTCGGTGCCCGACATGCCGGGCGCGCTACCGCGTACCGTCGTCGGCGCTGGGACGCCACGCCCGCTGCCGCCGATGTGGCGGCTCCTTCCGCGTGGCGGAGACGTTCGCCGGGCCGCCCACCGAGGACGACATCCTTCGCTGGCTTCGCGAGGCAGAGGAGAGCGATGAGGCCGCCGTCGACGCGGCCGATGCCGCTGCCGAGAACCCGGACGGCAGCGACGTGGGCGTGCCGCTGCCGCAAATGGGGCTGGAGCAGTCGAGAAAAATCGAATTGTCTGCGTCCCTGGCGATGCGGGCCGAGTCCGCCGGGCCGGAGCGGTCCGCCCGCGCCGTCTTGCCCGCGCAGGAGGTCCGCTCCGGCCCATAGAGACGAGACGAGACGGGCGGGCGCTGAGACAGGTGCGGGAACGCCGCGCGAGCTCGCCGATGCTCGCGGGTCGATAATCCGGCGACGAGCAACGGTGCCAGGCGGCCCATCTTTGCCGACGAGCTGGGTGTAGTGAACGGCCGTCTTCGTTGCGAAACTTCGGCGATTGCCGTGCCGATCGAAAAAGCATGACCCCTCACGAGAATGCTCAACAACCGCTGAAAAGCGTGCGCGTGGACACCGCCCGGGTCGAGGCGATCCTGGATAAGATGGATCGAGCGGCGGCACAGGGGTCCGGTAAACACAAGCGGGCGCACGCCCGGCATCAGTACCGTGTGGCCGGAGCCGTGGTCCACTTGCGGCAGCCGGGCTCGGATCGGTTCATGCCGCACCTGGTCACTACGCGGAATATCTCGTGCGGCGGGTTCTCGTTTCTCTTTGGCGGCTTCGTCCACACGGGCACCAGGTGCCAGGCGGAACTCCTCTCGCCGGACGGCGTGCGCCACCACGTCTCGGGCACGGTGGTGAGCTGCCGGTATGTGGAGGGAAACGTGCACGAGGTGTGTGTCCGCTTTGACAGCGAGATCGACCCCACCGTTTTCTGCCCGCAGGCCGCCCGAAGCCGCGTCCTGCTGGTCGACGGCGATGCATCGAGTGCCCGGCTGGCCCGGGTCCACCTGGGAAAGCTCAACACCGAGGTGGACGAAGCGGCCGGCGCGGAGGAAGCGATCGAGAAGGCCTTGCAGCGGCCATACAACCTGATCCTGGTGGACATCGACGTCCCGACGACCGCGGGGCTGACCATTGCCCAGACGCTTCGCGACAAGGGATACACCGGTGCGATCGTGGCCGTCACCTCCATGGACCCGCAGGGCCAACGGGCCGCTTGCATCGCCGCCGGATGCACCGATCTCCTGGCGAGACCGTACACGCGGGAGCCCCTGGCGGCCCTGCTGGAGGCGGAGAAGAGCGAACCGTTGTTCAGCAGCCTGGGCGGCGAATCCGAGATGGTGCCGATCGTCGAGGCGTTCGTCGCCGAGCTCGGCGACAAGATGCGGGCCATCGAGGCCGCCTTTGCGGCGGAGGACACCGCCCAGCTCCATTTGCTGCTGGGCGCGCTGCGGTGCAATGCATCCGGCTACGGATTCGCGCCGATCGCCGAGGCGGCCTCGAAGCTCGAGACGGCGATTCGCGACGGGAAGGCGCTGGCCGAGGCGAGCACGAACCTCGCGCGGCTGGCTCGCCTCTGCTCCCGTGCGAGCCGCGCCCAAACGAAGATGTCAGGATGATTTTCCAAGCCCCCAAACCCGCGGTTCTCCGCCTCGCGTATCGCCCCCGCCGGCTCTCAACGCATTAACCCGACGAGGGTGTCGAAATCCCGGTAGCGCCGGCCCCCCGCCGGCCGATATCCCGTTCCGTTGCCGGGCAGGGCGATGAAACGGGAGTAGCGACGGGACCGGCGATGACCTCACCTTGCATTCGGACCGGCTCTGCTTCGAACAAATGCCGGAGTGGATCGTCTTCGAAATCGTTGCTTTATTTCCCGTGATGTCAATACGTTACATCAGTTGCTCGCCGTAGGACGAACGCGGCAACTGCTCGAATGGCTTGTGTTCTCCCGGCCGATCCGCTATGCTACCAGTACTCCCTAGTAACGGGTTGTGCTGGCTACGTGCGCCATGGACTCACTTCGGGGCGGACGGCGGTGCTGGCAACGACTACGACCACGTTCATTCTAAACGAACTTCGCCGCAAGCCGAACGATGACCTGTGGCGACAGTTTTGCGAGCGCTACGAGCCCGTGCTGCACGGCGTGGTGCGCCGCGCGGGCCTTCGGCAGCAGGACGCCGCTGACGTCGTGCAGGAAGCGATGATGGCCTTCTTTCGAGGCCTGCGCGACGGCCAATACGATCCGCAGCGGGGCAGCGTCCGGTCGTGGCTACACGGCATCCTTCTGAACCGCATTCGCGAGGCCCGACGCCGTCTGGCCCGACCGGAGGTCCAGCCCAAAGACGCCGACTATGCGACGGCGTTTCTCGACCGCATCCCGGATGACCGCGCGCTGAACGACATGTTCGATGAGGAGTGGCGCCGGGGGCTGGTAACGGCGTGCGTCCGGGAGGTCCGGCGTCAGGTCGATGATCGAACATTTCGGGCGTTCGACCTGTACGCGCGGCAGGGCTGGCCCGCCGAGAAGGTAGCGGAACACCTCGGCATCTCCCGCAATGCGGTCTATATCAGCAAGACTCGCGTCTTGAGCCGTCTGCGGGCGATCAAGGCGAAGTTGTCGGCGGATTGGTGAAAGGTCCGAGTCGTCTGCGTCCAGTGAATACCGGAGGGTGCGACATAATGGCGTGCCTAACGGCCGAACAACTGGAGTCCTTGGCACGCGGTGCCGACGCCGACGAGCTCCGGGAGCACGTCGAGCATTGTGCTGACTGCCTGCGGAGGCTGGAGGAGTGCAGGGCCAACGAAAAGGCCCTCGATGAGATCCGCGACCTGTCGGATTCGATCTGGCACATGCTGGCAGACCAGACACCGTCCGTTTCGGCGGAGCGGGCACCGCCGGCACGCGCGGGTCCAACGCCGGTCCCCGATTATTTTCCCGGCTACCGTGTCATCCGCGAGATCCACCACGGTGGACAGGGGGTGGTCTACGAGGCGGTGCAGGCGGGCACGGAGATGACCGTCGCCCTGAAGGTTCTGCCCGGCGGCCGGCACGCGGACGAGCGCTCGCGGTGGCGATTCGAGCAGGAGGTCCGGCTAATCGCCTCGCTACGACACCCGGGCATCGTCGCGATCCATGACAGCGGGATCGCGGAGGGGCAGTACTTCTTCGCGATGGAGTACGTTTGCGGCCGGCCGCTGGACACGCACGTTCGCATGACCCGGGCTGGCGTGCGGGATGTGGTCGACCTGATCCGGCAGACGTGTGATGCCTTGGCGTATGCGCATCAGCGGCAGGTAATCCACCGCGACCTGAAGCCCGGCAACATCTTGGTCGACGAGGACGGCCGGCCGCGGATCCTTGATTTCGGACTGGCGAAGATCGTGACCCCCGACTTCGCCAGCGGCCTGGGCCGGGCCGTCTCGCTGGCCGGCCAGATCATGGGCACGCTGCCGTACATGGCCCCCGAGCAAACGACGGGCGACCCAAACGCCGCGGACACTCGGACGGACGTCTTCGCCCTGGGCGTGATCCTATACGAGTTGCTGACCGGCACGCTGCCGTACAAGACCTTGGGGCTGGACCTCGCCGAGGCGATCCGAAACATCCGCGAGGAGCGGCCCGTCCGCCCGTCGCAGCTTCGCCGAGAACTTAATTCGGAAATCGATGCCATCATCCTGAAGGCGATGGAGAAAGAGGCCGACCGCCGGTACGGCTCGGCCGCCGAGCTTCGCGACGACCTTGCGGCGTGGCTGGACGGCCGGCCGATCAGCGCGAAGTCAGCCAGCTCGCTCTATGTATTGCGAAAGCTGGCCGTGCGTCACCGGTACGCCACAGGCGTGGTGGCGTTGCTGATGGCGGCCATCGCGGGCTTTGCGGGCATCAGTCTTCACTATTACCTGGAGGCCGCCGAGGCCTTGGAGCGGGAGCGGTCGGCCCGGGCGGCTGCCGAGGCGGTCATTCGGAACCTGCTTGACCTGTCCGATGAGGTCCGCCGCGGGCTCGATCGCTCGGGCGTGGTCCTGCCGACCACCCGGCCGGCCACGCAGACAGGGGGTGGCCCATGAACCGACTCCGCGCCCGTCCGAACGTTGCCGGGAGGCGTGCGATGTCAGCGCCTGCCCCCATCGCCGCGGGCTCGGCGCGACGCTTCGGCTTCACGCTGATCGAGCTGCTCGTCGCGGTTGCGGTAACTGCGCTGCTGACCGCGATCCTGCTGCCGAGCCTGGCCCGCGCCCGCGAGCAGGCCCGCTGCCTCGCTTGCCGGTCGAATTTGGCGCAGATCGCCCGGGCGTGGCACACGTATTTGAATGATCACGGCGGCCGCTTTCCGAAGGACCATCCCGGCGAGCAGAACACCCAAATCAACTACGGCGGAAAGCAGGGTGCTGGCGGCCCGGAATACGGAGCGGACTGCGCCCGGCCGGTGGCCAAGCCGCTGAATCGCTCATGCGGCCTGCCAGCGGTGACGGACCGCGCGGATGTCTTCTGTTGCCCCTGCGACGCCGGCGACGTCTTTGCGCAAGGGCGATGCTACGACTGGTACGGCACGAGCTATCAGATGAATTGGTTCCTGGCGGGTCCGGCGCAGTGGCAGCCGTCGTCGGCCGATCCGTGCAAGCTCGTGTGGAGGCAGATGTCGCCCCGGCTGGCGAACCTGACGTGGTCGAACCTAGCCACGCCGTCGCGGCTGCTGCTGGTGGGGGATTTCGAATGGGACCGGGCCTGGTACTTCCGGACGCAGGCGTCGTGGTACCGCGACTGGCACCGGCGGGGCCGCCGGGTGAATGTGGCGTTTCTGGACGGCCGCGCGGACCTTGTGCGGATTCGGCGAGGAATCAGTGTGGACGCGTCATACGTCGTGGTCCCGTTTGCGGACCTCCACACGGCGATCGCCGAATGTCAGCGGGAAGTGCCGTAGACACGTGCGCCCTCCGGGCGCTGGTGCAAATCATGTCAGCGAAGGTGTTGTTCGCTGGGAGACATGTGATGACGGCGAGCAATGGCTCAAAAACGTTTCCCTTCTACCGAATCTTTGCGCTTCCGTTGGCAATGAGTCTGGCCGCCTCATCGGCGGGAGGTGCGGTTCGCTACGTCAAGGCTGATGCCGCCGGTGCGAACGACGGCACAAGCTGGACGGATGCGTACAGGTACTTCCAGGACGCCCTTGTCGCCGCCCAGTCCGGCGACGAAATCTGGGTCGCCGCCGGGGAGTATAAGCCCGACCGGGACACGGCCCACCCGACCGGCACGGGCAGCCGTACGGCCACATTTCAGCTCAAGACCGGCGTAAAGCTGTACGGCGGGTTCGCCGGGGTGGAGACGTCGCTAAACCAGCGCAACGTCTTGACGAACGTCACGACGCTCAGCGGCGACATCGGTACGCCGGGCAGCGCCGCCGACAACAGTTACCGCGTCGTGACGGCGAGCGGGGTGACGGCGACGGCCGTGCTGGACGGGTTTACCATCAGCGATGGCAACAACACTTCGGCGGAAGGCGCGGGGCTTTATGTGCAGACGGGGAGTCCGACGGTGGTCCGGTGCCGGTTTGTGAGCAACACGGCGGCGGGCCACGGCGGCGGGGCGTGGGTGAGTGAAGGCAGTGCCCGGTTCATCAACTGCTTTTTCGGCGGCAACATCGCGAACTACGGAGGTGGCCTTTACGTGTACGGAGCGACGGGGGGTACGACGGAGCTGACGAACTGTGTGTTTATCCGGAACTCCGGCCGGTACGGCGCGGGCTTCTTCTGTCAGAACACGACGGCCACGGTGACGAACTGCACGTTCTGGGCGAACAATGTGACCGACGACGCCGGCGGCGGCCTGTACGGAGCCGGCGCAACGCTCAATCTCTATAACACGATCGTCTGGGGCAATACGGCTGCCACGCGTGGATACCAGATCGGGATCGAGACGACGACCGTCAACCTGACGAACTGCAACGTAAGCAACGGCAGGGATGACATTACCATTATCTATGCACCGTGCACCGTGAACTGGGTGGCGGGCAACGTCTACACGAATCCGAAGTTCCAGGCGATCAACGGCACGATTGACGACGACCTGCATCTGCAGGCGGATTCGCCCTGCATCGACGCGGGAAACAACGCGGCCGTGCCGTTGTACTCTGACTTGGCGGGGAACACTCGCCGGTCGGACGATCCTGGGACAACGGACACAGGTGCGGGCGGTGCGCCGGTCGTGGACATGGGAGCATACGAGTACGGCAGCGGTCCCGTCCCGTCGCGCCTATACATCAATGATGACGCCGCCGGTGCGAACACGGCGACCGATTGGGCCTCGGCGGGTACGAGCCTCGACTCGGCCTTGCTGACGGCGCTTGCTTCCGCCGGCCGCGTTTCGGAGATCTGGGTCGCCGAAGGGACGTACAAGCCGGGCGTGGTCGACACGTCGTTCCGCTTGGTGAACGGCGTGGCGGTCTACGGCGGGTTCGCCGTCGGTGCCTCGTCCCTGGCGGATCGCGATCCGGCGGCGCACCCGACGATTCTCAGCGGCGTGCCGGGCGATCCTTCGGACAACAGCTACCACGTGGTCAACGCCATCGCGACAAACGGCACGGCAACACTGGACGGCTTCACGATCACGGCGGGAAATGCCAACGGCGCGTCCGACGCGGACCAGCGCGGGGCGGGGATCTACGTCGGCAACGGCCAGCCGACGCTGAACAACCTGTTGATCATGGGCAATACGGCGGCCACTGAGGCGGCGGCGTTGTATTTCGACTGGGGTCGTCCGCAGATGAGCAACGTGACGATCGGCGCGAACGCCGTCACCGGCCCCCGCGCAACGAGCGACGCAGGCGTGATGACACGGAGCCAGACGTACCTGAACGGCCTCTTGGCTTTGACGGCCGGCGATGCGGTCGTGCCTTCGACGCTCGACGTTCGCTCGAGTTGGTTCGATGGTCCCGGCCGGATCGATCTGGGGCCCTTCGCGAAGTTCTACGTCTCGGACTCGCCGTTCTACGATCCCGTCATCGTGCGCACGAAGATCATCGGCACCGGCACGATCGAGATCGCCCCGGGCCAGCACATGATCGTCGAGGGCAGCGCCTGCGTCGACCTTCGAGCATCAGGTACGGGCGAGCCGTGCGTCGACCCGGGCGGGGTGCCTGGGGGCCGGATTCTGATCGACGGAACGCTGCTGGTGAGGGAGAACTCCCAGGTCCGCAACGCCAATGTCCATGTTCGCCAGGCGCAGATCAGCCAGGGTAGCGAGATCCGCTACAACGATATCTTTATGCTGGACGCGATCCAGTCCGGCGGCGAGTTCTTCGTCGAAGGCAACGCGACGATCGCAAACAACATCATCACCTCGATCGGCGACCGGTATCTGGACCTGGACCCCGATCCGGCCGCTGCGCAGCATCCGACGATCGACGGGAACACGATCCACGTGATGATCGAGACGAGCCCGGCGTTGCAGCAGGGGACGCTGCTGGAGCTTCGAGCGAGGGACTACGAGTGCGAGTCCGGGGGTGCGAACCCCGCCTGCGCCTCGGGAGCATTCCCGGCGGCGGTGACGGGGCGCTTCGGCGGGGATCCGGCGCAGAACTGGGTTCTCGAATCGCTCGAGATCAAGCCCGGCGCCAAGCTGAACCTCAGCAATCGAGCTGGTTTCGTCTTTCGGACGGACACGGTGCGCCCGGAGACCGTTTACGTCAAGACATTGCGACTTTATCCCAACGCCGTTCTGAACACGGCGTTGCAGACGTTATACTACGAGACGCTGAAGCTGGTGCTCGCGGTCGATGCAGAGGGTCGGCCGACGGAAGAAGTCGAATGGACCGTTCCGCCGCCGTTTCCCTCGAGCTTTGCCAACGGCGCCCGGATCGTCGATGTCCCGTTGCTCGGCTTTTCGCTGGGCATTATCGCGATGAACGACACGACGACTCCGCCGTTCAATGAGTTTGACATCCGGGTTCGCAAGCGCCTTCGCGACTCGCAAGATGTGCAGGACTGTCAGTGCAACGGCATGTGCCCCGGCAACGCACCTCCGAAGGATGAGACGATCTGCCGAGAGGGCGCGATCGTCCGGTTGCCGGATGCCCGCGACCCGAATACGCACGACGGCGTGATGGAGATCCGGACACAGGCGGTGGATGGGGAGGGTCATCCCATTCGGCGGCCCGCGGGCAGCGTGGCGGCAAAGGGGAGCTTTGCCCGCGCGGGGGGTGAGGACATCGTGGTCGTGTTCGAGTACCGGTTCCGGGAGGCGGAGGCGGGGACGAAGTTGAACGTGTATTTAAGTGATCGGCCTGAGGTCGGCGAGGGTCTGCTGAAGGTGGCGGAGTTGTCGGCTCCGCCGGCGGACATGGCGGGGGGAACGGGCAGCAACGAGTACGCGACGTTCGTGGGCCGGTTTCCGCGCGGGGGGTTGAATTTCACGCGGGGGACGTACGTGGAGTTGGAGTTGGTCTCGGCGCGAGACGGTCAGAACAATCCGATCCCCGCGCGGATCTGGATTGACAATTTCGACCCGCAGGTCTGGTGCGAGCGGTGTGCGGATTTCCACCCGGATGCAGGGATCGGGCGACTGGATTTCCTGACGCTGGTGGCCGAGCTGGGGCGTCCGCTGCCGACGTACGACCCGGATGACCCGTACCCCAAGTGGTGCCTGGATTTGAGCGGGGACGGGTACGTGAACGGGGCGGACGTGGTGGCGTGGGATGCGGCGCGGAACGGGGCGTTGAACCTGTGCCCGGCGGAGCCGGAGGTGCCGCTCGGCGGCGTGCCAACGAAGGCCTCGGCCGGCGGGCCGATCGCCGCGGCGGGCGGAGGCGCCGTGCTTCAGATCGCGGGCAAGCCGGATGCGGACAGCCCGTTCAATGACTACTTCTACACGATTGATGGGGATGACGCCCTGGTCTCGGGCCCCTCGGTTCCCCGGTGCCTGCCGGGCCTGAGCTGCGACCGGGGCGGCGGTCGGATCGTGCGGGATGGCGGCGGCCGGGTCTATCACGTTCACGGGGCGCACGGACTGATACGGCAGGACGGCGCAGGCGGGACGCCGATTGTGGTCCCGCAGGCCGGCTTGGCGTACCGTCAGACGAATCGGACGGTGAGCGTGGGCTGGATGACGGGGGGTACGGGGGTTCCGCTGGCGGACGCGGCGTTCGATCCGAACGATGCCACCCCGGCCTACGTGTATGTGGTTCCGGTGGTGGTGGCGGTCCCGGCCGACGGGTCGGTGCCGGCGCACACGTACCGGGCGGCGGCGAAGTTGCACCTTATGGGCAACGGGTCATACACGGTGGAGACGCTGTTCGGGCTGGACCCGTTGCAGGACCCGCATACGTGTGTAAATGTGCGGGCGACGGGTGACGGAAGCGTGCAGCCGTTGTGCGATCTGCAAGGTTTGCAGGAGATTGAGGTTGATGGGCAGGGCAACGTGTTCGTGAGCAGCGCCCGGCAGAGCAACCTAAACGACTGGATCCTGGTTTACAACGAAAGCACCGGGAGCGAGTCGCAGGGGTATGAGATCCGGCGGGAGTGGTTGAACGAGCTGTTCGCGGGGAAGGCGATCCCGGTTCCGCGGTGTCCGACGGCGTTGCGGGTGTCGGGTTCATCGGACCGGCTGTATGTGGCGTCGTCATCGAACGCGGGGAACGGGCTGGACAGCTACGTCTATCGGTTCACGATCGAGAGAAGCGGAGCGTCGGTGGGGGGCCTCTTGTTTGATGGGGTGGTGCGGGTGCAGCACGCGGCGCCGGGGATGTGTGCGGAGCCGGGAACGTGCCTGGGTTTGACGTCGGGGATCACGGCGATCGAGGAGGATCCGCGTGACGGGGTGGTGTATGTTGTCGGCTATAGCGCGCCGACGTTTTCGGAGGCGGATGTGTTGGGGGTGAACACGCCAGTGTTCACGACACCGACGCTGGCGCGGGTGGGGCCGTCGGTGGCGTGGTCGAGTGTGCCGGCGTCGGTGGGGTCTGTCGCGGGGGAGGCGATCGCGGCGGGGGGCTTGGCGTTTCCGGTCTCGGCGGTGTATGTGGGGCCGACGAGTCCCGCGACGGATCTGGACGGGGACGGGGATGTGGACCTGGCGGATTTTGGATTGTTCCAAGGGTGTTTCAACGGCCCGAACCGGCCGTACGCGGGGCCGGCGTGTGGACGGATGGACTTCGACGGGGACGGGGATGTGGACCTGGCGGATTTCGGGACGTTCCAAGGCTGCTTCAACGGCCCAAACCGGCCGCCGGCGTGCGAGTAGAATCGCTCGCCACGGCTCCTGCACAGCGTGCGCGGAAGTCTCGGTTGCCACCCCCGGCCGTCGGAGGCCGCCGTGTACCGTACCGCCGGCGAACGCAAGATGACGCTTGACATGGCCCCCGCAAAAACGCTACAAGAAATGCGGGTCCGCGTTTCGTGCGTGGGTGGAGGCATTCGGTCACGTTGTCGAGGCCGGGACATGCGTGTTTCTTTCACATTCCGTCGTAATCTCGTTTCGCCGTGGTCCGTTCGCCCGCCGACGCGGGGCTTCACGCTTATCGAGGTTCTCGTGGTGGTTGCCATCATCGCGCTGCTCGTCGCGGCCTTGCTTCCGTCGTTGAGCCGGGCGCGCGAGCA
>CAZTVU010000133.1:0-714 GCA_964617025.1 uncultured Planctomycetales bacterium | reverse complement strand
CCTGATCGACAGCAAGGGTGTCTATCCGCCGCACCGTTACTGGGAATACACCGTGTACCTCGGTCGGCAGCGGCAGAGGGAGCAGGAGTGGTTCCTTCTGCTGGAGCGTTACTTCCGGGACAAGAAGCTGGCTCACTGCCCGTCGCTCCTGGGCTCGCAGAGCGACGGGGTGGCCTGGGAGTGGTCATACAACCGCCGCAGCCTCGGCTACGGCTACAACGCCTATTTTCTAGGACATTATTTCTACTCGGACGCCAACCCGGCCCCGGCCCAGTACATTTACATCCCGCCCAGGAACTGGTGGCGCGAGACTTGGTTCAAGCGGGTCTCCGACACGATTCTCTTCGGGGACACCAACCCGAGGCCGGACGGAGACTGGGCGGCCACGCTCTGGTGGCCGCGCGTCAATGACGCCAACGAGGGCCTTAACGGCAATCGGCACCGGGGCGGGGGAAATCTGGTCTTCTGCGACGGGCACGCCGAATACCGCCGCGTCGATCAGATCAACCCGAAAAAGGACAACACCGACGAGTTCATCCGCTTCTGGGATCCCCTCCAGCGGAAGAAGCCCGCCAGCGGGCACGCGCCGCGACCCTGACGGACGATCGCACGATTCCCGACGCGCGACCGTTCGCCTCGACGGAGTGTTCCATGCAAACGATGGGGTGTTCGTCGGCCCGATCGTCCGCAGCCGTCGACCGTGTGCCGATGATG
>CAZTVU010000132.1:1222-13521 GCA_964617025.1 uncultured Planctomycetales bacterium | reverse complement strand
GCCGACGGCGAGCGCGACGGCGTCGCCGTCCAGCCGGGCCGTGATGCGGACGGCGCGGACGGCCTGCCCGCCCGCGGCCCCGGGGGCGAGGTCGTACGGTTCGTCGGGCGTCTGCATCCGGATCAGGGGCATGGCGTCCTCATCCAGGACCACCCCGACGCGGACCAGGGGTTCGCGCCCGCTTTCGGGCCGCCAGCGCCGGATGTTGGGAGCTGCTTCCGTGGTCATGGCGTGCGATCCGCCTCCGCCGGTACCGGTTTGAATTGTAACGACAGGACCGCCCGCCCGCGAACCCGGCGCGGGAGTCCGGGGCGGAAAAGTGAACAAGTGCGAGCGAGCAGGAGCAGGGGCCGCCCAACGGGACGGCACGCGAGCGCCATTCCGTAGCCGCGGGCAATCAGCGTTTCCGCCAGAATGCCGACGAGGGCGTCGGCTCTACAGTTTTCGGTTTGTTCCCTTCGGTGCCGACGAGGCGTCGGCTCTACAGTGGGGCCGGCGCCTCGCCGGCCTTCTTCCCCGCGCATCGTTCCTCTCATTCTTCCCACGCCGACGAGAAATTCGGCGCTGCACACGTCGCCGGTCCCGTTCCCATGAGCGACCAGCGCTTAGACCGAATTGCCGACGAGGCGTCGGCTCTGCCTGACCGCGAACGCGTCACGCGCGGCACTGAACTCGCAACTCCGTACGCGGCACGCGCAACTCCCTCCCCCGCCTCGCCGTCACTTCAAGAACAACTCGACCACCGGCACGGCCGTGTTCGGCTGGAGCACCGGCAGATCGAGCGTGATGCCGTCGGCCGCGCCCTGCTGGTCGGCCATCCACGCACCCTTGTTGTCGCTGAACCGCACCTCGCTCGCGTCGTTCAGGAGCTGCGCGTAGGCCACCTTTCCCGCGATGCCGTCGAAGTGCAGCTTGCCCATCGGCCACACCAGCACGTGCACGTAGAGCCGCTTCGTCTTGGCGTTGTACGTCAGCAGACAGTTGTCGGGCCTGCGAAAGTCGGCCGGCGCCGCCGTGCAGCCGTAGATCGCGCGGCCGTGCAGCCGCATCCAGTCGCCCATCGCCGCCAGCCGCTCGAGGGCGCGGTCGTCAAACGTCCCCCGCGCCGTCGGGCCGACGTTCAGCAGCAGGTTGCCGCCCTTGCTGACGGTCTCGATGAGCATGACGATAAGCTGCCTGGGGCTCTTCCACGTGGCCTCGTCGCGGTGATAGCCCCACGAGCCGCTGAACGTCTGGCACGTCTCCCAGGGCACGCGCTGCCCGTCCATGCTGACCCACGCCCGCGGCATGAACTGCTCCGGCGTGCGGAAGTCCCACCCGTCGGCGCGGTCGAGCAGGTCGAGCCGGTCGTTGATCAGGCAGTTGGGCTGCAGCTCGCGGATGACCTTCAGCAGCCGCTCCGACTGCCAGTCGTTCCGCCCCTTGCCGTCGGCCCCGGGGAAGGAGAAGTCGGCGAACAGGCAGTCGATCGGGCCGAACTGCGTCAGCAGCTCGCGGAGCTGGCCCTCGACGTAGTCCACGTATCGCCGCATGTCGCGCGAGGCGTTCTTGTCGCGCTCGGCCTTGTTGTCGCGCATCGGGTGGCACCCGTCCACGGTGTAGTCCGGGTGGTGCCAGTCGAGCAGGGAGTAGTAGAAGCCGACGCGAAGCCCCTCGGCCCGGAAGGCCTCGACCATCGGCCGGAGCAGGTCCTTGCCGTACGGCGTGTTCGTCGCCTTGTAGTCGGTGAGCTTCGAGTCCCACAGGCAGAAGCCCTCGTGATGCTTCGTGGTGATGACGAAGTACCGCATGCCGGCCCGGCGCGCGACCCGCGCCCACTCCTTCGGGTCGTACAGGTCGGGGTCGAAGCGTTCGAAGTACTTGCGGTACACCTCGTCGGGCATCCGCTCGTGGTTCTTCACCCACTCGTGCCGCGCCGCCATCGCGTACGTGCCCCAGTGGATGAACATCCCGAACCGCGCCTCCAGCCACCACTGCATCCGCTCGTCCTGAAGCTTGGGCGAATCCTTCGGCATCTCGGCCCCCCGGGCGAGCCCGCAGAAGACCGCGGACAGCACCGCCCATCGTCGCATGTGAATCCTCATGAATCGGCCCTTTCGATCGTCCGGCGCCCGGCGTGCCGCGCCCGGCGCCTGCCGGGCCCCGACCCCGCCGAACGCGTCCATAATCCCGCTCGCGGCGCGCGTCAAGCGATTCCCGGCCCGCTCCGCCGGACCGGCCGCGTAGCGGCGGGACGCTTGCGTCCGCCGCGCCGCCGGGCTATCGTGAGGAAGAGCGATATTCCCCTTTCAGGAGCGGAATCATGAAAAACCTGCCATACGATTCGTCGTCGCGCAGCACGCGACGCAGCTTCCTCAAGGCGACCGGGGCGGTGGCCGTCGGGGCGTCTCTGGCCGGCACCGCGCACGGCCGCGCCGCCACCGAGACGCTGGCCGTCGACGGCGGCGCCAAGGCGGTGACGATCCCGCACGAGAAGGCCGTCAAGTGGCCCCTCTACACCGAGGAGGAGAAGAAGGCGGTATACGAGTTTCTCGACAACCCCAGCTACGCGCCGATCGCCGAGTTCGAGAAGGCGTGGATGGACTTCCACAAGGCCCCCTACGCCAAGGCCCACTGCAACGGCACCAGCGCGCTGACGTCGATGATGTTCGCCATGGACCTCCCCGCCGGCAGCGAGGTGCTCGTGCCGAGCTACAGCACGTGGTTCCCGGTGGTGCCCATGCGGTTCTTCGGGCTGGTGCCGGTCTGGGTCGACATCGACCCGCGGACGCTGAACATCGACGTCGACGACTGCCGCCGCCGGCTCACGCCGAACACCCGGGCGGTGCTCGCGGTCCACTGGTACGGCGTTCCGTGCGAGATGGACCGGCTGTGCGACTTCGCCAAAGAGCACGGCTTGATCGTGCTGGAGGACGCCAGCCACGCGCACGGAGCCGCCGTCAAGGGCAAGCTGATCGGCACCTGGGGCCGGATGTCCGGGTTCAGCCTGCAGCTCGGCAAGCCGCTGCCGGCGATCGAGGGCGGCATGGGCATGTACAAGGAGCGGGGCGACTTCGAGCGGGCGGTGACCTACGGCAACTACGACCTGCCGAAGACCTTCCCGGAGGACAGCCCATACCGCAAGTACCAGGGCACGGCCTTCGGCTCGAAGCTCCGCATCCACCCGATCGCGGCGATCCTCGGCCGGATCCAGCTCAAGTATCTCGCGCAGCGCAACGCGGCGGGCGTGGCCCAGATGCGCCGCCTGAACGAACGGCTGACGCAGTTGCCCGGCCTCACGGCACAGGCCGTCCGGCCCGACATGGACCGCGTTTTCTACGCCAACAACCTGATGTTCATCGACGAGGCCAAGGCGGGCTTCTCCCGCAGCGCGGCGGTCAAGGCCCTCGCAGCCGAGGGCGTGCAGATCAGCGCCTACACCTGGCACCTCCTGCACGACTACCCGATCTTCCAGGAGGCGAAGTGGTGGCACCATCTGCCGGCCGTCCCTGATCGCCTGCCGGGGGCGGACCAGGCCAACCGGACGTGCGTGTCGCTGCCGTACTTCACCTCGGAGGCGCCCGAGCTCGTCGACCAGTACGTCAAGGCCTTCGAGAAGGTGTGGGCCCACCGGGCCGCCCTGGCGAAGATGTGATGACCGCCCCCGCGGGCGATGATGCGTCGAACTCAGGCAGAAGGTCACGAGAACCGCCGATGAAACGCACCGTCCCGATTCTGCTGATCCTGACGGCCTCGATCGTCACTCCCCTGGCGCCGGGCCGCGCGGCCGAGCCCCTGGCGATCGCGATGTTTCAGGTGGATGCGACGCCCCCGCTCGGCTCGCCGCTCTGCCACGGCGCATGCCTGCCGGCCCGCACGATCGTCGACCGGCTCACGTGCCGCGGGGTGGTGCTGCTCAACGCGGGACCGCCGATCGTCCTCTGTGCGGTGGACTGGGTCGGCATCGCCAACGACGCCTACGACGCCTGGCGCAACGCCCTCGCCGGGGCTGCCGGCACGACGCCCGACCGCGTCGCCCTGCACTGCGTCCACCAGCACGATGCGCCCGGCTGCGACTTCGCCGCCGAGGAGCTGCTGGCCAAGCATGGCCTCGGCGGCAAGATGTCCGACCCGGTCTTCGTCCGCGCCACGATGAACCGAGCGCAGGCGGCCATCCGGGAGGCCCTGGCGAAACCCGTCGCCGTCACCCACGTCGGCCTCGGCAAGGCGAAGGCCGAACAGGTGGCATCCAACCGGCGAATCCTCGGCCCCGACGGCAAGTTCAAGGCCCAGCGGTTCACCTCCTGCCCGGATCCCGAGATCCGCGCGGCCCCCGAGGGCGTGATCGACCCGTACGTCCGGCTGATCAGCTTCTGGGCGGGCGACCGGCCCGTCGTCTCGATGACGTATTACGCCACGCACCCGCAGAGCTTCTATTGCCGCGGGGCCGTCAGCGTCGACTTCGTCGGGCTGGCCCGCGGGCTTCGCGAGGCGACGTTGCCGGAGGTCTTCCACGTGCATTTCAACGGCGCCGGCGGCAACATCGGGGCCGGCAAGTACAACGACGGCCGGCCGCCTCGGCGATTCGAGCTGGCCAATCGCCTGGCCCAGGGAATGGCCGACGCGTGGGACGCCGTCGAGAAGCGCCCGATCACCGCCGATCAAGTCGGCTGGGGCATCCGCCCGGTCGCCCTGCCGCCTCGCGAGTCGCCGGCGGAGGATGAGCTGTTGCGCACCCTCGGCGATTCCGCCGCACCGCTTCGCGCCCGGGTGGGAGCGGCCCGGGACCTGGTCTGGCTGCGCCGCTGCCGCGCGGGGGGGCGGATCGACCTGAGCTGCCTGCGGATCGGACCGGCGTACGTGCTGCACATGCCCGGCGAGCTGTTCGTCGAGTACGCGCTGGCCGCCCAGGCCATGCGGCCCGACGCCTTCGTGTGCATGGCCGCCTACGGCGACTACGGCCCGGGCTATATCTGCACGACGGTCGCCTACGAGGAAGGCGGCTACGAGGCCGGTCCCGCCTCGCGCGTGGCCCCCGGCGTCGAGCCGATATTGATGAGCGTCATGCAGGAGTTGCTGGGCGTCCGCAAGGCCCAGGCCCACGCCGAGCCCAAGTAGTGGGGAGCAAAGGGAAGGACTCGCGCAGGCAGGGCCTCCGCAAACCAAGCGCGTGGTCACGGCAATGCGAGTGCATGGCTGCCCTGAAGCGGTGAGGCAACACATCCGGGGGTGAAGCGGAACCCGCGGGCATCCTTGACCGATCGGCGCACCTCCCTAGAATTGCCAAAGCCGTGCCTGACGGGGCAGTTTCGCGCCCGGCGCGGTACTTCGAACGCCCGTTCGGGGCCTTGCGTTTGTTGGTGCCCGAAACGCAGGGCCGACACCCCGGGCGACTCTCGGGCGGCCCTTCGGGGTCGGGAACGAGCGAGACGCTCGAACCGGAAGCGGCACCGGCACGGAAGCGATACGTCACGTTACCGAATCGCGGGAGGTCGCGGCGCGTGGCCACGCAGGTTGCCGAGTCGGCGGGCAGTGAGCGATCGTATCACTTCCTCCTGCGCAAGCTGCACTCGCTCACCGGAGTGGTGCCCGTCGGCGTCTTCCTCGTCATGCACCTCGCCACGAATGCCTCCGTCGTCGGCGGCGCGGAGGCCTTCCAGCGGAACGTCGATCGCATCCACTCGCTCGAGCCCTTCCTCCTCCCTGCCGAGGTCTTCGGCATCTTCCTGCCGATCCTCTTCCACGCGACGCTCGGCGTCCAGATCTGGCGCACCGGCCGGTCGAACCTTCGATACTACCCTTACGCCGACAACATCCGATACACCCTCCAGCGCGTCACGGGACTGGTCACGATCGTCTTCATCCTGTGCCACCTGTGGCACATGCACTGGCTCGGCAAGCCGCTGGGCGGCGGGGCCTTCAACCCGGAACGTCCCCACGCCGCCTACACCGCCGCCGTCGCCATGCAGCGGTCGTGGTGGTACGCCCCGATGTACACCGTCGGCATCGTGTGTTCCTGCTACCACTTCGCGAACGGGCTGTGGACCTTCCTGATCAGTTGGGGCATCACCATCGGCCCGAACGCCCAGCGGAAGGCCGGCTACGTCTGCGCCGCCATCGGCCTGACCGTCTGCTCCCTCGGCCTGGCCGCCCTGTGGACCCTCGACCGCACGCCGCCGGAGGAGCTGAAGATCGGCCAAACCGCACCCGCAATGTCCGAGGTCGTGGCCAAGGAGGCAACGGCCAAGGAGGCAACCGAATGATCCTGGATTGTGGATTCCGCGCTCCGGATCGGCAGGCACGATCCCCCTCACGCTGCGGTACGGCCCCCACGCGCGGAACCCCAAATCGAAAATCCGGAATCCGAAACGGCCACCGGGGGGGCCTCCATGCCTGAGCAGCGCGTCATCGTCGTCGGCGGCGGTCTCGCGGGCCTGGCGGCGACCATGCGCCTCGCCGAGGCCGGCCGACACGTGGACCTGGTCAGCCTCGTCCCGGTGAAGCGCTCGCACAGCGTCTGCGCCCAGGGCGGCATCAACGCCGTCAACCAGGTCACCCGCCAGCAGGGCGATTCCGAATGGAAGCACTTTGACGACACCGTCTACGGCGGCGACTTCCTCCAGCACCAGCCCCCCGTCAAGGAGATGTGCGACTGGGGCCCGCGAATCATCGACCTGCTCGACCGCCTCGGCGTCATGTTCAACCGCACGCCGGAGGGCTTTCGCGACTGCCGCCGCTTCGGCGGCACGCTCTACCGCCGCACCGCCTTTGCCGGCGCCACGACCGGCCAGCAGCTCCTTTACGCCCTCGACGAGCAGGTCCGCCGCTGGGAGGCCGAGGGCCGCGTCACCAAGCACGAATTCTGCGATTTTCTCGGGCCCGTCCTCGACGGCAACGGCACATGCCGCGGGGCGATCGTCCAGCACCTGAACACGATGGAGATCCGCGCCCTGCCGGCCGACGCCGTCGTCCTGGCCACCGGCGGCTGCGGCCTCATCTTCGGAAAGAGCACCAACAGCACGATCTGCACCGGCGCCGCCGGCGCCCGGGCCTATGTGGCCGGCGCCCGCTATGCCAACGGCGAGTTCATCCAGGTGCACCCCACCGCCATCCCCGGCGCGGACAAGCTCCGCCTCATGAGCGAGTCCGCCCGCGGCGAGGGCGGCCGCGTGTGGGTGCCCAAGGCCCCCGGCGACCGCCGCCCGCCGAGGCAGATCCCGCCGTCGGAGCGGTGGTATTTCCTCGAGGAGCGCTACCCGCGATACGGCAACCTCGTCCCGCGCGACATCGCGACGCGCGAGATCTTCGCCGTCTGCCGCGACGGCTACAGCGCCGACCCAAACGCATACTGCGTCTACCTCGATCTGACGCACCTGCCGCGGGCCGAGCTCGACCGCAAGCTCGAGGGCATCCTCGAGATCTACGAGAAGTTCGTCGGCATCGACCCCCGCGAGGAGCCGATGAAGATCTTCCCGGCGGTCCATTACACGATGGGCGGCCTCTGGTGCGACTACGAGAAGGACACGAAGACCGGCGGCCTCGTCATCGGCTCGCCGGCGAACCACATGACGAGCGTCCCCGGCCTTTACGCGATCGGCGAGGCGGACTATCAGTATCACGGCGCCAACCGGCTGGGCGCCAACTCGCTGCTGAGCTGCATCTTCTCCGGGCTGATCGTCGCCCCCGGCATCGACAACTACCTGCGCGACGTCCTGAAGAGGAGCGCCGGCGACGCGCCCGCGTCGCTCTTCGAGCGCGAGATCGCCCGCCACACGGAGCGTTACGACGCCCTCCTCCGCTCGCAGGGCCCCGAGAACCCCTACGAGATCCACCGCGAGCTCGGCGAGACCATGACGCGAAACTGCAGCGTCGTCCGCCACAACAAGGACATCGAGCAGACGCTGACGAAGCTCGGCGAGCTGCAGGAGCGGTACCGCCGCATCGGCCTCGCCGACCGCTCCGGCTGGACGAACCAGAACCTGGTCTTCGCCCGCGCCGTCGGCGACATGCTCACGCTCGCGCACGTCATCGCCAAGGGCGCGCTCCTCCGCAACGAGTGCCGCGGGGCGCACTACAAGCCCGAGTTCGAAATCCCCGCCCCGAGCGCCGACGACCCCGCCGAGCTCCGCCGGCAGGCCGAGCGATGGTACGAGGCCTTCCTCGCCCGCAACGAGCAGTGGCTCAAGACCACGATCGCCGAACACCGCCCCGACGGCCCGTGGATCCGCTACGAGCCCGTCGACGTCTCCCTCATTCCCCCGCGCCCCCGGACCTACGGCATGAAGGGCGCCGAGATCATCGAAAAAGGTGTCAGGAAGATTTAATCGCCATGCCCGAGCTCGTCACACTCACCATCCGACGCCAGGACCGCCCCGACACGGCCCCGTACTGGCAGACCTTTCGCGTGCCCCACGTGCCCCAGATGAACGTCATCTCCTGCCTCCAGGCCGTCGCCGCCCGCCCCGTCACCGCCGACGGCGAAGCGGTCGCCCCCGTCGCCTGGGAGTGCTGCTGCCTCGAGGAGGTCTGCGGCTCCTGCACGATGGTCATCAACGGCCGCGTCCGCCAGTCCTGCACCGCGCTCGTCGACCGGCTTCTTGAGGAAAACCCCGCCGGCATCCGCCTCGAACCGATGAGCAAGTTTCCCGTCGTCCGCGATCTCATCGTCGACCGCTCGCGGATGTTCGAGGCCCTCCGGCGCGTCCGCGCCTGGATCCCCGTCGACGGCTACTACGACATCGGCCCCGGCCCGCGCATTTCGCAGCGCGAGCAGGAGGAGGCCTACCCGCTGTCGCGCTGCATGACCTGCGGCTGCTGCGTCGAGGCCTGCCCGCAATACAACGACCGCGGCGAGGTCCTCGGCGCCGCCGCCATCAGCCAGGCCGTCCTGTTCAACATGCACCCCACCGGCCGCCTCAACGCCCACGAACGCCTCGAGGCCCTCATGGCCCCCGGCGGCATCACCGACTGCGGCAACGCCCAGAACTGCGTCAAGGTCTGCCCCAAGGACATCCCGCTCACCGATTCCATCGCCAAGGCCGGGCGCCAGACCACGCTTCACGCCCTCAGTCAGTGGCTGCGGCGGTAGCCGCGTTCGCCCGGCGAATGGGGACCGCCGGGCCGTCGTTGCCGCCGTTTCGGGTGCCACGGCGGCGAGAGTCCTCCGCGTGCCGGGGAGAACGAACCGAGCGGCCCCGGCGCGCTCAGCGAATCGAGGAAGGTGCGGGGCGCTTGCCGGCCTGTTCGGCGGCCTGGGCGGAGGGGTAGCCGACAAAGCTCTCGGCGGTGATCAGGGCGGCAGCGGGTGCGTCGACGGGCCAATAGTAGCGACCGGTCCTGCTCGCCACGAAGTGGATTCCTTGGACATCGACCTTGCCGATCCAACTGAACGGGGGTGGCGGCCGGCTTGCGCCATCCTCCAGCGGCACCGCGTTTGCGCCGCGGACGCCGTAGCTCGGCGGGGTTTGAGGGAATCGCCCGGCAAGCCGGCTGAGCAGCACGGCGGCTCGCGGGTCCGCACCCGCGGCGACGTCCGGAGGCGGCTCCGGGGGCGTCACCGACAACCCCATCCGCCCAATCAGGAAGGCAACGCCGAGCAGTATGCCGGCAGTCAGGGCGATGAGGACCCCGATCGCTGCGCGTGCGGCCCACGATGGGGACGCCGCACGGGAATCCGGTCCGTGCGCGGCGCCCGCGGGCCTCGGCCCCAGGCCCGAGCGGCCGAGCGTGGAACCGGGCTGGCCGAAGCCGCTCAGCCCGACCCAGGTGCCTGAGCCCTGGGCAAGGGGATGGCCCTCGGCGGGGGCGGCGCCGATGCTCTCGGCGCGGAGCGCGAGTGCAAACTCGGCGGCGCTGGGGCGGTCCTCGGGCTTCTTGGCCAGGCTCCGCTGAACCAGGAGCGCCAGGCTCGGCGGGCACTCGGCGACCTTTGCCCTCGGATCGGGCGGCGGGTCGTCGAGGTGACGGCGCATGACGGCCTTGTGATCGGGGCCGGTGAAGGGCGGCTCGCCGGTCAGCGCGTAGTAGAGCGTGGCGCCGAGGCCGTAGATGTCGATGGCCGGCGTCTGTGGCTGGTGCCGAATGACCTCGGGGGCCATGTAGTAGGGCGTGCCGACGGACTGGTTCGTCAGGTCGAACGGGTCGTTGGGGTCATCGAAGTGGACGAGGCCGAAGTCGGTGACCTTGCACCGTCCCGTTCGCGTGAGCATGAGATTGCCGGGCTTGATGTCCCGGTGGATGATTCCGGCCTGGTGGGCGGCGGCGAGCGCGGTGGCCGCGTCGGCAATGATCGGGCAGGCCCGCTCGGGAGGCAGGGGCCCGGCGGCCCGGACGACGGTCTGCAGGTTGCCGCCCTCGAGCATCTCCATGGCGATGTACCACCATCCCTCGTGGTGATTGATCTCGTAGACGGGGACGACGTTCGGGTGGTCGATGCTGGCCGCCGCCCGCGCCTCGCGGAGGAACTGCCGGACGCGGTCCTCCTCGCGCATGCCGCGGATGCGTTTGCGGAGCACCTTGAGGGCGACGATGCGGCCGAGGTGGACGTCCTGCGCCTGGACGACCATGCCCATGGCGCCGGCCCCGAGCGGGCGCAGGAGGCGGAAGTGGCCGAGGACCTTCCCGGCCCAGGCCGGTTGCGGGGCGGCGCCCGGCGAAGCGGCAGCCTGGAGCGGCGGCTCGGCGTCGACGCGGACGGAGTCCTCGGGCGTCAGCAGGGTGCTCGCGTCGCCGCCGGCGACCACGCTGGCGTCGAACTCCGCTTCGTTCTCGAGGCCCGCGGAGCCGGCCGGTTCGGGTCTAGTGCCTCGCTCGTCCATCTCGCGGTGTCACGCCCGTGAAGTCCATGAGGGTGATGACGCTCTGGCGCTGCTCGCGCCCCTCGCTTTCGTCGCGCTCATCCGAGCCGACGGCGATGAACCGGGTGTCGCCCAGTCGGCAGACGGCCTCGACCTTCGTGTCGGGGGCGGTCGCAAAGAGGATCGGGGCCTCGGCCTTCCGGCCGCTCCACCAGAAGAGGGCGGCGTCCAGTTCGTTCGGCGGGTAGGGCTGATCCTTGTTGAGCCGGGGCCCGCTGCTGCGTGCGGCCGCGATGAGGTAGCCGCGCGTGACGGGATCCCACGCGAGGTCGGAGACGCCGCGTCCGCCAAGATCGAGGGCGAAGAGGTCCAGCAGCTTCAGGCGGCCGGCGTCGCCCGCGTCGAACATGTGGTCCACCCCGCCGAGGATGAAGAAGACGGCACGTCCGGCCAGGAGCGGGTTTCGCATGCCGCCGATCAGCTTGTCGCCGCCGGGCACGAAGGCGATGCCCTCGACATTGCCCCAGCGGTAGGTGTTCCTGCCGCCCCCCGGAAAATCGCTGTAGAAGGCGTGGTACGGCCGCACCCCGATCGCGCTGAACTCGGCCTGAAGCAGCTCGCGGATGCGGTCGGCGCTCAGGACGGACGCTCGTTCCGGATCCGGTTCGTTCGAGCCGGTCAGCGGGCAGCGAAGCATGTATCGGCGCTTCGGCAGGGGCGACTCGTCGCGGCTGTTGCTCAACGAACAGAGCACGTACACGATCCTGTTGCCCTGGGCGTCCCGGCGAAGGGTGATGCACTCGGCGTCTTCGATGAGCCGTTCCTCGTTCGCGATCACCCGGACGAGCGCGGGGTCGCCGATCGTCGCCGTATCGAGGTTGACCGGGATCGAGAACAGCGCGTGTCCGTGGCGGTCGCTCGCGGCAAGGAGGCGGTCGCCGGCCCAGACCAGCCCGCTGCACTCCACGGGCATCGGCTGCCGCTGCTGGTTCGACACCGGGAAGGAGCCGACGAGGTCCTTCTGCGCAACGACCGGTGGCTCGACGAGGCCGAATCGGATTTCGGCCACGTGGTATCGCGGCTCGACCGCAGGGGGATCAGCCCCACGAGCGGCCCGGCCGGTGCAGGGGGCGAGGGCTGCCGCCGCGACAGCGAAGTATCGCACCAACGGCAACGGACCCTGAAGACGAGCGCCTGCCATCGCGGATTCCTCCGCGTCAGAAGTGGCGAAGACGGGCCACGACCTCGGTCTTCGGACTGCCGACCTGCCTGATTATACACCATCGGTGCGCGACGCGACTGTAGAGCCGACGCCTCGTCGGCACCCATAAGAAAAAACCGAAATTCGCGCGGCACCTCTGGCCGGCGAGGGCGCCGGCCCTACCGTGGCGCCGACACTACCGTAGAGCCGAAACTGTAGAGCCGACGTCTCGTCGGCAAGTCGCGCGGCACAGCGAGGCCGCCGTCCCGTGGGCTCAGGCCATGACGATAGGGGAAGCCTGCCGCGCAAAGAGAAGGCGGGCC
>CAZTVU010000132.1:0-1212 GCA_964617025.1 uncultured Planctomycetales bacterium | reverse complement strand
GGAGGTCGGAGCATCCGCCTCCGCGAGCCCAGCCTTAACTCCCCCAACTCGCAGCGCCTTGTGGTCCGCTGCCCGGGACCACGAAACCCGCGACACGTCTTGTCAGGCGGCGCCCACGACGCCCAGGACCTGATCGACGATCTGCTGCAGGCTGTCGCAGCCGGCGACCGAGAGGCCCGCGAAGGCCGTACCCGCAACAATCGCCACCCACTTCGCGACCATTTTCTTGAACATTCGATTCGCTCCGTTTCTCGCGTGGTCATCCCGCTTTGGTCGTCGGTTTCCCCCACGCTGTCGGAAACCAACCGCCGGTTTCGGCGTCCTTTTCGGGGGCCCATTGCCCTCGTTCTCCCACCAACGCGACGGGGCGGCCGGGCGTCCGCAATGGAACGCGCTTTTCATGAGCCCGGCGGCGGTCGGGGACCCGCGCGCCACGGCTGACGCCGACCGCCTTGCAACACGACCGCGGGGAGGCAAGAATACGCCGGTCGCGGGCACGCTACCGAAAACCGGGGATCGATCGCCATGGCCACGCCCGAGCCGTCGCCAATCACGAAGATCGTCAATGACATCACGGCAGGGGACCGCGGGGCGGCGGAGCGTCTGTTCCCGGCGCTGTATGACGCGTTTCGTGACCTCGCCGCCCGGTACCTGAAGGGGGAACGGGCCGGCCATACGCTTTCGCCGACCGCGCTGGTCCACGAGGCCTACCTCAAGCTGGTGGACCAGACACGGGTGAACTGGCAGGGCAAGACGCATTTCTTCGCCGTCGGCGCCCAGGTGATGCGGCGAATCCTGGTGGACCACGCACGGACCAAGCGCCGCCTCAAGCGGGGCGGCGGGCGGGCCCGCATCGAACTGGACGAGAACGTCGCCCTCTCGCCTGATCGCGACGAGGATCTGCTGGCCGTGGACGAGGCGCTCACGAAGCTCGCACGGGTGGATCCGCGGCAGGCGGCGATCGTGGAGCTTCGCTTCTTCGGCGGCCTGAGCGTCGCGGAGGTGGCCCAGGTGCTCGGGCTGTCCAAGCGCACCATCGAAGGCGAGTGGACATCCGTTCGAGCGTGGCTGCGGCGCGAGCTATCGGGCGAAGGCGAACCCGCATGACGCCGGAACGCCACGAGCAGATCAAGAAGCTGTTCCTGTCCGCCTGCGCTCTGGAGGACGCCGAACGGTCTGCAATGCTCGATCGGGAGTGTGGCGACGACGCCG
>CAZTVU010000131.1:12995-13696 GCA_964617025.1 uncultured Planctomycetales bacterium | reverse complement strand
CGCGCCTCGCCGCCGGCGTCGATGCGGCGCCGGGGCCGGCGGTCAGGACGGCGGCGCCCGCAAGCTGCAGGGCTCGGCGTCGCGTCAGCCGCCTTTTCGTCCGGGAGTGCATGGTCACGGCAGTATGACGGACGCGCCCGGAAGGCACAAGCGGGCCGCCGGTCGTCGCCGGGCCGACGGGCGAGCCGTGTCGAGGCCGCGCCGTCAGGACAGGCCGTACTCCGCCCAGCGGCGGTCGACGAGGTCCCGGACGGCCTTCGACATCTCCAGCTCGGGCGGCCAGCGGCGGACGGGGCCCTCGCCGGGCCACTTGCGGGTGGCGTCGATGCCGAGCTTGCTGCCGGCGCCCTCGACGGGGGCGGCGTGATCGAGAATGTCCAGCGGGCCGTCCACGACGACCGTGTCGCGCCGCGGATCGACGTTGGCGCCGATCTGGAAAAGGACCTCCTGCTCATCGTGGACGTTGACGTGCTCGTCGACGACGACGACGAGCTTGGTGAAGGCCATCTGACCGGCGCCCCAGATCGCGTGCATGACGCGGCGGGCCTGGAGGGGATACTCCTTGCGGATCTTCACGAACGCGCAGTTGTGGAACGCCCCGAACCGCGGCAGGTGATAGTCCACGATGTCGGGCACGATCATCCGCAGCAGCGGCAGGAAGATCCGCTCGGTCGCCTTGCCCAGGTAGTAGTCCTCCATCG
>CAZTVU010000131.1:10534-12983 GCA_964617025.1 uncultured Planctomycetales bacterium | reverse complement strand
CTTGCCGACGATCGTCGCGGGGTAGATCGGGTTCGCCCGGTGTGTGATTGCCGTCACGCGGAAGACGGGGTAGCGGTCGGCGAGCGAGTAGAAGCCCGTGTGATCGCCGAACGGACCTTCGATGAGCGTCTCGGTCGGATCGACCCAGCCCTCGATGACGATCTCGGCATTGGCGGGCACCTCCATCGGGATCGTCCGGCAGGGCACGAGCTCGATCCCGCCGTCGTTGAGGAAGCCGGCGAAGAGCAGCTCGCTGACCGTCGGCGGCAGCGGGCAGGTGGCCGCGTAGGGCAGGACCGACTCGCCGCCGAGGACGATCGCCAGCGGCATCGGCTCGCCGCGGGCGGCCCACGCGCGGTGGTGCCGGGCCCCGTCGTGGTGCATGTGCCAGTGCATGGCCGCCAGCCTCTCGGAGAATACCTGGACGCGGTACATGCCGACGTTGCGCTCCTGCGTCTCGGGGTGCTTGGTGTAGATGCCGGCCAGCGTGATGAATCGCCCCGTACCGCGGGGCACGTCCGGCGGCAGCGCGGCCCCCGGCGGCAGGACGCGATCGGCGATCAGGTCGGGGTCGAGCTGTCCGTCCCGCGGCCAGCATTGAATGATCGGCAGGTCGAAGAGGTTCGCGTCATCGGTGTGCACGACCTCCTGGCAGATGCCGCGCCTGACCACCCGGGGCGGGAAGCTCGCGAGCCGTACCAGATCGGGGATCCGCTTCATCTTGTCGAGCAGCGACGTCGGCACCTCGGGCTTGATGAGCCGCTCGACGCGCGCAGCCATCGCCTCCAGGTCGTCGCAGCCCAGCGCGAGCCGCACGCGGGCGTAGCTGCCGAACGCGTTGATCAGCACGGGGAACCGCGAGCCCTGGACGTTCTCGAACAGCAGGCCGACCCCGCCGAGCCCGCCGTGCACCGGGTCGGTCCTGGGCGCCCCGGCGGGCCCCTCGGGGCAGGGCGACTTCATCACGCGGTCGGCGATCGCGCTGATCTCGAGGATCGGATCGACGGGGACGGCGACGCGGCGCAACTGGCCGCGCCGCTCCAGCTCGGCCACGAACGTCTGCAGGTCAGGGAACCCCACGGCGCTTCTCCATCAGGTTGAGCATCTGCTTGCGGACGGCGTAGTAGGCGGTGATGGCCGGGTTGGTCTGCACGGCCAGCGTCTCGACGACCCGGCGCATCGGCGTGAAGCTCACCTCGTCGGGGTCGAGCGTGCCGTCGTCCCGGAGCCGGCCCGTCTTGACGAACAGCGGGATGCGGCCCTGCTGCGTCTCGACCCAGTACTTGCTGTCAAGCCGGGCGAGCAGGTCGATCCCCACCTCGTAACGGACGTTCCGGTCGGCGTCGGTCCAGCCTTCCATGTACACATGATAGTACCGACCCTGGAAGATCATGCGGTGATCCGTTCGGCCGTCGGCGTGCTTCGTGAACCAGTCGTGCATGCGGAGGAACTCATATTTCGTCAGGTTCAGCCCGGGAAAGATCCGCACGAGCCAGTCCGGGGCCGCCTTGCCGACGACGTGTCCGCCGTCGATGATCAGTTCGCCGCTGCCGACGGGGTGGTTCGGCTCACCGGGGCGGGGAAACAGCCGCTGGAGGCTGCGGTCGATGAGCGTCACGGGACCGGTCGCCACGAACCCCGGGAACGACTTGCGCAGATACGCCTGCGACAGGGCTTTCGGGCCGATCCCCTCGCACGAATACGTCAGGTCGAAGTAGGGGTCCGCCTCGCGAAGGAGGAACTTGATCCGCCCGACGGTCACGCCGCCGTCGACCGCAAGCTGGAACGGCATCTCGACCACGCCGTCGCGCGCGGACACGCCGACGTTCGTCGCCTGCAGCTCGGAGCGGACGCCCATGCCGGGAATGGTGAGCTGCATCCGATCCACTTCGGTCCATACGTCCAGGTTCGTCCGCCCGAGCCAGTCCCAGAAGGCCCGGCCCGACCCTGAGGCACCGGCGGATTTCGGCAGCACTTCCCGCTGGAGGACGGCGGAGGCGATCCGGCGGACCTCATCGACATCGAGTCGCGGCGCGTGCAACCCGATGCGGATCGCGGGCGATTCGCCGGGGGCCGCTTGTCCCGACAGTGTCAGCCGGCCGGCGCCCGCCCGAACGGCGAGCGAATCGATCAGCACGCCGCCGCCGGCGGCCTCGATACGCCCTGCCAGATGGACCGGTACGTCGTCAACGGTGAGGGCCACGTCGCGCAACGTCATATCCGACGACTCGACCCGCCAGCGACCCTTGTCTCGGCCCAGCGAGGCGTTGGCGACCACCTCGCCCCGGGCCGGCGGCCAGGCGTGGCCGGGAAAAAGGGCCTGCATCCGATCCAGTCGCGGCACGGCGAGGGCGACGCGAAGACGGCCGGACTCGGCCGGACCGAGGCCCACGTCGCCGTTGAGGTCGATCTGATTGCCGTGGGCGGAGAGCGTCGCCCTTCGGATCAC
>CAZTVU010000131.1:2406-10512 GCA_964617025.1 uncultured Planctomycetales bacterium | reverse complement strand
CCCGCCGCCCGGTTGCGGGTGAGCGGCCTCGACGTCGATGACGAGGGACGACTCCAACCCGACGGGCTTGGCGAACCGGGTCTTATCCGGCAGCGGGACGCCGACGTGGGCCTGCGTCGCATCGACCGTGGCGGTGAGGCGCGTCGACTCGGGCGCAAGGGCCATGCGTACGGGGCCACGCACCTCCCCGACGAACGCGAGCCGGCTCACCCAGGCGTCGACGGCGGGCGAGAGACTTCGCAGCTCGGAGCCCGCCTCGACGCGGATGTCGCCGGCTACCGTTCCGCGCTCGATCGGCCCGGCGCTAGGCAGCGGCGGCCACGGGCGCCCGGTCGTCGGCCGGCCGGCCAGGGCCTCTCGCAAGCGGTCGTCGATCGCGGAGCGAACCGCATCGAGCCACGTCGCCCACGCCTCACCAAGCTCCACATCCCCGGTCTTGCAGTCGAACCGGCACGAGGCCAGCCGGGCCGAGCCGACATCGATCGCCCAGGCCCTGGTGCCCTGTCCTTGCGCGTGCAGGCGAACCTCCGCCCCGCAGGACACCCCCGCCTCTTTCGTGAACGCTCGCGACGGCGCGGCGAATCGAAGCCCGTTGACGTTCACCATCGTCACAAGGGACTCGCGCGGGCCGGTGCCGACCACGGCAATGCGCGAGGAGGCCTGGCCGGCGAGGCCCCATGCCGACAGGCGCCGCGACAGGAACGGCATCCCCGCCAGCACACGCTCGGCGTCGGACACGCGAATGTCCATCGTCGCGGTCCGCTCGGTGATGGCGTCGATGTACAGCGCGGGACCGGGCGGGCCCGAGGCGCTGCCGAGGGCCTCGATGCCGGCGCCCGGCACGTCCGCTCGCAGTCGGACGTCGTGGCGAATGCGGTCGGCGTCTCGCCGGAGCTTGTGAGACGCGGCCAGTCTCGCCGGGTCGCCGGCGTCCTTGCGGAGCCACGGTTCGGCGTGAATCCGTGCGTCCGTCAGATCGACCTGTACGGCCGCGAGCCAGTCCAGGTGATCGTCGCCTCGCGCCAGGGCGGCATCGACGACGAGTTCCGCGTCGCCCGACAACTCGGCCGGCCCCGCGGCCCATCCGTCGGCGCGCAGGCGCGAGCCCAGGACCGGCATATGTTCGAGGAGGCCCTCGATGCCCGCCACGGCAAACGGCAGATGCACGCGCGCGCCTTCGTCGAGTTCCACGCGGGCCTTGGCGCCGTCGAGCGTAATTCGCGATCGACCCAAGGCGAACGCCGCCTCCAGGTCGGACAGGTGCTGCGGCCGGGTCGTGTTCCACACGCCGCCGACGGCCGCTGTCAGCGAAAGAGCGGTCGGTTTCCGCAGGTAATCGCGCCACTCCAGCTCCGCGCCCGCCGGCGCCCGCATGTCGACGCGAAAGACCCGGCCCTCGGGGCTCGGCTCGAATGAGGCGCTGCACTCGAAGGCGCCCTCGCGGCGGCCGGCGCCGAGCCGGCGATCCACGCCGGGAAAGTACCGGGCGAGCTGCTCAACGCGCGGGGTGGCGAGGCGAAGCTTGAACGTCATCTCCCGGAGCAGCGACGCCCGGTCGAGGGGCCGCGACGGATCGGACCACGGCAGTTCCGGCAGCGACGCCTCGCACGCGGCGTGAAGCTCGTCGACATCCAGCCGGGCCTCGTGGATCCGCATCCGGCCGTCGGCGGTGCGCGACGCATCGACCAGAAGCCGCTTGGGCACGCCGGCGGGCAGTTGCAGGTGATCGCGGCACGAGAGCGCCACGGCCTGCGCATCCAGCGCCAGCCGGGCCGATACCGCGTCCACGGTCTGGGAAAACGTCAGCGTGAACCGCGCGCCCGGACCGGCGTGGAGGCCGCACCGGCGCATTGCCTCGTCGATCGCGGGCAACTGCCGGCGAAGGCGATCCACATCGGTCACCTCGCCCGCGATCTCCGCGCGCAGGGGCTCGGCGGCGGCGCGGTCGAGAATGACGGCCGGCCGACCCGTCTCTCGAATGCCGTGGATTCGCAAAGCCGGCATCCGATAGTCCAGCGCCTGAACGACCAGGAGGTCGGCGGCGGGGTCCCAGCGGCCCGCGGCGGCCAGCGCGCCGTCCTGGATCCGCTCCGGGTGCGCGCGGGCGGCCCGACGGATGGCGACGCCGTCCAGCCGAACATCGAGGTCGTAGTCAACATGCAGATCGGGAAAGGTCTCCAGCCGCAGGTGGCCGTCGGTGCGCCCCTCCACCGACTTCAGCCCGAGCATCGGGAGCCGGTCGAACGGGAGCTCCCGGAGGTCGACGTTTTCCCAGCGAAGCTCGCCGCCCCCTGTGAGCTTGATGCCGCGCTTGAGGCGCGGCACCTGCAGCCGCCCGTCGATCCAGAAGCGGCCGGCGGGTCGCGTCGTCGCCGTCGGCGGCGCACGGGCCGCATTCGGCCGGATGGTGACGTCGCCGTGAATCCGCAACAGACCGGTCGCGGGATCGAGCCTGCACGAAGCCAGGCCCAGGTGACAGTAGGCCGGGAACCCCGGCAGATCCAGATGGAGGCCGACATCGCGAGCGCCGTAGATGAAGGTGGGCAGACCGGCCTCTCCGCGCCCGCCGAGATCAGCGATGTTCAGGCGGCCGTCGGGCAGTTCGGACACCCAGAGCCGAAGGCCCTCGACCTCCAGACGGTCCACCCGGCCGGTGACGAGCGTCCGAAGGGGCGAGAAGGCGCACTGCACGCGGTCGATCCGAAGCAGCAGAGGCGGTCGGCCCGCACCGGGGCGATCGTGGACGTGGAGGCCGGACACGCGGATGCCCTCCGTCCAGCTCACCGAGACGCGGTCGATGCCGACTTCCCGGCCGAGGTCGGCGCCGATCGCGTCCGCCAGGCGGCGGGCGAGCCAATGCGTGGGGAGGTACCACGGGAGCAGGGCATACGCGGCCGCAACGGCGACCGGGAGGGCAAGGCCGATGCGACGGAGCCATCGCCGGGTCCTCGCCGTCCGTACGGGCACGCTGGGCAGCGAAACGACGGTCATGATCGGATCCCGCGGGCTCCGGCGACCCGCGCCATGAGGGTACGCCGGCATTCTATGCGCGACCCGTCGCGGGCTCAAACCCGAACGCCGCATCGCAGCGATCCGTCCACCAAGCCCCTTGCATCGCGACGAGCCTCTTGCTAGACTGCGGGTGTTTGGATTCCGCATGCCAGGGCCTGGGAGGGTCCTCGCACAATCATGAGTGGGTGGGAATCCGGGGGATATTGTTGTCCGATTCTGGATCGAAAGGAGCAGAAAGATGACGTTCGGGAGGAATGAGTGCGCGCGGGCGATGGTCGTATCGCTGGTGCTGGCCGTCACGGCCAACGCGGACCTGTTTCCGCCGGGGTGGGGCTCGCCGGGGGTGCTGTCGGCAATCGACCCGACGGGCGATCAGCAAAACACATCGAGCACGGCGGCGGATATCGAGAAGTGCTGGTTTGCGCAAGACGCGTCGTTCTACTACTTCCGCATGGACCTCCGGAGCGCGCCGACGGTCAACCCGCAGAACTTCGCCAGCACGTACGGCATTCATCTGGACACGATCCCGAACGCCGGCGGCGACTGGGACCTGCAATCCTACGTCCCCTATCCGGTGACGGGCATCGACTACATCGTCGACGCGCACTTCGACCCCACGCTGTTCGTCGGCGGCTGGGGCCCGAAGCACTACCACGTGTACCTGATGTACGGCGGCACCTATACCACGTTCTCGCTTGCCCCGACGTACGGCGATTTCGGCAATTCCCTCAACGACGGCCGGACCCTGGAGTGGAAGGTCGCCAAGAGCGAGATCGCCGGGACCGTTGACCCGCAGAAGGTCTGGTACGGCACGTACAACATCGGGTCGTCCCAGAACAAGACGCACGACCTGGCGCAGATCCCCGAGCCGGCGACGCTGCTGCTCGGCGGAGCGGCGTTCGTTGCCGTCGGCGCTCGGGGCCGCCGCGGCCGTCGCGCCTGAGCGCGGACGTCCGGGATCCGTGCCGCCATCCGTCCTCGACGGCAGGACCGTCCATCGCTCGCATCGGGGGCCGTCCGTTTCGGACGGCCCTCTTGCTGCGCAGCGACCCCCCCGGCGAGGCCCGATGGCCGAAGGGCGTCTTGAAAAACCCGCCGGGAGCGGCTTAACTCTGGCACAACTTGTTGCTCTACCCTCGCTCGAAAGGCGGTCACGATGTCTGCGTGGGACTGGGTCGTCATCGGCGCGTACTTCGCGATTCTGCTGGTCGTTGCCGGATGGGCGGTGCGTCGGCGTCAGAAATCGACCGGCGACTACTTCCTCGCCGGCCGCCACCTCGGGTGGGTGATTATCGGAGCGGCGATATTCGCCTCCAACATCGGTTCGGAGCACATCGTGGGCCTCGCCGGGCAGGGGGCCAAGAACGGCGTGGCCATGGCTCACTACGAGCTGCACGCGTGGTGCCTGCTTGTCCTCGGGTGGGTCATGGTGCCCTTCTACCTGCGCAGCGGCGTCTTCACGATGCCCGAGTTCCTGGAGCGCCGCTACACGCCCGCGGCCCGATGGATCCTGTCGCTCTTCAGCCTCATCGCGTACGTGTTCACGAAGTTCGCCGTCGGGCTGTCCGCCGGCGGGATCGTCTTCAAGGTGCTCTTCCCGGTGGACTTCGTGGAGGGCATCAACAACTTCTGGATCGGGGCGGTCGGCGTCGTGGTCGTCACGGGCGTCTACTCCGTCCTCGGCGGGCTGACCGCCGTCATGTACACCGAGGCCATTCAGACCGCCGTGTTCATCATCGGCTCGGCCACGATCAGCCTCATCGGCCTGTTCAAGCTGGGCGGATGGAGCGAGCTTCGCCAGCTCTGCGGACCGGAGCACTTTAACCTCTGGAAGCCGCTGGACCATCCCGATTTTCCCTGGCTGGGCATGCTGGTCGGGGCGCCAATCGTCGGCCTGTGGTACTGGTGCACCGATCAGTACATGGTTCAACGATGCCTGGCTGCCTCCAGCCAGACGGAGGCCCGGCGCGGCACCATCTTCGCCGCCTACCTCAAGCTGCTGCCGCTGTTTCTGTTCATCGTCCCCGGGATGATCGCCTTCGCCCTCGCCAAGTCGGGCAGGCTGGATGCCGCCGTCCTCGATGCCGGCACGGCGGACCACGCCTTTCCGATTCTGGTGCGCGACCTGCTTCCCGTCGGGGTCCGCGGACTGGTCGTGGCGGGCCTTCTCGCGGCCCTGATGAGCTCGCTGGCCTCCGCGCTGAACTCCTCCTCGACGCTGTTCACCATCGACATCTACAAGAAGTTGCGGCCGCAGTCGTCGGAGGACCACCTTGTCTGGGTCGGTCGGGTCGCCACCGGCGTCATGGTCGTGGTGAGCCTGTTGTGGATCCCCGCGATGAAGTACGTGTCCGAAGCGATGTACCTGTACCTGCAGCGGGTCCAGGCGTACATGGCCCCGCCGATCTTCGCCGTCTTCTTTCTGGGCCTCTTCATCCCGCGGATCAACGGTGCGGGCTGCCTGGCCGGCCTCGTCGGCGGGTTCGTGCTTGGGATGGCACGCCTGGCGGCCGAGATCGGCAAGGGGAAGGGCCTGATTGCGGAGGGGTCGGCCCTCTACGGCTTCGCGAACCTGAACTATCTCTACTTCGAGATCGTTCTGCTTGCCGCGGCCGTGGGGATGATCCTGCTCGTCAGCCTGATGACGGCGGCGCCGTCGCTCGAGAAGATCAAGGGGTTGACGTACGCCACCGCAACGGCCGAGGATCGACGGGAGACCCGCGCGAGCTGGAACAAGTGGGATGTCATCCACACGGCCACGGTGCTCGTGCTGATCCTGCTGATCTACGCATACTTCACCGGCTGATGCACGCCCGCCGAGGGATCAAGCAAAAAGCCCCCGGGGTCGCGAGACCCGCGGGGGCACAAAGTCCTGTCGAACGCCCGGCTCCCGTTTGCCTACCGGCACCGATAATACCGGTGGCTGTGATACGACCGGTAGCCGAACGAGAAGCCCCACCGCGGCGCTGCGTACACCGGCACGGCCGGGGCGACCACGACCGGCGCCGGGTACACCACCTGCGGCACCACGACCGGCGGCGGTGCCACCACGACCGGCGGCGGAGCGACGACCGCCGGGGCCGGGGCTGCGACCACCGGCGCCGGCTGCTGCTCGACAACCGGCGCGGGGGCCGGCGCCGTTACCGGGGCCGGCGGAGGAGCCGCCACCACAATTGGCTGCATGCCGCGAATCCGGCGGAGCGCCTTGAAGGCCTCCTCGCGGACATCATCCTCCGGATCGTACGAAGCCGCCCTTTCCAGCGCCGGGATCGCGCGCGCATCCCCGATCCTTCCCAGGTCCTCAGCGGCGTCCTCACGGTCGTCATCGTCGTGGGCGTAGAGCAAAGTCTCGATCAGGTAATCCACCCGATCCCGATATGGGGGCTGGGCCCAACCGACAACCGGCCAGACCAAGGCGAGGCCCAATGCCAGCAGTCCCAACCGACCCGTCCGTCGCCGTTCTGGAATCATGGGTCCACCTCACCGTTCTTTCCAACCCCGATTTCATCGGGCGAAGGCCTGCCGAAAGATAAGCGGCCACAGCCTTCGGTGCAATAGACACCCCCGGCGGGTCGCAGGTTAGTGCCGCACACATCTCCTTTACTGATAATATGTTACGGCGAACAATGCCGCCGGCGACTCCGTTTGTCGCCGGGCGCCGGTGTCTGGTGCGCGCTGCGCCACCCGCGGCACCGGTTGACCTTGGACGCCGTTTTCGCGAAACTGGCGGGTCTCTGAGGCACGGGACCCAGCGACCAGGAGATTGATGCGTCATGATCGGAGCGAGCGATCTTCGTGTAGGGCGAGCCATCATTTACGAAGGCGAGATCTACACGGTCAAGGAGTGCCAGCATACGGCGAAGGGCAACTGGCGGAGCTACATGGTCACCAAGCTCAAGCACCTCAAGAGCGGGAGGATCATCGACGCCCGCTTCGCAATGAGCGACAAGATCGAGACGCCGTTCCTGGAGAGCAAGTCGTTCGAGTATCTCTACAGCGAAGGCGACAACCTCGTCCTGATGGATACCGAGACCTACGACCAGATTCAGGTCCCGACGGAGGTGCTCGGCGACGGATCGAAGTTCCTCAAGGCCAACGAGAAGGTCACCTGTCAGATGCACGATGGCAAGGTGCTGACGATCGATCTGCCCAACGTGGTGGAACTGACGATCACCGAGACGCCGCCGGTCGTGAAGGGGGCGACGGCGACGAACCAGCCGAAGGATGCCATTCTGGAAACCGGCGCGCGCATTCGGGTGCCCGCCTTCATCGAGCCCGGCGAAGTCGTCCGCGTGGACACGCGCACGGGCGAATACGTCGAACGGGCAAAGAAGTAGCGGTGGGGACCACGGCGGCGGACGGGCGTCGGTCCGTCAGCGCTCGTCCCCCGGGAACGGCGCCTTGTGAAGGGCGGTCGGGTCGCCGGTGATTTCGGAATGTACGCGCCGGCCGAAGAGTCGTTCGCGGATCGTCGTCAGACGAGTCGCCGATCGGCCGGCCCGGCCCTGCGTCCACAGGTCCGTCCAGCGATCGTACACGTTTGCGCTGAACAACATGGCGGCGGGATCGCGCTGCGCCGTCCGCCGGGCGACGTGCAGGAGAAGCAGCCGGTCGCGCAGCCCCAGCGGGGCCTTGCCCGACAGCTCCCACAACAGCATCAATGGCCGGCGGACCGCTTCGTCCTGCCGTCTGCGCTGCAGGCGGTACACCAGCCAGAGGACCAGCGGCATCGCCGCGAAGAGCAGGAGGATGGGGAGAAACTGACCGCGACCGCCGAAGTCGTCTCGAAACAGGTCGTGCACCGCGCGGGAACGCTCCTCCGGCGTCAGATTCTCGAAGGCCTGCAGCAGGACGGTCAGGAGGCGGATCGCAGCACCTCCTGCGGCGTCGCCGCAGTCGCGCCGACGTTGGACGACGGATCAAGACCGGCCAGCACGCTCCGCGCACACCGTCGAACAAGCGGGTCCGGATCGGATCGCACCAGATCGACGATGCGGGCGACGAGGGGGACCAGCCGCATTTCGCCGACCACCCAGAGGGCACTTCGCCGCTGCTCGGGATCGGCGTCGCGCAGCATGGCGCACAAGGACTCGG
>CAZTVU010000131.1:2166-2390 GCA_964617025.1 uncultured Planctomycetales bacterium | reverse complement strand
CCGCAGCTTGAGCAGCGCCTTGATGGCGTTCGCCCGCGTGCGGCCGTTTTCGTCGCGCAGCTTCTCGTGAACCAGCGGTTCGCCGGCGGTGGCGGAGAGGCGGTCGAGCGAGTCGATCGCGTTGGCCTGGACGCGGCTGTCCGGGTCTCGAAGGGCGCTGCGCAACAGGAGCTCGCTCGTCGCCGTCGGGATGCGGCCCAGCGCCGTCATGACCGCGCTCCGCA
>CAZTVU010000131.1:0-2138 GCA_964617025.1 uncultured Planctomycetales bacterium | reverse complement strand
GAGCCCGTAGACGGCCTGCTCGAAGGCCGCCGCCTGATTCGTGACGGTCAGGATCTGGAGGGCCTTCACGCGCACCGATACGCTTCGGCTCGAGAGCTTGTGTTTGAGAAACGCCTGGGCGTTCTCCGGGCGAAGGAGCACGGCCGCGCCGCCGCGGGCCCGCTCGGCCGGTTCGAGCGTCTCAAACTCGGCCCAATAGCGCTCGAGCTCGGCCGGAACGACCGGCTCGCCGCCGTTTTCGGTCGCCGCCCGCTGGGCCGCCATCTCCTGCGCCAGGCGGCGCCGGAGCTCGCGCTTGATCATCGGGACGAGGGCGGCATCCACGGAATCCACGATCGCCCGCAGGGCCATGGAGGAGGCGGAACAGTCCAGATCGCACAGCCCCCATACGGCCGCGCGGCGTCCGACGGGGTCGCCGTACGAGGCCATCCGCCGCAGGAGGGCCACCTTGGTCTCGACCGCAAGATTCGTGTATGCGATCAGCCGGACCAGCCTCCGCCGATCCGCGGGCCCCCAGGCGTTGGGCCGCCCGACGGCCTCCACGAGGCTCGGCCATTGACGAACAAGCCGCATGGGCCTGCGCAGGGCCTCGATCTCGAGGCGCCAGCTCTGCCGCGCCCACTCCAGAAGGGCCTGGTCCGACATGGGGGCGGAGAGGATGCGCACGATCGTCGGCCGAAACTCCTCGTAGGCCAGCGCCTCGACGGCGAACCGCACCAGGCGCGGCGAAGAGGATCTCTGCACGATATCCAGTGCCGCCCGCCTCGCATGTCCGCCGGCCGACCGCAGAATGGGCCAGAACGACGCGTCCAGCTCATCCACCATGCACATCGCCGCCTCGACGACCGGCGGGTGGAGGTGCCTCTCGAACGATTGCAGCCCGGAGAGGACCGCCTCGGCGAGGTGGCGGCGACGATCGCGATGATCTTGGATCGCGGTTTGTTGCGCCGTCGGGTCCTTGGGACGCGAGGCGGCCGCAGGGGTCGCCGGGGCCCCGTCGTCCGGTTCCGTCGGGTATAGCTCCACGAGCTTTCGCAGGGCCTCGGCGGCGGCCTTTCGGACCCGGGGGGCGCGATCCCGAAGCAGGGCGCTCAGCAGGTAGGCCAGACGGTATTCGCGGCATGCCGCAATGATGGCGACGACGTTCAAGCGGACCTGTGGCGTCTCATTCGAGCAGGCGGCCCGCAGGACCCCGAACAGGTCCCCGATCATGCCCCGCACCTCTCGCTGCACCTCGTCACCGAGCTTGTGGTAATGGGCGATCAGGCCCGCGAGACCCACCGGTCGATGTCGCCGCATGAGGCTTCGCGCGATCGGGCCGACGGCCTCCGGCTCGGCCTCGGCGAGCGCGGCGACGAGCGCGTCGTCGGCACCGGGGTTTGTGCTTTCAATGACGGCGTCGAAAACAGCCTGAAGCGGCATGAGCGCGCAGCGCCTCCACGCCCTATATCGGCGTGCGTGCGAAACGCCGTGAGCGGCGGGACAGCCCCCAAGGTCCGCGGCGCGGTGCGCAAGGAGGAGCGCACGACCGGACATAAACTTTCAACTGAATTATGTAACCTGGGGCATTGCCTCCGGTCGTGACTACAAGTCCCGCAGTCAGCTAACTTTATGAGCCGCCTCTGTTGACAGGTTGCTCCCAGGGGTATATGTTAGAGGCCGTAGAGAATCTGCCGCGACGCTCTAACCCCGTTAACTCTTGCAGTGTCTATACCTACAGAAGAGGACCGACGATCGGCAGAACAGGCGGCTGCCGGTCCGGATGATGCCGAGCTGGTTCGGCGCGCCGTCGACGGCGAGATGGCCGCCTTTGACAAGTTGGTAGAGCGGTATCAGAGACGAGCGGTCTCCGCATCGTATCGGCTCGTCGGCAACACGCAGGACGCGATGGACGTGTGCCAGGACGCGTTCCTGCGGGCGTACCGATCGCTGGCGACCTTGAAGGAGCCCGGGCGTTTCGGCCCGTGGTTCCTGCGGATCGTCAGCAACCTGTCGCTCAATTTCCGACGATCGCGGCGATCGGGCGTGCGTCTGGCGACGCTTCCCATCGACGACGCGTTGCGCGATGATGAGGCCGCGTCGGCGGACCGTGGCGAACAGCCGGCCGCGGGCGAATGGTCGGTCGATCAACTCGGTTC
>CAZTVU010000130.1:7835-13746 GCA_964617025.1 uncultured Planctomycetales bacterium | reverse complement strand
GCAGCGACACGACCGTGCTGATCCGCGGCGAAAGCGGCACCGGCAAGGAACTCGTCGCCAACGCGATCCACTACAACAGCCCGCGCGCCAGCAAGCCGTTCGTCAAGGTGAACTGCGCCGCCCTGCCCGAGAGCGTGCTGGAGAGCGAGCTGTTCGGACACGAAAAGGGGGCGTTCACCGGCGCCCTGACGACCCGGAAGGGCCGTTTCGAGCTGGCGCACGGCGGAACGATCTTCCTCGACGAGATCGGCGATTTCTCCGCGGCGACGCAGATCAAGCTGCTGCGCGTACTTCAGGAGCGGGAGTTCGAGCGGGTCGGGGGCATCACCACGATCAAGGTCGACGTCCGGATCATCGCCGCCACGAACCGCAACCTCGAGGAGTCGATCCAAACGGGCCACTTCCGTCAGGATCTCTATTACCGGCTCAACGTCTTCCCGATCCACATCCCGCCGCTTCGCGAGCGCAAGACGGACATTCTGCTGCTGGCCGACTACTTCGTCGAGAAATACGCGCGGGCCAGCCACAAGAACGTTCGCCGCATTTCCACGCCGGCCATCGACATGATGATGGCCTACCACTGGCCGGGAAACGTCCGCGAGCTCGAGAATTGCATCGAGCGGGCCGTGCTGCTCTCCGAGGACGACGTGATCCACGGCCACCACCTCCCGCCGACGCTCCAGACCGCCGAGGCCAGCGGTACGACGTTCACCGGAACGCTTCAGGCGACGCTCGACAACGTCGAACGGGAGCTGATCCTCGATGCGCTCAAGTCGGCCCGCGGCAACAAGGCCAAGGCCGCCCGTGCGCTGGGCATCAGCGAGCGGCTGATGGGGCTGCGGGTGAAGAAGCACGGCATTCAGCCCGCCCGGTTCCGTACGCCGGGGTAGGCCAGAGGTGGCTTTCATACCATTTGGTACGGAATGCCGCCTGCGGCGTCAGGGCCTTGTCTCATATCAAGAACACATAAGCATTTTTCATAAAGATAGTTATGTCGTTGCCGACCGGCTGGATGCGGTAGTGGCACGGTCAATGCTGGACGGAATCGCCGACGGCGTTCGCGCCGCACGGGCTCGGCGATCGCTTCGGCAGTACCGCAGCGTCGGCGAGAAGGGTCGGCCGAGCTTTGGGTGGAGGCGGCTTGTGTCGATCGAGCCTTCAGGCGCCGGGGCACGTGAGCAGACGGACGCGGGGCTTGACGCGTCCCGGTCGGAAGGCCGGGCGATTCCAAGCCTGCCGGAGACGCTCGATCGGGTCGAGCGCGAGATGCTCGTGACGGCCCTTGAGGCGACGCGTGGCAACAAGGCGAAGGCCGCGCGGATCCTCGGCATCACGGAGCGAATCATGGGCCTGCGCGTCCGGAAGCATCGGATCGACGCGCGGAGCTTCCGTCGGCCGCGAAAGGACCGGGCGAACTGACGCCGACGCCGTCTGCGGACAGTCGCGCAATCCTCGCCGGACCGCCGCCGGACGAGACAACCGTGCTTTCCGGTGAGTCCCCGACCACCGAAGCCAAGGAGGACCGCTGTGACAAGTAGACTCGTGCGACATTTCATCGGATGCCTCGACGGCGAGCACGCGCGCCCGGGCTGGAGCCCCTTGCGGCGCCGCAGCCGGCTACGGCAGCTGGCTCGGTGGTGCGCGACCGCAGCAAACGTCCTTGCCGTGCTCACGATGTTGGCAAGTGCCCCGTGGGCGCAGGCCGCGGATCAGGCGTCGCCCGCCCCGGCCTCGGCCCCGTCGCTGCCAGCCTACTTTTCCGGCACGAATTCCGACCCGGCGCAGCCGACATGGCCGGATCCCACCGGAGCGGCCGCAGGCACCTGGGCGGCACCGGCGGGCGATGGCAAGGGGGATGACCCGGCCAAGCTGACCGTTCCCGACCTCTACGACCGGATCGCGCACAACCTGTTCTCCATCAACATGGTCTGGGTGCTGATCACGGGCTTCCTGGTGATGTTCATGCAAGCCGGCTTTGCCATGGTGGAGACGGGCCTCTGCCGGTCCAAGAACTCGGCCCACACCATCAGCATGAATTTCATGATCTACCCGCTGGGCTGCATCGCGTTTTGGGCGTATGGATTCGCGATCGGATGGGGCAACTGGTTCAACGGCCCCGTGGCGCCCGGCTGGTACTCTGCACTCGGGCCAGGCACGGCGGTCCTCAACGGCGGCGTGGGCATCGGCCCGACGGGCACGGGCGCATTTACTTACGGACTGATGGGAACCAAGGGTTTCTTCCTGAGCGGCGTCGACGACGTTAGCGTCATGGCGCTGTTCTTCTTCATGATGGTGTTCATGGACACGACGGCCACCATCCCGACGGGCGCGATGGCCGAGCGGTGGGCGTGGAAGAACTTCTGCCTCTACGGGTTGTGGGTGGCGTTGCCGTATTGCCTTTTCGCCAACTGGGTCTGGGGCGGCGGGTGGCTCGCGCAGGGCGGGGTCAACTGGAAGCTCGGCCACGGTGCCGTCGATTTCGCGGGCTCCGGCGTAGTTCATGCCATGGGCGGCGCCATCGCGTTGGCCGGCGCGCTGGTCGTCGGGCCGCGTATCGGCAAGTTCGTGAACGGCAAGCCACAGGCCATCCCCGGTCACCACATACCGATGGTGATCATCGGGACCTTCATCTTGGCATTCGGCTGGTTCGGCTTCAACCCCGGCTCGACGCTGTCGGGGACCGATCTTCGTATCAGCGTCGTCGTGGTCAACACGATGCTCGCCGGAATCACCGGGGCGATCGCTGCCATGCTGATGATGATGGCCAAGGGCATGAAGCCGGACCCGTCCATGATGTGCAACGGGATGCTCGCGGGGCTGGTGGCTATCACCGCGCCATGCGCGTTCGTCAGCGCCTGGGCGGCCGTTGTCATCGGGGCTGTCGCAGGCTTTCTGGTGGTGCTGAGCGTGTTCTTCTGGGAGAATCGCGGGGTTGACGACCCGGTGGGCGCGATCTCCGTCCACGGCGTGAACGGCTTGTGGGGCGTGATCGCCGTCGGCATCTTCGCCAACGGCAAGTACGGCACCGGCTGGAACGGTGTCCCGGGCGGCGTGCGAGGCATCCTGTACGGTGACGCCTCGCAGCTTGTCATGCAGCTCATCGACGCCGGCGTCGTGGCGGTGTTCGGGTTCGTGGTGGCGTACATCTGGTTCCGGGTGAGCGACAAAATCACCCCGATTCGCGTGAGCAAGGACGTCGAGATCCAAGGCCTGGACATCCCGGAGATGGGCGCCCTCGGCTATCCGGACTTCACGACTTCGTCTCGCAGTTCCGGAACCGCCCCGAGCGGGCTGTTCGCCACCGGCGGGGCCCGCTGAGAAAGGAGATGCATCGTGAAGAAGGTCGAAGCAGTCATCAAGCCGTTCCGGCTCGAAGAGGTCAAGAACGCCCTGACCGGCATCGGGATCCACGGCCTGACGGTCCTGGAGGCCCGCGGGTTCGGGCGCCAGCGCGGCCACACCGAGCACTACCGCGGGGCCGAGTACACCGTCGACTCCGTGCCCAAGGTGAAGATCGAGGTCATCGTGCCCGACCGGCTGCTGGACGAGGTCGTGCGGGTGATCCAGGAGGCCGCCCGCACGGGGCAGATCGGCGACGGCAAGATCTTCATCTCGAACCTCGAGGACGTGATCCGCATCCGAACGGCCGAAAAGGGCGAGGCGGCGATTTGAGCGAGAGAGGGGGGTGGGGGCTGACGGTTTAGCGTTTGGGGGTTCAGGGTTTGGGGTCTGGGGTTCGGAGTATGGGGCTTCGAATCAAGACGGCGGCTGCCCACTGCGTACCCACGCAGCCGCGCTTGCCGTGATCGGGCCCCGCCCAAAAACTTATTGCCCGAAACCCCAAACGCTATCCCCCAAACCCCAAACCCGATACCCTGTTCGCCATGCCCCCACCGGCCTCCATCCCCGCGGAACTGAAGGCCCTGCTCGGCTTGCGCCGCGCCGAGATCCGCGCCCTTCACAGCACCGGGGCTTCCGGGCTAGACGTCGCCCGCGCGACCACCGCGATGGTCGATGCGATCGTCTGGCGCGCGTTCAGCGAAACGACCGCGACGCTTCCCGGCCCACAGCGGGAGGCCGTGCCGCGCCAGCTGGCTCTCGTCGCCGTCGGCGGCTACGGCCGAGGCGACCTCGCCCCGTACTCGGACGTCGACCTGCTGTTTCTGCACGCGCCGCGCCCCTCCGTCGTCGTGCGTGAAACCATCTCGCAACTCGTTCGAACACTGTGGGACGTCGGCCTGAAGCTGTCGCAGAGCGTGCGCACGCCCGCCGGCTGCATCGGCTTCGCTCGTCAGGATTTCAAGGCGCGGACCGCGCTGACCGAACGGCGCCTGGTGGCCGGAAGCCGCCCGCTGTTCGAGGATCTCGACCGGCGGACGCGACGGCTGTTTTCCCCGGGGGCGTCTCGCCGGTTCGTCCGGCAGGCGCTTGCGGAGCGGGCCGCGGAGCACCGCGACCACTTCACGGCCACGGCGTGCCTGCTCGAACCAAACGTGAAGACGAGCCCCGGCGGCCTGCGGGACCTCCACCTGCTCCGCTGGGTGGCGACGGCCCGCTACGGGGAGCACGAACCGGAGCAGCTCCGCCGCTGCGGCCTGTTGTCGGCGGAGGATGCCGACGCCCTGGCAGGCGCCTTCGAGTTCCTCCACCGCATCCGCAATGAGCTGCACTTCCGCGCGGGGACCGCGCAGGACCTGCTCTCGCGGGAGGAGCAGCTCCGACTGGCGGACCGGCTGGGCTTTCCGTCGGATGAGTTCGTTCTGGGCGTCGAGCGGTTCATGCAGCAGTACTACCGCCATACCGCGACGCTGCAGGACATCGTCGCGCGGTTCGTGGAGCGGGCGGGCGAGCCCGACGAACCGCCAGGCATCTTCGACCGCCTGCGCACCCGGCACGCGGCGGACGGATTTGTCATCGAGCGGGGGTACGTCGGCCTCGACCCGCACGCGCCGGCCGACCGGGCGGGTGAGGCCGAGACGGCGCTGCGGCTGTTCGATCTGGCGCGCGGCCTCGGCATCCCGGTCAATCACGCGACCCTGGAGCGGATTCGCACGGCCGCGTCCTCCTGCGAGGTGACGCCGGCGGCCCGCAGCCTCTTTTTCCAGTGTCTTGCGAAACCTCAACGGCTCGGCGACCTTTTGCGGAACCTGCACCGCGCGCGGCTCCTGGAACGCCTGATCCCCGCCGTCGCGCACGCCCGATGCCTGATTCAGTTCAACCGCTTCCACGCGTACGGTGGATGAGCACTCGATCCGCGCGGTCGAGGCCGCCGCGCGGCGCCTCGACGATCCCGGGCCGGTCGGCCGTGCATATCGGGAGTGCCGCCGTAAGGACCTCCTGCACCTCGCCCTGCTGCTGCACGACCTGGGCAAGGGTCTCGGCCCGGACCATTGCGAGGTCGGCCGCCGGATCGCGGAGGAAACGGCCGGTCTGTTCGGCCTCGACACGCATGATCGCCACGCCCTTGTATGGCTCGTGCACAATCACCTCCTGATGGCCCTGACGGCGTTTCGTCGCGACGTCGCCGACGACCGGACCGTCTTGCAGTTCTCACGGGAAGTCGCCTCGGCCTGGATTCTGCGGATGCTCTACGTGCTGACGGCGGCCGACACGGAGGCCGTCGCGCCCGGCGAGTGGACGGCGTGGAAGGAATCGCTCGTCACGGAGCTGTACGTTCACGCGGCCGAGGCGCTGTCCGGCGAGGCGCCGGGCGCGGACGAGCCGGCCCGCGCGGAGGCGATCCGCGAACGCCTGTGTACGGAACTGCGTGCCGACTTCGAGGCCGATTGGCTGCGGGCGCAGCTTGCGGCCATGCCGCCGCGCTACCTGATGACGACGGAAGCGGCACAGGTCGCCGATCACCTGCGAATCCTGCGCACCCTGGCGGACGGCGACGTGAAGGTCACGTCGC
>CAZTVU010000130.1:0-7818 GCA_964617025.1 uncultured Planctomycetales bacterium | reverse complement strand
GCTACACCGTGTTTGCGCACGACGGCCTGACGCCGGGCTTGTTCTCGAAGATCGCGGGGGTGCTGGCGGCGGAGCGGTTCCAGGTCGTCGATGCGCAGATCGTCACGCGGCCGGACGGGGTCGTGATCGACACGTTCCGCGGCACCGACACGGACTTCAGCGGCGAGCCGCCGGCCGAGCGGCGGCAGGAGGTGTCACGGAAGATCGAGGACGTCCTTCGCGGGCGGGTCTCGGTGGACGAGCTCTTCGCCCGCCGGGGCCGGCCGCTCGGCCGGCGCGGCTGGGCGGCCAGGCCCGTACCCGCCCAGGTCGAGATCGACAACGACAGCTCCGACCGCTTCACGGTCGTCGACATCTTCGCGGATGATCGGTTGGGCCTGCTGTATGCCATTGCCCGGGCCCTGTTCGAGTGCGGCCTGTCGGTCCACTCGGCCAAGATCTCGACGCACATCGATCAGATCGTCGATGCGTTCTATGTGACGGACGCCGCCGGGAGGAAGGTGACGTCCTCCGACCGCATTGAGGCGATACGCACGCGCCTGCTCAATGCCATCGGGGCGTGAGCGGCCCGTCTCCGTCAGCGATCACCGGGAAGGCGAATCGTCGCCGTCACGGGGAAGTGGTCCGACGGGTACCGGCCGTCGTGTTGGTCGTGGACGATTTGGGCGTCGAGCACGGCCACGCCCGGCGACACGAAGACGTAGTCGATCTTCTCGCCCGTCCGCGTGCCGCGAAAGCCGTTGAACGTCCCTGTATCCTTCGCGTCGGGGTGCAGCACGCGGAACGTATCGCGGAGGCGGGGCGATGGGGGTGCCTCGGGGCCGGGCGCGCTCGCCCGGGGCAGCTTGCCCTGGAGATAGCGGATCGCCGGGTTGTCCTCGCCGGCGTTGAAGTCGCCGGTCACGATCACGGGATCGGGATGCGCACGTCGGCGGATATGATCGGCCAGCAGCTCCGCGCTCCGTTCGCGAGAGGGCTGCGACTGGTGGTCGAGGTGCACGTTGTAGTGATGGAACGTGCGGCGGGTGCGATTGTCCTCAAACCGGCCCCAGGTGCAGATCCGCGGCAGGCGGTTGCCCCAGTGCCTCGACCCCGGCGTCTCCGGGGTGTCGGAGAACCAGAACGTACCGTGCTCGAGGAGCCGCACGCGGTTCGTGCGGTACAGGATCGCGGAGTATTCGCCGGCCTGCCGCCCGTCGTCGCGGCCGGTGCCGATCTCCGCGTAGACGGGCAGGGCCTTCGCGATCTCGTCCAGTTGAAACCGCAGCGCCTCCTGCACGCCGACGACATCCGGCTTGTGCCGACGAATGACGTCAAAGACCATATCACGTCGCCGCTCCCAGCGGTCCTCGCCGTCGTTCGCGGTGCCGTAGCGGATGTTGAACGTCATGACCCGGATCGCATCACCGGCCGCCGCCGGGCGCGAGGCCGGCCGGGTGTCCGGGCCTGCCACCAGCAGGAACAGCCCCAGGGAAAACACACCGGAGAACATCGTTGCGAACCCTCGGTTGCCGTCGGCCGGCGGCAACCCCGTGCGGCGCTCGCACCCGCGTGGAAACGCCGCCGCCGGGACACTATAGTGGGAAGGAATGATCTATCAACCACCGCTGCCGCCGCAATACACCCGGATGAGCGACGCCGAGCTCGCCGAGGCCATCGCCGCGCGCCGGCGCGAGCTCGGCCGCCGACTCGTCATCCTCGGCCACCACTACCAGCAGGACGACGTGATCCGATTCGCCGACTTCACGGGCGACAGCCTGCGGCTCTCGCGGATCGCCGCCGAGCAGAAGGACGCCGAGTTCGTCGTCTTCTGCGGCGTCCACTTCATGGCGGAGTCGGCCGACATTCTCACGGACGACCGCGTCATCGTCATTCTGCCCGACCTGACCGCCGGATGCAGCATGGCGGACATGGCCGAGCTGGAGCAGGTGGAGGAGGCGTGGGAGCACCTCACCTCCGTGACGGCCGAGACGATCGTCCCGATCACCTACGTCAACTCGGCGGCAAGCATCAAGGCCTTTTGCGGGGCGCACGGCGGCGCGTGCTGCACGAGCTCGAATGCTCCGATGGTCCTGCGTTGGGCGCTGTCGCAGGGCGACAAGGTGATGTTCCTGCCCGACCAGCACTTGGGGCGCAACACGGCGTACATGCTCGGCTGGCCGCTCGAATCGATGGCCGTCTTCGATCCGCACGCCGACGGCGGCGGCCTGACCGATGCGCAGATCCGCGAGGCGAAGTTCCTGCTCTGGAAGGGCCACTGCAGCGTCCACATGCTCTTCACTCCCGAGCAGGTCGACGCCGTCCGCGCGGCCGACCCGCAGGTGAAGGTTCTTGTCCACCCTGAATGCCGCTGGGAGGTCGTGCAGAAGGCCGACCTTGCCGGCAGCACCGAGTTCATCATCAAGACGATCGACGAGGCCCCGCCGGGTTCGTCTTGGGCCGTCGGCACGGAGATCAACCTGGTCAACCGCCTCGCGAACCGGCACGTGGGGACGAAGACCGTCCGCTCGCTGTCCGGCATCCAGTGCCTGTGCAGCACGATGTACCGCATCGACATGCCGCACCTGCTCCACGTCCTCGACAACCTCGCCGAGGGCCGGGTGGTCAATCGGATCCGCGTGGACCCGGAGACCCGTCGCCTGGCTCTCCTCGCGCTCGATCGCATGCTGACGAACGTCGCCGCCCAGCCGGTGGCCATCAAGTAAACCCTGACCCGGAAACGACCAACGATGAACGACCCACTGGACATCGTCTTTACCGCACCGCACCCGGATGACATCGAGATCGGCAGCGGGGGTACCGTGGCCCGCCTTGTAAAGCTGGGCTACCGCGTCGGCATGATCCACATGACCGACGGCGAGCCGACGCCCCGCGGTACGCCGGAGACCCGCCGCGCCGAGGCAATGGCCGCCGCCAGGGTCCTCGGCGTCCAGGTGTGCGAGATCCTCCCGCTCACCAACCGCGAACTGATGGACGGCCCCGCCGCCCGCTACGCCCTGGCCGCGGCCCTGCGGAAGTACCGCCCGCGAATCCTCGTCGGCATGGCCGGGCGGACGCCCGCCGCCTCGCCCGACCACTACCAGGCGCAGCTCCTGACCGAGGCCGTGCGGTTCTACTCGCAGTTGACCAAGTGGAACGATCGCTTCGGCGGCACCGAACCGCACCGCATCGACCACCTCGTCTACCGGCCCGTGCCCGGCTCGGCGGAGATCCCCCACTGGCCCTCGCGGGTCGTCGTCGACATCACCGAGACGATCGAGCAGAAGCTCGAGGCGATCGCCTGCTACCGGTCGCAGTTCGACGGCGAGCGGATCAAGCGCCTGCACCACTATGTCCGCTCCACCGCCGGTTACGAGGGCGCGATGTGCGGCTTCACGTACGGCGAGCTGTTCGCCCTGCCGCGCCCGGTCGGCACGACGGACATCGCCTCGCTCCTGGGCCGGTGGGAGATCCCGCCGCCGTTCGACGGGCTGCAACGGTGAGTCGCTTGGATATCGGGTTTCGGGGTCCGGGTTCCGGATGCATCGCTTGCCGGCGCGTGCGGGGAGCAGAGCGGAGTTTCGGTCGGCAGCCAAGCTCCCGGCGGTAGGTGGATGGCTGTTCTTGCGAAGGTTCGACGGCGTGGACTCGGCGAGCCAACCGCGTGACCACAGCGACGGTCGTGCACGTTCGCTTCGAAGGGGCAAAGGTGCGTAGCCGCGGGTGAAGCGAAGCGCATCCCGTGGGGATCGGCTTGAGCACCCGCGTCGATCCGACTACGGGAGAATAACGCAGCCGACGTCCTTGAACTGCGTAAAACCCCTGTCGAACGTGACCAGCTCGAAAGACGCAGCCTGAGCAAAGGCGGCCCGGAAGGCATCGTTCCAGACCCTGGGAGAAAACGAACGACCTTGTGTGTGGCGGCGCCGGAGCGATTCCGGCGTCGAAGGTTCCTTCGCATACTCAACGCGAGGATCGCCCATCCGTGCATCGTACAGGCGCCAGGCGTCGCTCAGTGAGACTGCTTCCTCCCCCAGTGCCTTCGGGTTCGTGGCCAGACGCAGGAACCCTTGCTGCGTCATCCGACGGAATGAACAGCCGGCGTTCGCCGCGGTATCGAACCACGTCCTCGCCCCGACGTGATGCATGTGCGATTCGAAGGTGAGCGCCAGCCAGAGGTTGACGTCAGGAAGGAACATCGGTCTCGCCCAGCAGCTCCGCGGCACGTTCGGCGGTCAGGGGCAGGCTTCCGGGCCGCTTTGAGGGTACCGGCGGCGGGGACACCCGGCATCCCTGCCGGTCTGGTTTGGGCAGCGCCGCATCCGGGCACGATACGGTCACGACCGTGCCCTCCGGCAGGGGCGGACCGCCTTCCAGTACCACCATGCCGTTACGCACTCGACCGGCAATCTGCATACGCTGACTATGTGCGGCTTCTCGGGTCAAACCAAGCTTTCGGTGGACGACACGCGGGCCGCGCCGCAGGAGTTCGTCGTACCACGGAGTTGCGGGTTGCGGAATCTAGCTTCGACTCTCGCATCGTCGGCCATCCGCCGGCGTCGCGGCGCGGCGAGGGGAGGCGGAGAGTCAGCTCGTTTCGCGCGGTCTTGCGGCTCTGGAAGAAACCTCGAACACGCCCAGCGCAGCCTCTCGCCGCAGCCCAAAGATGCGCGCCACCGACGCCAAGGGCGGGGCCCGCGGCGTGCCGGAAGGGTCGCCGGCGGTCGACGTCGAGGCGCTGACGAACGAGCCGGCCGACACGATTGTGGTCCGGGTCGCGCGGCCGAGTTCCAACCCCAACCGCCTCAAGATCGACCAGGGGCTGGCGGGGCACGGAGCGGAGTTGCCGCTTGGCACCACCGTCCTTCGCGAACTCGCCATCGATCCGTCGTTCGGCATTCTGCGGGCGGAGGTCTGGCAGGGCTCGCTGGAGTCGAATGCCTCCGTTGCGCTGCGGTTTTCTTTGCCGCGGGCCAACGGCTCGCCTACACTCGTCCTGACGGAGGACGTATGAACGCACACCGAATTTGTTGCTGTGTGGGGGCCGTCCTGGGGCTAGCCGCTATGCACCTCCCCGTGTCTGCCGCCACAGTCGAACTAAGTGCTGTCAAAACCGGTCTTTACACTTCAGACGGAGTCTGGGCTACTCCCAGCTATACCACGGGAGTCGCGAACGCCTATGGCCCAGAGACGCGCGGACTGGTGGCTTTCGACGTTAGCGGCCTACCGGACGGTACGATCAGTTCCGCCACCCTATCATTGCAAAACCCATATGCCGTCAACGAGGCAGGCGGAAACCTGGAGCTGCGGCTTTTTGGACTCCCTGGCATGAACTGGTCGAATTACACAGGGAACACTTTCCTCAACTTATCCAACTTCGACTTCATTGGCGGCGGTCTATCGCCGATCTGGGGGACGGTCTTCGTACCCCCCGTGTCGTGGCCGGGCTCCATCGTCGGCTTCGATCTGCCGGCTCATGCACTGACCGCTTTGCGCCAAGCGGCGGACGGCACGGGCCCTTATGCCGGCGACTTTTTCGCCTTCGGGCTGCGCATCGCCAAGGCTGATGCCGAGGAACCCAAGCCCTTGCAGTATGTGTTCGGCGGTACTGCGGGTGGCGGTAGCGCGCGGCTCGCCGTGGACGTGACACCGGTGCCGGAAACCCAAACCTGGGTCCTGATTGCGGGTTTGGGTTTACTGGCATGGGCGGCACGGCGGTGGGGAATTCACGGAAGAGTAACGGCAACGGCGTGGCCTTGCCTGCGCCGGCCGCTTTCGATCCTCGCAGCCCTCTGTCTCGCCGTTACAGGTAGCGTCCAGGCGGCGGTGTTGAGCCAGTCTTTCAGCCAGACTCTCAAGCTGGGCGACAACCTGCCCGAGGGGTTGGACGTGGCCACCTTGGCCGTGGACCGCTTCGATCCCGCCTTGGGCAGCCTGACCGGGGTGAGTTTTCGGCTTGCCTCCGACTTCTCCGGCGGCGCGACCTTTTACCACCCGACCCTGAGTCTGACCTTCGGCTACACCCCACGGCACTATCTCGCGGTGGAGGTAAGCGGGCTGGACAGCCCGCCCGAGCTCACCCTGGATCACACGCTGCCTGCCCAGCAGTACGTCGATACTACGCCTTGGGGCGGCTCCTACTGGCAGCCCACGTCGCAGGAACACTACGAGCAAACAGTGGTCGTACCTCTGGGGGAATTAGCTCAGTACGCGGGCGGCTCGCCGTTCGACCTCACGGTGACCATCGAGGACCGCAGTCTCTACACTGCCAGCCATCCGCTCGCCTACATCAACGACAAGTATGTGATCTCTGACTTTGTTCTGACCGTGGATTACGCTTACACACCGGTCGTGCCCGAACCGCAGAGCTTCGCGATGCTGCTCGCCGGGTCGGTTTTCGCGGCTCGGACGACACGACGTCGCAGGGCATCAAGGAGGCCGTCGCGGCCCTCAACGTCTTGCGGAGTTTGCAGGGCTGCCTGTCTCGAAGGCGCCCCGCGCCGTCCTCGTCTCACTCAAGACCCTTTCCTGCAACCCTCGAGTCGGTCATGAACTCGCTCGGCAGAGCGAGGATCTCGCGGCGGATGAAGATTCGGCGTGCTCCGGGACTCTCATGACGCCGGAGGAGGCCGAGGTTCACCTCAACTACGTCAGGCGTATGCAGTAGACCGCAAGCAGGCAGCGACAGGGGGGACTCCATCGTGCCCTGACAGAGACCGACCAAGCCCGCGCGGATCGACGGGAAGAGCAGACGAGCCGTCACCGGCAGCGACTCGCCGACATCGGCCAGGTTCCCGATGACCTCGCCGCCCGCGCGGGCGGAAGGGAGCCGGCTGCAAGAAGCGCGGCATCGACCACCTCGGCGGCCATCCCGGCCGCGACCAAGACGGTCCGCCGGGTCGGCTCCTCGCCTGGCGCGGCTGGCAAGTCTTTCAAACGATGCTCTTCGGAGTGACGCTAAGCGAAGGGGGCGGAAAAGAAAGTGGTTCACATCAAGGCTGGCGCCGGGAGCTCCGTTCGGCGTGGCCGAACCGCCTCGATCGCAACGGTGACTCCGGTGGCGGTCTTTCATCGCAACCACGCTTCCGGCGTGACAAACCAAGGAATTCTCGTGCCAATCCCTTGAAACCGTGGGCGGGGCGCGGTAAAAGATGGCGGCCATCTCTCGGCAGGGAGGCTTTCGGGTTCAAGGAGACGAACCGTGAACATCGCTCCGAATCGGTCGTGGGGGTTTCGTGTCGCGCTGGTTGTCGTGAACGTGCTCGGTTTGTTGTGGATCCATCACGACCTGACGCGCAGCGGCCGACCGCGGCTGCGGGTGCTTGCGGCACTGCCGACGCGCGACGTGGACGCGACCGACCGGCTCAGCCTCGTCTTTGATGAGCCGCTGTCGCTCGCCGGTCAGCCGGGCAGGGAGCTTGCTCACTCGCCGTTCGCCGTCGAGCCGCGGCCGGAGGGGCACTGGTTCTGGGCCGCGCCCGACCGGATCGAGTATCGCCTGACGAGGCCGCTTCCGCCGGGTCGCCGTTTCACGGTCCGACCGTCCGCACAGCTCGAACAGCTCACCGGGCGCGAGGTCGTCGGTCCCCGCGAGTTCGTTTTCGAGACGCGCCCGCTTGCGCTAACCTCATGCACGGTGCTGAGTTCGGACCGGTCGCACGTCAACATCGAGCTCAAGTTCAACCAGCCGGTCAATCCGGCCGACCTGCTCCGCCACCTGCGCGCCACCGACGCCAAGGGCGGGACCCGCGGCGCACCGGAAGGGTCGCCGGCGGTCGACGTCCAGGCGCTGACGAACGAGCCGGCCGACACGATTGTGGTCCGGGTCGCGCGGCCGAG
>CAZTVU010000129.1:10629-13751 GCA_964617025.1 uncultured Planctomycetales bacterium | reverse complement strand
GGAAGTGCGCCCGGATGATGCAGCCGCCGCGCCAGATCATCGCGATCTCGCCGTAGCGGAGCGACCAGTTGTACTCCCGGCTCGCGGCCCGCATGAGCTGGAAGCCCTGGGCATACGAGCAGATCTTCGAGGCATACAGGGCGTCGTGGACGGCCTGGATGAACTTGGACTTGTCGCCGCGGTATTTCTCGGGCGGCCCGCCGAGCTGTTTGCTGGCGGCGACCCGCTCGTCCTTGATCGCCGAGATGCAGCGGGCGAAGACGGCCTCGGCGATCGTCGGCGCCGCAACGCCCAGGTCGAGGGCCGATGCGCTGGTCCACTTGCCCGTGCCCTTCTGGCCGGCCTTGTCGAGCACCGTGTCAACGAGCGGCTTGCCCGTCTCCTCGTCGATCCGCTTGAAGATGTCCGCCGTGATCTGGATGAGGTAGCTGTTCAGATCGCCCTGGTTCCACTGGCTGAAGACCTCGTGAAGGGCGGCGGCGTCAAGCCCGAGCGAATAGTGAAGCAGCGCATACGCCTCGGCGATGAGCTGCATGTCGCCGTACTCGATCCCGTTGTGGACCATCTTCACATAGTGCCCGGCGCCGTCCGGGCCGATGTACGTGCAGCACGGATCGCCGTTCACCTTCGCCGAGATGTCGATCAGGATCGGCCGGACGAGCTCGTAGGCCTCCGGCTGGCCGCCCGGCATGATACTGGGGCCCTTGAGGGCACCCTCCTCACCGCCGGAGACGCCGGTACCGATGTACAGGTAGCCCTTCTCGGCAAGCGCCTTATTCCGCCGTATCGTGTCTGGAAAATGGCTATTGCCGGCGTCGATCAGCAGGTCGCCCTTGTCGAGCAGCGGAAGGAGTTTCTCGATGAACTCGTCGACCGCCTGGCCGGCCTTGACCATAATGATGATCCGCCGGGGCTTGTCGAGGGAAGCGACGAAGTCCTCCAGCTTTTCAAACCCCACCAGGTTCTTGCCCTTGGCCCGACCTTCGACCAGGTTCCTGGTCTTCTCGTAAGTGCGGTTGTAGACGGCAATAGAGTAACCTCGGCTCTCGATGTTCAAGGCAAGGTTCTCGCCCATGACCGCCAAGCCGATCAATCCCACCTGTGGCATTTCGATGCACTCCTGTGTAAGTCTTCTTGCGCCGTTGCGGGACGCGCATTCTACAGGCGGCGGAGGTCTCTGCAAGCAACAAATCGGACATCCGAACGCGAGAAGAGCATCGGCATCCATCAAACCGGTGCGTCATCGGTTTCGGGTATAATGCGGTCGGGAGATTTCGTGATGGGGTATATCGTTACGCTTGTCGCGTCGCCCGCGCCGTTGTCGACCCGGGCGGCGGCGCGGCTGGCGGGGATCCTTTCGACGGACGCGTACTCCATCCGGCTGGCGATGAATCGTGCGAGGCCGCTCGTCCTGGGCCGGGCGATCGAACAGTCGACGGCCGAAACCGCCGTCGCCGTTTTGACGCAGCTCGGCCACGAGGCGTACGCCCTGAGCCTGGATGAGATGCGCGATCTCGGCGAACCCCTACGGCCGCGGACGCTCAAGTTCACGCGGGCACAGCTCGGCTTCGTGATGTCCGAGGCGGAGATGCGGCTGTCGACCTGGGACAATCTCTTCCTGCTGGTCTTCGGGCGGTGCCGGTCGCGCGTGCGCGAGCGAACGTGGCAATCGCCGCGCATCCATACGTATGGGCTCGGCGTCGACGGCGGCATCACGGAGTCGTCCAGCGAGAGCGTGACGGAGAAGCTCGACATCTACTTCTACGACGGCAGCATCCCGGTGCGGATCGACTGCTCGCGGTTTTCGTTCGCGTTTCTCGGCGAGAAGATCGGGCCGTCGGACTCGCAGAGCCTGGCGCGGACGGTCCGGGGCATGCGCAAGCTTGCTCCACACATCGTAATCGACCAGGACTTCGAGCAGTTTCGGCGATCCGCGGGGGCCGTCGGGGGAGGCGGGGTCAGCGAGAAGTCGTTCGAGTTCCGGCTCCCCGGCAACCTGCTTCCGGTATCGAGCAAGACCCGGCAGGAGGAGGATGATGCACCGCGATTCGACTTCTACAGCCGGCTGACGTTCTTCATTCACCTTCGGCGTGCGGAGCGGGCCGCCCGGGGTGGCTCGTGAGGGCGACTCCGGATCGGGCGTCGGGGCCGAGCCGCGCAGCGGAGCCGGGCGCCTCTTTTCGGGACAGTTGTCCCGCGCGTAACATGTTGTGGCCAAAGACGTAGGGCTGACAGCAAGGAGTGCGCATGGCCGGATACCATGAAAACACGGCAACGACACCCGACCGGGTCCGGGCCGACGTACTGGCGCGCAAGTCTCTTTGCGGCATGGGGATGCGTTCGGCGGCCTTCGCCGGTCGCTTCGTCGCACCCGTGTGCGGCCGGTGTCGGGCGGCATTCACGCTCTCGGAGCTTTTGGTTTCCGTGGCCATTCTCGCCCTGCTCCTGATGACGGTGGGCGCCATCTTCGCCATGAGCACGAAGGCCGCGAGCCTCTCCAACGCCAACAACGAGGTCCTGAACAACCTCCGCGCCTTCGAGCAGCAGATCCGCCGTGACCTGCAAGGCCTTCGAAAGGACGCCTTCGTCGCCTTCTGCTACAACCACCTGCCGCCGCGCCCGCTGGCGCCCGGACGGCCCGAGTCTGCCGCGGTCCGCGCGGACTGGCTCCTGTTCTTCGCGGACGGCGACTTTCAGACGATCGGTCAGCGGTGGGTGACCGCCAATGCGCAGACGGGCGAGGGGTATTTCAGCCGCAGCGGCGGCCGTCCGGTCGAGGGCAGCCTCGCGCGCATCCAGTACGGCATGCTGGGCACGCACAGCGCGACGGCCCCGACGACCGGGCAGATTTCAAGCACGCTCGTCCTGTCCAACGTCGAGCTCGGCCGCTCGGCGAAGCTGATCGCCCGCGACTTTGAGCCCCGGCAGAACAACAACGATCCGCAGCCGCCGCGGCCCGTGTCGTTCCCGCTGTTCGTGGACCCGACGCTGGATCCCAGCCCGGGGGGCGCGCTGAACCTCTGGGACGCGAACCTCGCGGAGAACGAGCGGGACATCTACGAGAACTGGGAGTTCGAGTACGAGACGATCGCCGACTGGCGAGATCCGGTGCGATGGCCCGC
>CAZTVU010000129.1:0-10619 GCA_964617025.1 uncultured Planctomycetales bacterium | reverse complement strand
GTACTCCAACAACATCAACATCCCTTCGTATGAGAACTCACTGATCGGTGTGCTCCGGCCGGGGCTGACGCAACGAAACAACCTCTGGCTCGGTCTGGGCTACACGAGCCCGACGGCCGCCGGTTTCTACCGTCACGGCGACGAGGCGCCGCATCACCTGCGGATGATCCCCGGCTGCGTGTCGTTCAAGATTCAGCGATGGGCCGAGACCGACCCGGTGAACCCGGGCAACGGCAGGTGGGTCGCGCGCTGGTGGCCGGAGGAGGGGGAGATCAACGACGACGACGGCGACCCCGCGACGGCCCCGATGAATCCGTTGCCAAACGGGCCGTTCGGGCCCCCGACGAATGAACCCGGCCTGCGAATCTGGGAGGCGTTCAACGGTCCGCTCGACGATCTGCCTCCCGCCGTCATCGGCGCGAACGGCGCCGGCGACTGGCCGCAGGCAATGAATGACACGCAGTCGCCGTGGCCGTGGGTCCGGCGTGTACCGCTCGGGCAGCGCGCGCTGCCCGCGAGGGGCGTGTATGATCCGCAGCGAGTGATTCCGGCGGACTTCCCCAAGGCCATCAAGATCACGTTGGCCCTGATCGATTCGAATCGGCGGCTGCTGGAGACGGCGCAGCCCGGCCCGGCCAACGCCGGCACCATCCCCGGCACGCAGACGTTCACGCTGATTATCCCGCTGGAGTGAGGTGCGTGATGAAGCGACGAAGCGACCAAGCGACGAAGCGACGAAGGGGGGCGGGACCGCTCGCGACGCCTCCACGCACGGATGCCGTGCCCCTCATTGCCCGTTCCTCGTTCCTCATTCCTCGTTTCGGCCGGCGGGCCAACGCGCTGATCATGGCCGTCACGATGACGGCGATGCTGGCGATCATCGGTGCATCGTTCGTCCTCGTCACGCGGATCGAGCGGCAGACCGTCCGAAGCTTTGGAAACACGCAGGGCCTCGACGACGTGCAGAATGCCGTCATCAATCGGATCCAGTCCATCCTCGCCGCGGACGTTGTTACGCAGTCCGGCACTCTCGGCATCAACATCCTCAGCAGCCATCTGCCGAACGGCAGCCCCAATGCGGCCTACGAGCCGTATGACGCGCCGGTCGGAAGCGGGCTTGTCGGCGACCCGTGGCTCGCGTCGATCGAGCCGGTGGACACCGCCGGCGGGGTCAGCGGCGGGCTGCGCTGGCCGCGGCTTTCCGACGTCTTCAACCTGAGCGCGCTGTCGACGGCGGAAGCGCAAGTCTGGAACGGCAGCGTCCCGGCCCGCGACGGCGAACCCGCCGACGCCGACGGCGACGGCATCACCGACTCGGTCTGGCGGAACATCAGCAGTCTGGTGCCGATGCCCGACAAGAACGTCTTCGCCGCGGTCCGCGTCATTGACAACTGCGGGCTGCTGAACGTGAACAGCGCCTGGGGCCTGGCCGGCGAACCGTTCCTCGACAAGAACGGTGACGGCGTGTGGAACGCGGGCGAGACGTTCTGGAACATCAACGGCAACAAGGATGCCAACAACGCCCCCGTGTACGACGGCCCGGCCGGCGAAGCGGGCTACGGCAACCTTCCCATCCAAACGGACCCGCGGGCAATCCTGAACCTCGTGGACTACAACAACGACGTGGGCCGGCCGGCCCCGACAGACGACGACAAGGCGAACTGGCTGTACTATCTTTACGCGACGCGCCTCGGCCGACTGTACGGACTTTCGGCGATGTTCGCATCCGCCTCGCCCTTCTATCCGTTCGGATGGCCCGCGGAGCGAACGTATGCGTACCAGATGCTCCGGTTCATGGAGAACCCGGGCGCATCGGCCTACAACGGCGTGAACGTCGGCGGGGTGCGGTTCTTCGGTCTCGACGACGAGATGGAGCTGCGCCACCGGTTCTGCCTGAACACGGCGTTCGAGTCGTCGCTGGAGTCGGCCTGGTGGCCGATCCTCGGCTACCACGATCCTGCCGCGCCGACCCTGTATTTCCGCGCGGCCTCGTACACCGACGCCATCGACGCCAACGGTCAGAAGGACGACGAGTCGAACCTGGCCAACTGGTGGTATGCGATCACGGGCAATCGCCTCAAGAGGGCCGACAACAGCGCGGCGGTCACATCGAAGTCGTACCGCGACGTCCGCCACCTGCTGACGGCGTACAGCTTTGACCGCACGCTCCGCCCGCCGATCCCGACCGCGATCGAGAACGTGCTGAAGCTGAACGAGCTTTCCGACCAGGACGCCGCTCGCGCAAACCTTGGAAAGATCCTTGGGCCGTTCCGCCAGGCGGACGTTCAGCGGCTCGTCGACGTGCTGATGCACACGCCCGTGAATTCGTCCAGCCACATCCTCGCGGGGCGCAAGCTGATCTCGCTGCTGCTGTATGCGGGCCGAAACGACGCCGCCCCGACGAAGAGCCTGACCGTCGACGAGGCCGTCCAGTGGATGGCGAACCTCCGCGACTACCTCGATGCGGGCGACGTCTTCCGGGACGCCGGAAATGCCCCCGTGCCGAACACGAGTTCGCTGACCCACTACCCGAAGAATCACTTCCAACTCATCAACGGGGTAGAGGCACCGTCCGTGGCGATCTTTGGCTTCGAGCAGCAGCCGTTCATCAGCGAGGTCTACGCGATCGTCAAGCGGGAGAAGGACGCCGAAGGCAACGAGGCGACCACGGTCGTGTCCTCGGCCGTCGAATTGTGCAATCCGTATCCCAACCGGCTGCGCCTCTTCGGCTGGAAGCTCCAGGGCGCGACGACCGCCGACGTGTCGCTGGATGGGTACACGATCCCGCCGGCCGGCGAGTATCAGGACGGCCAATGGAGGCCCGGGCGGCTCGTCATCGTCTCCGACGCCGGCGTGCCCGTCGCCGCCGCGGAGACCTTCAACATCCCCGACACGAACCCGCAGGAGACCACGGTCGTGACCGTGACCGCCGCGGGCTTCCAGTTCAAGTCCGGTGATACGGGCCTGACGCTCAAGCTGGTCCGGCCCGTCCCGACGCCTGAGTTCGGCGTCCTGGCCGTCGTGGACACGGTCGCTTCGACCGTCATGGACCCTTTGCGCGGCCTGGGGGGGAACCCCCCGACACTCAACGGCCCCGCCGTGGCCTATAGCGCTCAACGGGGCACGCGGAAGTGGCGATTCACGCGAAACGCGTTCTGCCTACCGAATGACGCCACGGCGAGCGCCCCGGGCCTGGGGCTCTGGATCGACAAGCCGCATGCGGCGAACTACGTGGCCTGCCCGCCGGCCGTCCCGCCCGGGGACGAGGCCGCGCCGGGGCTGCCGCTGCCCGTGGCGAACCGGTATGCGGTCGATCCGGCTACGCTGGTCGTGCCCGCCGCGACGGCGATCGAGGTCGGCGGATGGTACGAACTGACCCGCCCGCCGCTCGTCGGCAACCGCGAGGCGACGGCGGATGAAGCGATCACGACGGCCATCCACACGAAGTACCTCCCCGGAAACGGCGTCGACGCGGAGCCGACGGCGGAAGCGGCGGTGCGGTTTGACCTCGCCGACTCGGCCGGCAACGACAGCGGCGACCGGGCCCGGAAGCTTTTCGAGGTGCTCGGTTTCTTCGCCCGCTGCGACGACGCGGTCGACAACGAGAACCCCGCCTTGGGGGTGTACGGCGCGGAAAGGCTCGCCGAGTGCCGCACGCCCAGCCGGATCAACGTCAACACGGCGCCGGAGGCCGTCCTGCGGGCCGTCATCCCGCCGCTCAACCTGACGCCCTCGCTCCAGGCGCTCTACGCCACCGAACTGGCCGCCGCCATTGTGCAGGACCGCACCGCGAACGGTCCGTTCCTGAATCTCGCAAACTTCTTCCGGCGGGTCGACGCCTATCAGAGGGTCAAGAACGACGCCCTGCGGCCCGAGGACAAGTACCTTTCGGGCAACGTGCCGCGATACTACCGGCTCAGTCGCTGGCTCGGCGTGCAAAAGGCGATCGCCCGGGCGGACACGAACAAGCCATACGACCCCGCAACGGACGACTATGACCTCGGCTCGGCCGACATCAAGGGCGATTATGAGGATCGCGACTGGGTCCTCGGCCGCATCGCGAACGTGCTCACCGTGCGGTCCGACACGTTCACGGCATACATCCTGTTGCGCCTTCAGAGCGCCGCCAATCCCGCCGAACGGACCGACCGGCGGTTGATCGCCTTGTTTGATCGATCGAATGTGTTCCTGCCGCCGGCGCTCGCCCGGAACGGGCCATTGGTGTATGTGGACAACAACCTCCCCAACGGCCGCTGGGACGCCGGCGAGCCCTGGAACGACGCCAACAACAACGGGATCGCCGACCCGGGCGAGTACACTGATCTCAACGGCAACGGCAAGTGGGACGGCGAGTGGTGGGGCGAGTCGTGGTTTAACGACATGGACAACGACGGGGCCGCCGATCCGGGCGAGTTCGTCGACCTGAACGGCAACAATACATGGGATCCCCCCAGCCGCCTGCTGGATGACAGCGGTGACCTCGTTCGGATCGATCCGTTCCTGCGGACGTTCCGCCCCGGCCGGGTGAACGACCCCGACTACTTCGACCGGCAGTACGTGACGCCCAAGGTCGTCGCGGTGAAGGTTGTCGGGGGCGAATGACCGGGCGCGGCCGGGCCGCGCACGGCTACGCGGAATCGACCCTCCCCCGACCCCTCCCTGTCCAGGGAGGGGGGTTCAGCTTGCGGCCGGTGGCCACGGCCCGCGATGTTCGTATCCTGAGGTTGCACCGCCCGGCCCCACGGCGGTACGCTACTGCCCATGCCCACCAAAGCCGTGTTCCTGGACCGCGACGACACGCTGATCCGCGATCCCGGCTATCTTCGTGATCCGGATGCCGTGCAACTCATGCCGGGCGCGGCGGAGGCCATCGCGCGGCTCCGACGGGCGGGCTACAGGATCATCGTCGTCACGAACCAGTCCGGCGTGGCCCGGGGGCTGCTTGATGAGGCTACGCTGGACGCCATTCACGACCGGCTGCGGCGGCTGCTCGCCGAACGGAACGCGGCGATCGATGGCGTATACTACTGCCCCTACCTGGACGGGCCTGAGGCCGTCATCGATCGCTACCGCCGCGACAGCGACCTCCGCAAGCCGCGGCCGGGCATGTACCTGCTGGCGGCGCGGGAGCACGACATCGACCTGGCGGCGTCGTGGTCGATCGGCGATTCCGCCCGCGACACGGCGGCCGGCCGCGCCGCCGGCTGCCGCACAATCGAACTGACCGCCGATGATCCCGTTGGCCGCGTCGACTCGTCGGCGGACTATCGCTGTCGAACGCTGGCCGAGGCGGCCGACTGGATCCTCGGCGTTGCATGCCCGGAATGCGGCACGAAACCGGGTGCCGCGGGCGGCTCGCCGGTCCGCGTACCGGCCGCGGGGCCGCCGGCAGCAAGCCGTGAGGCGTGCGAAGCGGTTCGCGGGGGCAATGCGCACGGGCGGAGCGGGGGCGAAAAAGGCCACGAGGAACCGACCCGATGAACGAACCGATACAGCACGCCGAGGCGGCCGAGGATGCGGCGGTCGGCACCGATCGCCCCGCCCCAATCTCCGGCGGCGGCATGCCTGCACCCCCCAACCGATCGGAGCAGCTCCTGGACGAGATCGTCGGGCACCTCCGAATCTGGCAGCGGCAGCAGGCGATGGAGGACTTCACCGCGGCCAAGCTTGCCGGGGCGGCGGTGCAGGTCCTGGCGATCGGCGTGGCGTTCTGGGCGTTTCTGGCGATGGTCGATCCGCGGCCCGACGTCTTTCCCGCGCACCGCTGGCTGGCGGCGATCTTCCTGCAGTTGCTGGCGCTGACCTGCTTCCACCTTCATCACCGGCGCTGAGTCGGGGCCTGCCGACAGTGTGCCGCCGCTCTGCGAGCAGTGCGACCGCGGCAGGCGTTTCCCACAGGGCAAGGGCCGCACCGGTCCGACCCCGGAAGCTTCGTTGCGCATCGCAACGACGGGAAACAGGACCGCGGAAAGCCGAACAAGCCGGAAAGTGACCCCAGCGTTGCATACGCCAACGCTGGAAAGCGGAAAAACGAGAAAGCGAGAAAACGAAAAACGCCTGATGATGCAAGGCACTCACGACCACACCGCGGGCATATTTCCGATTCGGCCCTGGGAGCGTTTTTTTCGCTTTTCCGGTTTTTCGCTTTTTCGCTTTCCCGTCGTTGCATAATGCAACGACGGCGGGTAATCAGCCGCCGTATTTCCGGTTCAGCTCGTCGACCGCCTTCTTGCACCGCTCGGTGACGGCCCAGGCGTCGGGCCAGAAGCACAGGTCGATCGTCCACCAGTCGTGCGGCACGCCGGCCTTGTTCAGCTCGGGGATGAGCTCATCAAAGTTCAGCAGCCCGTCGCCGAAGGGGGCGTGCGTCGACGTCTCGTCGCCGTGCAGCGTGCCGTCCGAGTCGATCAGGTGGATGTGGTTGATCTTTCCGCGGAGCCGGCGGAGAAGCTCCAGCGCCCCGCCCGGCAGCGTCTCCCGGGGGGCCGGCTGACGCGACCCGACGGCGGCCACCATGTGCGCGTGGCAGGCGTCGAACAGGACGCCGAAGTTCGGCTCGTTGACCTCGTCGAGGATGCGGAGGATGTCGGACGGCTTGTTGAACGCAAAGCCCGGTTCGAACTCCCAGCAGACGTAGAGGCCGTTGTCGGCGGCCTCCTTGGCACACCGCTTCCACGTCTGGACGACCCGACGGCGGGCGGTGTCGGCATCGACCTCGCCGAAGATCGTCGGCGGCTGGACCGTGTCGACGCGGATGCCCTTGATGCCCAGGTCGACGCAGAAGCGGACGTTCTTGCGGAACTCGGCTATGTAGGGCGTCGTGTCGGTCGTGTTGATCAGCCTCTGCGCCCACAGATTCGCCGCCAGCCCGGAGAAGCCCAGGCCAACCTTCTTCATCCGCTCGACGACGGCGGCCCGCTGCTCCCGGTTCGGCAGGTCGTCCGGGTTCGGGTGCGGCGGGAAGCCGCCCAGCTCCAGCCCGTCAAACCCGAGCGCCGCCAGCTTGTCGACGACTTCGTCAAACGGGACCGGGTTTTTCTGGTACGGTCCGATCGAATACGCCCACGTGCCGATGGAGATCTTTTTCATGGTCGTTGGTCCGAATGGGTTACTCGGTTGCTCGGGAAATCCGTTATTTCGTTAGTCCGTTGGTCCGTTGGTCCGTTCTTCCGAGGGTCGGTTACTTGGTTGCTCAGTTACTCGGTCACTCGGGAAGTTCGTTAGTCCGTTATTCCGGAACCCGGAACCCGGACGCCGAAACCCCAAGGCGGCCTTCGGCCGCAACCAAAGAGGACTGTTTCATCGCGATCGTAACCTCTCGCTGCCATGCGAGATGCACGCTGCTGCCAAAAAGATGCTCGCAAGTCGCATCGAAGTCTCGACGTAAGATTCTAATCCTTTGGGGGCTCCGTCGCCGCCTCGACCAACTCGCAACTCGCAGCGCTTAACCTTTACGCTGAACTCCCTCCCCTCCGTCGCTGCGTCGCTGCGGACTACTTCCGCCGCTTCTTGTGGTCGCCCACCGCCGGGGCGTCGGGGTTCGTGTCGGGGCCGAAGTATCGGAGCGTCACCAGCGGGTCTACCGTCGAGACGTTCTCGAACGTCACGCCCTCGCGCGCCCGATCGTACGTGACGAAGACCTCGTCCTCCGTCATGTCGCCGAACCGGATCAGCACCGGCGCCTCCAGGGCCAGTCCGCCGATCCGGCCGCGGCCCTGCACGCAGATCAGCCCGTAGGCCCCCTTGTCCTTGACGACCACCTTCCGGCCCGGCTGGATCGTCAGCTCCTTCGCCGTCACCACCTCCTTGCCGTCCACCTTGCCGTAGCACACCCAGCGGTCCATCCAGCCCTCGTCGGCGGTGTCGGCGACGGGGATCGGATCGAGGTAGTGGTGGTCCTTGAACTGCGGATCGACGTTGCCCTCCCAATCGAGCTGGTCGACGATGAAGTCGAGGTCCTTGTGCCGGCTGCGGGGCATGTCCTTGACCAGCAGGTTCCACGGCACCGCCCGGCCCTCGACCATTGACTGGTACATGGCGAACACGTCCGAACCCCACTGCGGCTCGTAGGTCAGCAGCGAGCCGGGCGCGTGCAGGATGCACGGCGGCACGAGCCAGCCCGTCCCCGGCTGCAGCCGATACGCCTTCGACAGGTCGAGGATGCCGTTGTCGCCGTCGTTCCATCGCTCCAGGCAGCGGCGGACGTCGGCCTTCGTCGTCCCGGGCTCTAGCCCGAAGAAGGTGTACGGGAAGTTGTTACCGACGTTGTTGAGCTGCGGCGGGAAGTAGTAGGCCTCGGGCTTGCCTTCCTGGCCGACGAGCTTGGCCTGCTTGCCGTTCTGGTGCATGTGGTGCGGGATGGGGCCCATGTTGTCGAAGAACTTGCTGTAGACCGGCCACCGCTTGTAGCGGTTCCACATCGCCTTGCCGATCATCGCCGGCCCTTCGGCGGCGATGGCGTCCTTCAGCAGGAACCGCCGGCGGCCGTGCACGACGTAGCTCAGGCCCTCATCCGGCGGGGCGCCTTCGTTCGCCGCCGGCGTCGTCGAGGCGAACCATCGCTCATCGATGCCGCCGCGGTGTGTGCCCAGAGCGTAGTAGTCCGCCGGGTGCAGCTTCAGCCGCCGCCCCGGCTGGAGGAACGACCTTGGCACCCAGTTCGGCGCCAGCCGCAGGATGCCCTCGCCCTCCTCCAAAGCCGACTTCGCCAACTTCGCTATGTTCGACGCCATCAGTAATGCCTCCAAAGTTAAGCCCGGTCCGGATCATCCCGGCCCATATCTGGCCAGAATCCGCGCCGCAGGTCAAGTGCCGACCGGCCATTGACTTCGCCACCGGATTGTGGCACGTTCCGCCGCATGCGTGGGAAGTGCTGCCTGGTCACCGGGGCCTCGCGCGGGATCGGCGCGGCGACGGCCGTCGCCATGGCCCGCGCCGGGGCGAACAGCGTCGGAATCAACTACGTCCGCAACGACGAGGCGGCCTCGCAGGTCGCCGACGAGGTGCGGGCCGCCGGCGCCCGGCCCGTCCTGCTGAAGGCCGACGTGACGGACCCCGCCGCGGCGGCGGGGATGGTCCGCCGCTTCGTCGAGACGACCGGCGCGCTGCACTGCCTCGTCAACAACGCGGGGCACCTGATCCGGCGCGTCAGCGTCGAGGAGGTCGAGCCGCCGTTCCTGCGACAGCTCATCGCCCTCAACGCCGAGAGCGCGGTCTACGTCACGCAGGCATGCCTGCCGCACCCGCGGCGGTCAGCCCCGGCCAGCATCGTCAACATCGGCTCGATCGCCGCGCGGAACGGCGGCGGCAAGGGGAAGAACTCGATCCTCTACGCCTGCACCAAGGCATTCATCCACACACTGACGATCGGCCTGGCGGCCGAGTACGCCGCCGACGGCATCCGCGTGAACTGCGTCGCCCCGGGCGTGATCGAGACGGACTTCCACTTCGAGCTGACCGGCCGCGAACGGCTCGATGAGATCGCGGCCGCCACGCCGTTGCGCCGCAACGGGACGCCGGAGGACGTCGCCCGCGTCGTCGTGTTCGCCGCGGGCGACGACTCGTCGTTCATCACGGGCGCGACGTTCGACGTCAACGGCGGACTGCTGATGCACTGGTGAACGATCCGATCCTGTCGCGAGGAGCGAATCATGACGGAAGCCTCGAGCGGCGCCATCGGCTTCGCCGAAAAGCGGGAAAGCGAAAAAGCGAGAAAACCCGGCGCAGCCTTTGGCCGCAACCGAAAGATGCGCGCGTCTTGCTCGCCGGTTGCGCTGGAAGACCCGGCCCCGTCCTTGACTCGAGCAGCGGGCGCCCCGCGCGTTCTGCATGGCGCGGCCCGCGCGTTTTGCACTGCGGCGGCCTTGCCGCCGCTTTCCCCCAGGCGCGCCGAGCCGCGCCGGCGCGCGGCAGACCGTCCGAGCCAAAGCGGTGGCGTCGCCACCGCAGTCCACAGGCGCCGACGGACGACGGATCGCGCAAAGCGGACACCCGAAAACGCCCGGACGCGGCCGGGTCGTCGTCGGAAAAGCCTGGCGGGAGAACGAGAAACCGGGGGATATCATCGAGAAAGGCGCCGCGTGGCCGGCGGCTGCACCGTCGCACCAGCGGTGACTTCTCGGCGCACCGGTCCGAATGAGCTTTTTCGCTTTTTCGCTTTTCCGCTTTCTCGCTTTTCCCCCCTGATCCTCCTCCCGCTCTGGTTGTCGGCCGGGCTCGCCGCAGCCGCCGAGTGGCCCAGCCGGGCCGAGCGGAATGCCGCCGCCGCCGCGATCGACGCCGGGGAGTCGGCCCCCGACTGGCTGGTCGAGTCGGAGACGTATGCCCTCGGCCACGACCCGACGGGCTGGGAGGCCCTGGCCGCCTCGAAGGTCGCCTTCGTCACGCACTGCCCGGTCAATCGCGAGTACTTCGCCCGCGTGCACGGCCTGGGCATCCGCGCATTCCCCTATGTGACGTTCTACCAGGGCTTCGCCGGCCGAACGTATCAGGGCGTCAACCTCAAGGACCACCCGGAGTTCATCGAGATCGACGCCCAGGGCAACCTCAAGCGGACGGGTTTCTGGGAGACCGAAGACGCGAAGAACATGTACACGACGTGCCCCGCCGTCCCCGAGTAC
>CAZTVU010000128.1:0-13816 GCA_964617025.1 uncultured Planctomycetales bacterium | reverse complement strand
TCCGTTGGTCCGTTATTCCGTTGGTCCGGGCAGAGACTACTTGGTTACTCGGTTGCTCGGTTGCTCAGTTACTCGGTTACTCGGGAAATCGTCATTCCGTGAGCCCGTTATTCCGAACAGTCGCTTGGTCGGCCAATCGCGAAATCGTTGGTTCACGCCGTCGTTGCATAACGCAACGACGGAAAAGCGAGAAAACGAAAAGCCGAAAAAGCGAAAAACACGTTCGGGAGACCGTATCCGGAATACACCTGTGGTGCGGTGGTGAGTGCACGATATGACCCGTTTTTCGTTTTCTCGCTTTCACGTTTTTTCGTTTTCCAGCGTTGGCTTATGCAACGCTGGGGTTCACCGTCCGTCCGTTCAGCATGCATCGTTCTTCGTTCATCGTTCTTTTCTGCTCGGTTACTCAGGTGCTCGGGCTGCGCCCCAAACCCTAAACCCTAAACCCCAAACCCTACACCCCATCCTCCCTCACCCCACCTTTCGCAGCGCGTCCACCGTCCGCAGCCGAAGCGCCTGCGTGGCGGGCCAGAGACCGGCCGCGAGGCCCACCGCCATCGCGATTGCCAACGAGCCCGCCACGGCCAGCGGCGACACCTGCAGACCCGCGATCGGGCCGAACTCCACGGTGCGCAGGGGAAACCACGTCAGCAGCAGAACCACCGGCACAATCCCGATTGTCGCCCCCACGACCGACAGAAGCAGGCTCTCGGCCAGAACGATGGCAAACACCCGCCGCGCCTGAAAACCAATCGCCTTGAAGACCGCCAGCTCGCGCGTGCGTTCGCGAAAACTCATCATCATCGTGTTGCCCGCCACCAGCGCAATGACGAACACAACAACGGCCGCCATCGCCTTCATCAGGCCCGGGATGTCGCCGACGGCCTGCGTGAACGTGGCAATCAGCGCGTTCTCATCCTCGGATTTCGTCTCATCCGGGCTGTTGGCGAACAAGGCGTCAATCTCCGACTGCAGGGCCCGCATCGCCTCCGCCGAACGGCATTTGACCCAGAAGATGTTGCATCGCGGGTCGGCAAGTCCGGCGGCCTTGAGCGACTCCTCAAGATAGTCTCGACGGAAGAAGAAGAACGTGGCCTGTTCCGGGTCCTCCATGATTTTGACGATGCGGAACTCCAGCCGCAGGTACGGCGGAACGGTGCTGTCGAGCACCACCCGATCGCCGAGCTGCCAGCCGTACTTCTCCGCCGTGCCGCGGCCGACGACGGCGGATCGCTTCTCCCGCTGCCACTGCTCGATCTCGTCGCCCGTCATCCGAATCCGGCTGTAGGCCGCGGGGAAGGTGTCCGCGTCGGCCGCCAGGCTCTGGAGCGTGTTCTGGCTGCCGGGCACGCGCCCGCCGTACCATCGCATGCCGCAGACCGCCACGATCCGCTCGCCGCGCGGATCCAGCGACTCGATCTTCCGCCGTGCCCCCTCCGGCAGCAGGTTCAACAGGGACGTCTTGTGATGCACCGCCAGGCGCAGATCCCGCTCATTGGCCCGAGCCAGCCGGTCGAGGGTGACCACGAAGGAAATCGCCGTCACAAACACCGCCATCGGGAACGCAAACGCCATCGCCGTCAACCCGGTCCGCAGCGGGTTCCGCTTGAGGTTTTGCATCAGAACGTATGTAAGCGTCACGCAGGAGCCCCCGGAAGTCAGGCCGTTGAGCCCGCCGCAGCCCGCGCGGCGTTGACTTCGTCGCGGTGCAGTTCGCCCTTGTCGAGGTGCAGCGTTCGCTTCGCATGGGATGCCGCACGGGGGTCGTGCGTGACCATCAGGATGGTCTTGCCGAAATCGGCGTTCAGAAGGTTGAGCAGGTTGAGGATCTCCTCGGAGGTCCTGGCGTCCAGGTCGCCGGTGGGTTCGTCGGCCAGGATGACGTCAGGGTCCGTGACGATGGCCCGCGCGATCGCGACGCGCTGTTCCTGGCCGCCAGAGAGCTGATTGGGGCGGTGATCCATGCGGTCGGCCAGCCCGACGACCCGTAGGGCCGTCGCGACGCGCTCCTTGCGCTCCGCCGACGACATGCGAAAGAGCAGCAACGGAAGCTCCACGTTCTGCGCCGCCGTCAGAACCGGCACCAGGTGATACATCTGAAAGATGAAGCCCACATGTCGGCTCCGCCACGCCGTCAGCTCCCGCTCCGTCATACGCTCGAGATACGCATCGCCCACGCGGACGCTGCCGGCCGTGGGCTGGTCGAGGCCGCCGATCAGGTGAAGCAGCGTCGACTTGCCGGAGCCGCTGGGACCCATCAGGGCCACGAACTCCCCGTTCATGATTTCGAGGCTCAGGCTCGCGAGGACGGGGATCTCCAGACGGTCCTTGTAGTAGACCTTGTGGACGTCGATCAGTTCGATTTCCGGCCGTTCCATGCATACCCCTGCGGTTTGCGGCAACCGCGAGCCTGGCGCTCTCCCCTCCTCGTCCACGCATGAGAGCGTAGGCGCTTCCGCCGCAACGTCAAGCGTTGCGCCGACGCCTCGTCGGCTACCCTGTCGGGCCGACGCCCTCGTCGGCCATCTCCTCACACCAACACCCCGTCCGCAATCTTGTGGGGCCGACGCCTCGTCGGCCATCTCCTTACACCAACGCCCCCGTCGGCAACTGCCCCTTCCCGCCGAAATCGCTGCCGGCAGTTACGAGAAGCGTGTAATCGAGGCACTGCCCAAACGAAACAGAGGCCGGTGAGGGCACCGGCCCCACTCTGCAAGTAGCGCCGACGCCTCGTCTGCGACCCTGTGGGGCCGACGCCTCGTCGGCCACTGACCACTCCAACCGGAAACGCTGGGATACTTGATGGAAAGAGCGGACTCGAAACGAAGCCAAAACGAACAGAGGCCGGTGAGGGCGCCGGCCCCACTTTGCGTAGGGCCGACGCCCCCGTCGGCAATCTCCTCACAACGACGCCGTCGTCGGCCGCATCCTTCAGAAGCTTCCCGCGATTCGTTCGCGCGTGCTTCGAGAGCCTATCGCAGCTCGACTTCCTGTTTTCCGCGTTTGACGTAGCCGATGGGGACCGCATCCTGCCCGGCGTGCCGCAGATGATCCAGCACGCCGTTGGCGAAGGCGCGGCGCACAATCAGGACGTAGCCGACGCCCATGTTGAACGTCTTCCACATGTCCGCCGCGTCGGCCCCGAGCGACTCCAGCCACCCGAAGATCTTCGGCCGCGGCCAGCTCTTGCGCTTCAGCACGACCGAGCAGTCATCCGGCAGGACCCGCGGGATGTTGCCGACAAGTCCGCCGCCGGTGATGTGCGCCATGGCGCGGACGATCCGCTTGCGCGTGTAGTGGCGCAGCAAAGAGACGATGGGCTGAACGTAGATGCAGGTCGGCCGGAGCAGCGCCGCGCCGACCGTCTCCCCCAGATCCTCCACATACGCGTCGGGGCGCAAGCCGGCCCGCTCGAAGACAAGCTTGCGGGCCAGGGCATAGCCGTTCGAGTGCAGGCCGGACGACGGAAGCCCGATGAGCACGTCGCCCGGCTCCACGCCCGAGCCGTCGATGATCCGCGGCCGCTCGATGACGCCCACGGCGAAACCCGCCAGGTCGAACTCGCCCGGCCGGTAGACATCGGGCATCTCCGCCGTCTCGCCGCCCAGCAGGGCGCACTGCGACCGGCGGCATCCCTCCGCGACGCCCGCGACGATGTCGGCCACGAAGGCCGGATCGAGCTTGTGTAACGCGACGTAATCGAGGAAGAAAAGCGGCTCGGCCCCGCAGGTCAGCATGTCGTTGACGTTCATCGCGACCAGGTCGATGCCCACGGTATCGACGCGGCCGACCGCCGCCGCGACGAGCACCTTGGTGCCGACGCCGTCCGTACAGGCAACGAGGACCGGCTCGCGATAGTTGCGGGCGAAGAGGCGCTCGTTGTAATCCAGGCGAAAGAACCCCGCGAAGCCGCCGTAGGAACCGAGCACCCTCGGTCCATACGTGCTGCGCACGTGGCGCTTGATGAGTTCGACCATGCGGTCGTTGGCTTCGACATCGACGCCCGCATCGCGATAGGTGAGTCCCGCACCGCCCTTCGAACGCGTCATGCGCGTCAGGGTAACGCGGCCGTCGGCCCTCGGCAACCGGCGCGGCGTCCGTGTGCTCGTCGCGTGCCGGGCCGTGGAGAGGCCTCACAAGGCCGGGCGGCTAGTCCACCAACTCGCCCTCGAGTACGACGGCCTCCTTCGCAAACGTGAATACCTCGCCGTTGACGTCCACGCGGATGCGGTCGCCCTCGGCGAAGTCGCCCGCCAGGATCCGACGAGCGAGGGGATTCTCGATCTCCTGCTGGATCAGTCGCTTGAGCGGCCGGGCGCCGAACACGGGGTCGTACCCGTCGATGGCCAGCTTCCGGCGAGCCGCCGGCGACAGATCGATCTCCATCTTGCGGCCTGCCAGCCGGGCCTGCAGATATCGCAACTGAATCTCCACGATCTGCTCCAGGTGCTCCCGGGTCAGCCGGTGGAAGATGACCGTCTCGTCGATGCGGTTGAGAAACTCGGGCCGGAAGTGCCGTTTGAGCTCCTCCTTTACGCGCATCTCAATCTCCACATCGGCCCCGCCGCCCTCGGCAAGCTCCTGGATGTGCTGGCTGCCGATGTTGCTCGTCATCACGACCAGCGTGTTGCGGAAGTCGACGACGCGCCCGTGTCCGTCGGTCAGGCGGCCTTCGTCAAGCACCTGCAGGAGGACGTTGAAGACGTCGCGGTGCGCCTTTTCGATCTCGTCGAACAGGATCACGCAATATGGCCGGCGATGGACGGCCTCGGTCAGCACGCCGCCCTCTTCATACCCCACATAGCCCGGCGGGGCGCCGATCAGCCGCGCCACCGAATGCTGCTCCATGAACTCGCTCATGTCGATGCGGACGATCGCCGCCTCGTCGTCGAAGAGGAACTCGGCGAGGGCCTTGCACAGCTCGGTCTTGCCCACGCCGGTCGGCCCGAGGAAGAGGAACGAACCGATCGGCCGGTGCGGATCGCCCAGGCCCGCGCGGCTGCGGCGCACGGCATCCGAGATGGCGCGGACGGCCTCCTCCTGGCCGACCACCCGCTGCCGGAGCCCCTCCTCCATCCGCAGGAGCTTCTCCTTTTCGCCCTCGAGCATGCGGGCGACCGGAATGCCGGTCCACTTGCTGACGACCTCGGCCACCTCCTCCGCCGTCACCTCCTCGTGGACGAGGGCCTTTCCGTCGGCCTGAAGCTCCACGAGTCGCCGCTCGGCCTCGGCAATCTGCTTCTGCAGGGCGACGATCTCGCCGTAGCGAAGCCGGGCCGCCCGCTCCAGCTCGCCGCGCCGCTGGGCGTCGTCCAGCTCGTTCTCCAGACGCTGGATCTGCTCCTTCTTCGCCTTGATCTCGCGCAACACGCCCACCTCGTTCTGCCAGCGCGCCGTCAGCGCCGCATCCTGCTCCTTCAGCTCCGCAAGCTGCTTCTCGAGCCGCTCGAGCTGCTGCCGAGAGCCGGCATCCTTCTCCTTCCGCAAGGCCTCTCGCTCGATCTCGAGCTGCATGATCCGGCGGCGGATTTCGTCCAGCTCGGACGGCATCGAGTCGTTCTCGATCCGCACGCGCGACGCGGCCTCGTCGATCAGGTCGATCGCCTTGTCCGGCAGAAAGCGGTCGGCAATGTAGCGGTGGCTCAGCGTGGCGGCGGCCACGAGCGCCGAGTCCTGAATCCGCACGCCGTGGTGCGCGTCATAGCGAGGCTTGAGCCCCCGAAGAATCGCGATCGTGTCCTCGACGCTCGGCTCGTCGACGTGGATCGGCTGGAATCGGCGTTCGAGGGCGGCGTCTTTCTCCACGTGCTTGCGGTACTCGTCCAGCGTCGTCGCCCCGATGCAGCGAAGCTCGCCGCGGGCCAGAGCGGGCTTGAGCAGGTTGCCGGCGTCGACGGCCCCCTCCGCCCGCCCGGCCCCGACGACGGTATGCAACTCGTCGATGAAGAGGATCACCCCGCCGTCGCTCTCGATCACCTCGCGCACGACGGCCTTGAGGCGGTCCTCGAACTCGCCCCGGTACTTCGCGCCCGCGATGAGCGCCCCCATGTCGAGCGCCACGACGCGCTTGCCGGCCAGGACGCCGGGCACGTCGCCGTTGACGATCCGCAGGGCAAGGCCCTCGACGATGGCGGTCTTGCCGACGCCCGGCTCGCCGATCAGCACCGGGTTGTTCTTCGTTCGTCGGCTGAGCACCTGCATGCAACGGCGAATCTCTTCGTCGCGACCGATGACGGGATCCAGCTTGCCCTGGCGAGCCATCTCGACCAGGTCGCGCCCGTAACGAGCCAGCGCCTGGTACGTCTGCTCCGGGTTCTCCGACGTGACCGACTGGCCCCCGCGAATGCTCTTCATGGCCTCCAGAATCGCGTTGCGGTCGGCCCCGGCGACGGACAGCACCTCCTTGGCGTCGGATCGGACCTCCGCAAGTGCCAGCAGCAGGTGCTCCGTCGATACGTATTGATCCTTCAGGCGATCGGCCTCCTTCAACGCGTGTTCGAGGACCTGCTGCGTCTCCGGACGCAAGCCGACCTGGCCGCCTACGGCCCTGGGCCGGCGGCTCAACTCGGCGGCGATGAGCTGCCGCAGACGCGGAACGTTGACGCCGACTTTCTCCAGCAACGGCGCGATGATGCCGCCATCCGACTCGGCGACCAGCGCATCGAGCAGATGCAGCGGCTCGATATCGGGGTGACCGGCCGCCTGAGCCCTTTCTCGGGCACCGGCGACGGCCTCCTGGGCCTTGACCGTGAACTTGTCCAAACGCATCGGCACAGCGATTCCTCCCGAGGCGAGACCGTGAAGTCAAGAAACCAAAGCCTTCGGGCGTGGCGTCGAACCCTGCAAAGGCCCAACCCCTGTTCCCGGCGCCTTCGGCTAATCGTTCCGGGCACGCCCGAACTCAATGGCCCACACGGGCTCTTCGAGCCCAAAGCAAACGGCGTACCGAACAATGAGCCGACTGTAACATATTGTTAATTATGGAATTGACGTTCACTCCGGCCCTTGGAAACATGCCAAATCGGCAGGTGCCGTCGCGTTTGGCAACGCTCCCCTCGGGTATCGCCAACGAGCGCTTGAAGGCCGGCTTCTTCCAACGCCGACGAGGGCGTCGGCACCACGGCAGGGCCGGCGCCACGGTAGGGCCGGCGCCCTCGCCGGCCTCCCTCCCCGCGCGCGTTTCACCTCATCCCTCCCACGCCGACACGGGCGTCGGTGCCACCGGAGCGCCGGCACCCTCCCCCGACCCCTCCCTTGCAGGGAGGGGAGTTCAGCGTTCAGCGTTGCGAGTTAAGACCGATCCGGATCAACCGGCCGGCACCCACGATGAGTGGCAGCGGGTTCAGAGTTCAAGGTTATGAGGTCAAAGTAAACCCCTCCCCCGATCCTGCGCGGGCGGTTCCAACGGCAAGCCTCCGCCCTTGCCCATCCACGCGGCCAATGAAATGGCGAAATGCCGACGAGGGCGTCGGCACCACATTCGCCAGTAGGGCCAGCGCCATAGTAGGGCCGGCGCCTCGCCGGCCTTCCTCCCCGCGCGCGTTTCGCCTCACTTCTCCCGCCCCGACGAGGGCGTCGGCACCAGAGTAGGGCCCGCGCCTCGCCGGCCATGTCCGCCGCCAGTGCAACCCGCACTCCGCCCTTCCCTTCGTCGCTCCGTCGCTTCGTCGCTGCGTCGCTTCCTTGCAACAAACTCGCAACTCCGAACGCTGAACTCGCTACTCGCTACGGGCACGCCGGCGGTCGGTTCGGCCCGTTGAAACAGCTCTGGAACACGCCGAAGTCCGTCAAATCCACATCGAGATCCTTGTCCGCGTCGATGCACGCGCAGGCCGCCTGGGGGATCGGCGGTCCGGGCCAGGGACGGTTCGCGCCGTTGAAACACGCCTGAAACGTCTCGAAGTCTCTCAGGTCCACGTCGCCGTCGCCGTCCACATCCTGCGGCGGGGCCTTGCACCCGGAGACGTTGATCGTGACGGTGCCGGTAATCGTCCCCGCGGGCAGGTCGTCCGACGCCGTGAACTCCAGGACGTACGTGCCGGCCGTTCCCGGCTCGGGCGTCCCCTGGACGGTGATCTTCGCCGTCGGCGATCCGGACGCCGTGTTCGCCGAGAGGAGAAGCCCCGCCGGCAACGCACCCGACACATGTGTCAGCGTGACGAGGTCCGGCGTATCCGTATCCGTGGCCGTGATATCGGCGGATACGAAAGACCCTTCCGACACGTTGAGTTCCGTCACGTCCATCACCGGCAGGTGATTCACGATCTGCCGCAACGAAATGTTATCGTAGTAGGCCGTGTGGCCGTCGAGCTCGACGTAGATGGGATCGCTGCCCGATCCCACGTTCGTCACTCCCGTATTGCCCGACCAGGTGCCCACATAGGCGGCGTTGATCGCCGGATTCGTGTTCAGTTCCTTGTGGCCGAGGATGCCGTCCACATAGTAGTACACCTTGTTCGCCGCCACCTTGATGCTGAACCGGTGCCAACCGGGCGACCGAAGCGGGCACCCCGGCTCATCCATGTTTCCCGTGCTCAATCGCGACGGATTTCCCTGCGTGCAGCGATATTGGTATCTCGTGGGGTCCGCCGGGCCTCGAACCGGCTGTCGAACGCCCGGCAGAAGGCCGATCTCGAAAAGCCAGTTGTGCGTGGTGGCCGAACCCAGGACATTGTAACCACCCCCTGGGGCATCCTGGATGCCGGCGACGTGGCGGGCATACGCGTTCGTGTAGGGCGGCACCCCCTCCTCATACATCCAGAACTCGAACAACACGGGATTGCGGTCCTGCGTCGCCAGCTGGTAATTGCCCGGGGCGGCGTCCATCGCCATCCGCCCACCGCTCACGGAATCCTCGAGGAGCGCCTGCGCATCCCGGGCGTGAATACTCGTCAGCGTCATCGGCTCCTCCAATTGCCAGAACGGCTTAATGGGCGAGCTCTCAAAGTCGTCACTGAAACCCCAGAACAAGTGCGGCGGGGCCTGCGGATTGGGAATGGGCTCAAACACGACCCTTGGCCACGAGCGCTCGCTCTCGATGCCGTTGCGGACCTGCGTCGCCCGAATGATGTCGCCCACCTGCAGGTCCCCCGGGTTGATGGGGAAGTCATGCACACCGTCGACGAAATTCGGCCGCGGGTATCGCTCGTCCGCGTACGTCAGGAGCGTTTCGACGCCATCCCGCAGGCGGTACAGCGTCACGCGGCTGGTCTCGCCGGTCGATGTGATGCCTTTGACGGTAATCATGGTGGTCGTCGGGTACAGCACGGGCGCCACGCCCGTCGCAGACCCGCCCGGCCCCGGACCCTGATTGCCCACCTTCACGCCCCACGTCTCGGTGAATGATCCGGCGGCGTTTGTCGCACGCACCGCTATCGTGACTGTCGTGCCGACATCGGCGAGCCCCGGCGTCCACCCATATACGAACCCCGTGGTCGGGTTGACGGTCAGCCCGCTGGGGCATGTAACGATCTCCCAGGTGACATTCGTATACAGCCCGCGCGACAGCTTGAGCTGGCGCTTGTATTCAACGCCCGCGTCGGACGGATAGGGGTCGGGCGTCACCTCATCAATGGCCGGCGGCAGGATGGGTAAACCCGTAACCAGCCAACCTTCGGTCAGGCCGTTTCGGATGCCGTTTCCCGCCATGGCGCTGCCGTCCGCCGAGATCCCCCTCACCTCGGTTAACGCGGACCAGCCATCCGCCGCCACGTCAATGCCATGCTGGCTGAGGAGCCACTCCTTCACATCCTGCACGCCGCTCGTCGGATCCCACACGAATGCACGGCTGGGACCGTCGCCGGCACGGCTACGGCCGCCCACGCGCTCGGCCTGGCCGCTCGTAGCCAGCGCATCGGCGTAATCGTCACCCGGCAGGAACGGGATCGCCGTCACCGAAATCACGGGAGTCGTCGTGGCGAAATTCACTCTCGCCACGAAAGCCTGATACGACCCGCCCGCGATCTTGGACCGTCCCACGCAATACTCGCCGTCGCGGCCGATGGCGTTCGCCAGGTTCTCATCCCCTCCCGCAAGGAACGGAATCAGATGAAAGGCCGACCCGCTCCACAGGAACGCCTGTCGCCCGCCGCTGCACGGCGTGGTCGCCCCGTATTGCAATTGACCCGCGATGCGGCCGTTGTCGGAGATCCCTCGACCGTACACCGGATACGTGCCGCCAAAGACTCGACCCAGCTCCAGCATGGACGGCATCTCGCGCCAGCGAAAGCCATGCCAGTTCTCGCATGGCATGCCGTTCCAGTCCGACGCCTTACCGTATCCCGTCATCATGGTCTCGCCGTTGGCCGCCTGAACCGCGAGCCCCTCGGAAAACGTGGCAAAGCCCCCGCTGAACAGAATCATGTCGACCACGTTGTACGAACCAACGCCCGCCTTGTCCCCGGACCAGAGAAAAGCCTGATGCTCCACCGGATCCGGGAAATAGTCGCGCTGTCCGGTCACCGCGATCCGCACATCGCCCGTGGCCGTGGTATCGACGCCCGTGGCCACGCTATAGTTCACGGCGTCCCAGATCGGCGGAAACCCGAGGCCGGCGAGCCCCCCCGTCGTCGACCACAGGAACGCCTCCGTCTCGCCGGCGTTGTTCTGGCTCGCACCAACGACGACGGTGCCGTCCGACGAAAGCGCGCGGGCTTCGCTGCCCGCCGTGCCGAGCGCCCCGACGCCCGTGAAACTCACCGCGCCGAATAGGGCCGGCGACGCGGCGCTGACCGCCACGACCGACAGGCACGCCGCGACTCGATTCCAACAACGCTTTCCGCGCATGACCTTGCTCCTTATCCTGGGACCGGCGATCCCTTGAAGCGTCCTCTTTCCCTGCTCGCCACCCCGATGGCACCACTGGCCCGCCCGACGTCCTACGGCTTGGCCGAAAGCAGGTTCCACGCCGCACACAACCACGGCGCCCCGCCCTCCCCGCTGCTGGAGAAACCCGCCAGCCAGCGGATCAGCGGCTGTCCCGCCGGTTTCCGCTGGTTGTTGTACGATACGTTGCGAAAATCCATGGGGTCGTTGACGAACTTCGCGTGGTAATCCTGGAACAGAACGGCGTACCCCTCTTTGTGCGACGGGGCCCCGATCAACGTGTCGACCACCAGGGCCTGCACCCGCCCGTAATACGCCGGCATACCCCATGCCCGCATGCTCTTCAGGTCGCTCGAGTAGGTCCGCATCTTCATGTACGGATCGCCCACGCGGTTGCCCCCCTTCCAGTCGTCGGCGACCGGATCGTACGTCGGCGGAAAGACCACGCAGTTCACGTTTCGCTTGGCCGACGTCAGCCAGCCGCGCCCGTCATCGCGTGGGAAGAAGCTCGGGGGCACCGGAACGGCGTACATGTAGCTGCCGTTGGTTACGCCGACGCTTTCGTCGTCGATCAGGAACTCGCTCGCGCTGTTGTGCGGCCGTTCGTAGGCGAACGTGATGTTGCTGGGGCAGTAGTAGAATTGTAGGTCACGGCCGGCGTACTTGCCCCACAGAGCTCCGCTATTCACGAAAACGCGCTTCAAGCCCTTGACCTGCGGCCAGATGTACGCAGCCGGCTCCCGCAGGTCATACGCAAACCCGCCCCGCACCGGAAGCACTTGCTTGTGATCGGCCGAATACGCATTGAAGGCCACGCCCTGCTGGTGCAGGTTCGACAGGCAATTCGCGCGTCGTGCCCGCTCCCGCGCCTTGCCGAGCGACGGCAGCAAGAGCGAGATCAGCAGCGCAATGATGGCGACGACGACGAGCAGCTCGATCAGTGTGAATCCCACATCCCGACGGCGCACGTGCACAGCCATGACAGGATCCTCAGCGACCACAGGCCCGCGAACGGAACAGCTACGCTCCACTCTCGCGCGAACACGACCGCCACGGCCGACCAAGCCCGGCCCGACTTGAGCGGTCGCGCAAGGCAACCGTGCCGGGGTTCAGCCGCATACCGTGCCGATTTCAACATTCATGCTACCATTGCATCGGAACATCGTCAAGGCCTTTATCAACAAGAAACGCGCTTTTTTGTTGACAAGAATTACAGACCAAAGAACTCTTGAATACGCCAAGCCCCCTGCAGGTCGCCTCCTCCCGGCGACGCTCCTACGGGCCGAACGTCCTCGCTGTTGACAACGTAATACAGACCGATAGCATCGTATGCTGGGAGAACTGATGCACGCTTCCGCCAATCGGCCCGCACAATTCGTTGCCCTGACCGCCGCCCTGGCTGCTTTGTCGCTAACGGCTTGCCGCGAGGGATCGCCCAAGAAACGCCCCTCGGATGAGCTGCGGATCGTGTGTACCTTCTTGCCGCCGTACGTCTTCGCACTGAATGTCGTCGGAGACACCCCCGGCGTCCGCGTCGATATGCTCGTCGCGCAGGACGTCGGTTGTCCGCACAACTATGTCGTTCGCCCGTCGGACCTCAAGCAGATCGCACTGGCCAACCTGGTCATCGCCAACGGCCTCGGCGTGGAGCCTTTCCTGGATGCCCTCGTCAAGAATGCGCCGGGGGCACGGGTGATTACAATCTCGGACGGCTGCGACGTCATACGCGCCGCCTCCGACGGCCACGGCCCCCACTGCCAGGGCGACCACGATCATCACGAGCACGGGACCGTGAACGCCCACGTGTGGGTTTCGCCCCTTCAAGCGGCCCGGCAGGTTCGCAACCTCGCCCGCAAGCTCGCGGAGGCGGACCCGGCGCGCCGCGACCGCTACACCGCAAACGGCGAGGCGTACGCCGCCCGCCTCGAGTCGCTCGGCCGGCAGATGACCGAGGCAGCGAGCGGTTTCGTCCACCGGAACATCGTCACCCTGCACGACGCCTTCGCGTACCTTGCTCGCGACCTTGATCTCAACGTCGTCGCCACCCTGGAACCCGAACCGGGCACGGAGCCCTCGGCGACGCAGATGGCCCAGATCATCGACACGATCAAGCGCACGCGGGCCGCCGCCGTGTTCTACGAACCCGGCACATCGGACCGCGTCGCTCAGGCCGTCGCGCGCGACGCCGGCGTCTCGGCCCTGCCCCTCAACCCCTTCAACACGCTTGAGGGCCCGCCGACCGCAAGGTCGTACGAGGAGGTGATGGCCGTCAACCTGGCAACGCTTCAACGGGCTTTGGGAAGCAAGACGGCAGAACCGCCACGGTCGCCCGCGACCACGACGGCCTTCGGACCGGGAAGCGAGGAATGAGCGTGTCACCCCGATCGCCGGAACGCCCTTTCGCCTTGCGGCTTCGGGGGGTGTCCGTCACCGTGGGCGGCGTGCGGATCCTCTCGGACATCACGTTTGAGCCGGCCGTCGGCAAGCTCAACGCGATCATCGGTCCGAACGGGGCGGGGAAGACCACCCTGCTTCGCGCGATCCTGGGCCTCGTGCCCTGCACGGGGACCATTGAGATCGGACGCGATGCCAACGGCCGCCCGCTTCGCATGGGCTATGTCCCGCAGCGTCTCGACTTCGACCGTGGCATGCCCATGACCGTACTGGATTTCCTCTGCTGCGGTCTGCAGCGCCGTCCGGTGTGGCTGGGTCACGCGAGCAAGGCCGCGCGCACCGCGTCCCGGATGCTCGCCCGCGTCGGCGGCAGCGGCTGGGAGAGGCGCCCGCTGGGCCGCCTGTCCGGCGGCGAGTTGCAGCGGGTCCTCCTGGCGATGGCCCTGGCCGATGATCCCGGCATCCTATTGCTCGACGAACCGGTGTCCGGCGTGGACGTCGCCGGCGAGGAGATGTTCTGCGATCTGCTGGGGTCGCTTCAACGGGAAGGTCGCTACACGATGCTCCTCGTCTCGCACGATCTCAGTATCGTCACGCG
>CAZTVU010000127.1:2747-13863 GCA_964617025.1 uncultured Planctomycetales bacterium | reverse complement strand
TGGTTGCCGTGGAAGTCGCCCTCCGGCACGATCAGCCGCAGCAGCAGCGCCCGGTCCGGCGCCCCGACGTATTCGTGCGCCAGCCGCTTGTCGTAGACGGACGCCATGCCGCCCGTGGCCCGATCGAGGGTTACGCGGATCTCCTCATTCTCCAGCCGGACCGGCGGCGCCGCCGAGGAAGGCGCGGTTTCCGCCGCGCCGGACTGAGCGTGAGCGGCATTGACCCACCCGGCTGCGGCCGCGACCCACGCGGCCGACGCAACGAAACGTCGCTTCATGTGCCGTGTCTCCTCAACTGCGTCGCCCGTTTCGCGGAAGGCGGTTCCCGGGCGTGGTTCGAGCCGTGGACCGTCGAGCGGATGATGCCGCGCGTGGACGGCGGAATGGGCCTCGGCCTCATCCGACAGAAGGACGGCCCGCCCCGCGATCATTTCCACCCACGGTCCGCTTCATCGCGGGCCAAGCGGGCGAGCACTGCTTCCTGCTCCGGAAGCAGTGCCTTGGTCCCGCCGGCGGCGCCTTCGCCGGCGTTTCACGGTTGCGTCAGCGGCAGCGTCCCCACCCCGTACGGCGAGACGCGCACGCGCGGCGCGTATCGCTTCACATAGGGTTTGCCGTCGAGGGTGACCCACTCCACAGGCTTGATGTATCGGCCCGATCCGTCCGCCGTGGCCACGGCGAGTCCGCCGTTGGCGCTGTGCCGGCGGTGAGGCAGTCGGCCCCAGACGCGCTCATAATTCTCGATATAGGGCCCGTTCACGGGCCCGTTGGTGATCAGCAGCGCCGGCTCCTTCTCGTTTTCCTCGTTGCCGCCGTCGCAGAACAGCGCCACCTCGCTGGGCCGGATGACCCGGTCCATACGACCTTCCAATCGCTTGCATCGGGGCGGGGTCGTGTCGCCGCTCCGCCCGTCCTTCCACGGCTGACCCTCGTTCCCGTAGATCGGATCCGTGACGCCGAATATGTCCTCGTTCGCCGAATACGACAGAATCCCGTACATGTCGGACGGCGACCATGCGTTGTTGACGAGGTGCTTGTCGGACGGGCAGATGAAGACCTCGTATCGGCCGAACTTTCCGAAGTAGCGGGCCGGGTTCCTTTCAAAGTACGAGTCGAAGTAGTCCTCGTTGTAGCGGAGGCCCGTGATCCCCAGGTACGGCGCGTACGCCACCGGCCACGCCTTCAGCGCCGCCGGGATCACCCCACGCCGAATGACGCGCTGCTCCTGGTAGGCGTATCGGGTTCGGTTCGGGTCGATCACCTCCCATTCATGCTTGCTGCCAATGAGCTGCGCATAGCCGCGATGATCCTGGGCGAACATCAGGACCGCCTTCGGCAGATTGGACATGTTGGCGAGGCACTTGACGATTCGCGCCTGTTCGCGCGCTCGCGACAGCGAGGGCAACAGAATCGAAATAAGCAGCGCCACGATCGCCACGACCACGAGGAGCTCGATGAGCGTAAACGCCGCCCTTTGCCCGTTGCGTCGGATACCTGGGTTCATCGACGTTTCTCCTGTTCCACCGCCGGCAACCGCTTACCGAGCCGCGGGGCGGTTTGCATCGGCGAATTCCTTTGTCCACGGCCTCTCGACGGCCCTCAAGCGCCGCACGCCGGCGTCCGGTTCGGCCCGTTGAAACGCACCGCAAACAGCCCGGCATCGGCTTGCCGCCGGTGGGAGCCTTCGCCGTGGCGGTCGATGATGCCGTCCGGCAGGCGACAAGGGCGATCGACAGGCACATCATTTCCGGCGGCGCCCGCGTTTCGCAAGGATCGTTGAAACCGCAATCGACATCAGCAAGGCCGTGCCGGGCTCCGGCAGCGGAATCGGCGCGATCGACAACCCCCAGTGGGCGTTCATCGTTTCGATGAAGCAATTGGCGACGACCACCTGACCGAGCTGGTTGGGGTGAATCGCATCCGCCCAGAGCCGCCCGACGAACGGACTGCCCACGAGGTTCGTCACCGGGTGGCCGTATGCGTTCGGCACCTCGGCCAGGACCTGTTCCCACCGGTGCAGCATGTCGACGACGGGCACGTTCCTCGCGTCGGCCACCGCCTGCAGGCGAGCGGCGTACGCCTCGATGTTCGCTCGGACGGTGACCTGCATTCGGGGCGGCACGACGGCCCCTTCGGGAAAACCGATGGCATCATCATAGTCCATCAGGTTCGCGACGATCACGTCCGCCCCCCCCGCCAGAAGCGTGTCCAGGGCGGCGGCAAAGTTCGCCGCGTACGCATCGATCCAGCCGGTCGCCCCGGCAGTCCTCAGCTCGCCGCTGTTCCACGCGCCGCGCATGTCATTACCGCCGATCCAGAGGAAGGCGAACGTCGTATGGTATTGGTTGACCGCCCGCGTATGCTGCCCCTGCGCCAATAGCGACGCCGAAGTCGAACCGCCCACCGCTAGGTTTACCAGCGGCTTGCGGAGCTGAAGGCTGATCAGCTCCGGATACGTCAGGAACGGCGACGGCGCCGTCAGACTGTCACCCAGCGCGGTCATGCGCGAGAAGTCTGGCGCACCGTCCGCCGTCGAGACCGCCGCCAGGAGCAGCAGCCCCGGCGCCGCGATCCACGATCCGCGTGCCCGCTTCGGGCGCAATCGTGCTTGCATTCTCTCGCTCTCCCATCGATGGTCCTGCGGGGGTCGCCCTCGCGCCCGCTGCGCAGTCCGCGAAACCTCGTGGACTGAAAGGCACCCGCCGCTTCACTCGCCTGTCGCGGCGAATGCGGGGTGCCCGTCTGAAAGGCGGGCGCCCCGCGCCGCACGTTCTCACGGTGCACCCCCGGCAATCAGGGCCCGCACCGCATCACTGTCCGCCCATCCCGACGCGACTTACGGGCGCGGGATGGAATGCATCCGCTCTTCGGATGGACTACGCCCCACGCCGCCTCAGCAATGCGGCGGCAGCCATCGCCATGAACATCATCGTCGCGGGCTCGGGAATCGCATAGCCGATCGCGTTGTCGAAGAGCTGCAGACCCACGGGCGTCAGATCGTCAAACGAGCCTCGCCCCACGAAGAGGCCGACGCGTTTCGCCGGGACGGGCTGGCCGTAACCCGCCAACCCGCCAGGTTCGATCACGGCAATCGCAGCGGCGTTGTCCGGTCCGAAGGTCAAGCTGTTCGTCGCCAGCGTGACAGCACCCGGTGCGCCCGAGTACGTGGGATAGCCCGGGAAGCTGAAGTTCAAGTAGTACCAGTAGACCTGCTCCAGAGCCGAGGTGAAGACCGCCTGCGAGCCGGCGGCCACACCGCTGCCGATGGGATGGGCGGCACCCGCGGCCGTGACGGTCAGCACGTCGGTATTTCCCTGCCCCTGAGCCGTGATGATGTTCAAACCCATTTCGTCACCGAGCCCGGGCTCCATGTTGACGATGGGAAGCGACACAGTCTGGAAGTTCGCGGCCGCGCCGACGAGGGCGGTCCTGGCGTTGCCTGAGCCCACGGTGGCCGAGATGACCACGAGGTGCTTGCCGGCCAGATCGGCCGGTGTGGCGACCGAATCATCCAGGGCCGTGACGACGTGGCCCAGCGCCTCCAGACGGGCAATCATGGCCAGATCGGCAGCGCGGTTCGCCGGGTCGTTTCCGTCGCCGCCCCCGTCGTCGTCGAGGTCGCCCAGGAACAGGATCCTGCCCGCGTGTGCCGGCACCGCCAGCGCGATCAGCAGGACCCCTGCCAGTACCAGGAAACCGGATCTTTCACTCATTGCGATTCTCCTCCTTCACAAGAACAGGACTCCAAACCCGTCACACCAATCGTACAGCCGCGGCCGCCCCTCGGCCGCAGTCGCTGTCTGTTTACTTTCGCTCCGGCATACGCCGACTGCGGGCGGCGACGCCGGTATCCACGTGCGGCTCCTAGGACCCACAACTGGCCGGTCGATTCGGCCCGTTGAAACAACCCTGGAACGCACCGAAGTCCGCCAGATCGACGTCGACGTCGTTGTCGCCGTCGAGGCAGGCGCACTTGCCTGGGTCGCCGGCGGTGTTGTACGGCCGATTCGGCCCGTTGAAACAATCCTGGAACGTGCCGAAATCGGCCAGATCCACGTCGCCGTCGCCGTCAACATCCTGCGCCGGCGCGTTGCACGCCGTCGGCGGCGGCACCGCCCCGGCCTTCACGCCGAAGTAGTCGACGTCAAGGTAGCCGCCGGCTCGCGTCCGCCAGAGGCCCATGCCCAGGCCGGTGCCGTCGTTCGCGCCCGAGTTGCCAACGGCCGGCGTGATGGAGGGATCCAGGTGGTGATTCTGGATCTCAATCGCCGGCGTGGACGACCCGTTGAAATACACCTTCACCCGGTGCGCCGGCAACGGGCCGGGCGGCGGATTCGTTTCCGGCTGGACCGTGATGTACACGGACAGGAAGTCGCTCATGGACCCACTGGGCAGGTCGGCCCAGACCTTGGTATCGCCGCCGAGGGCCGGAACGGTCGGATCCGCGCTGGTGGTGTCTCGGAAGAACCGGCCCTTGAGGACGCGCGTGTGCATGGTGTTCCCGCCCATCTCGAACAGCGGAGTCGCGCCCAGGTTGATGTAGAACGACGGCTTCCAGAGGCTCGGCTCCGGCGGGGCCGGCGGCAGGGGCGGGCGAGGCCCGAGCAGGGCGGCCTTCGTCGGACCCAGGGCCCATTCCAAGGCGGCGTCGAAGATCTGCATGCCGGTTGCGTTCGCCGCCCAGAACGTATCGTCCTCAAACGGGAGGAAAACATACCTCTGGTTGGACATCAGGGTTCCCCCATCCGACATCACGCCGCCCCCGACGTTCGGATCGTAGGCAGCCAACACCGTGAGACCCGTGTTCCCCGGATAGCACCCCAGTTGCGTCGCCGCCGGCGGCAGGCCGAAGCCGATGATGCTGATATTCCGCTGCTTCGTCCCGTGGAACAGGGGCTGCACGCCCGTCGCCAGCCCGCTCGTGATCGGGTGCGTGTTGTCCTGGATCTGGATTCGGTTCTCCGGGAGGACCGTTCCGCCGTCCGTCGCGATGCCGTATCCCCGCGAGGGGAGGCCCAGCCCGTTTTCCCACATGATGACCGGCACGTTGTACGGTCTGTACCCCTGCGGCGCGGAGACGTTCCCCGAACCGACCGTCGACGAAATGATGATCAGGTCGTGATCGGCCGCCACGGCCGCCGGCCCCGTCAACGAACCGCTGGTGTAGGACATGTGGCCGCCGGTGAGCGGAGAGCCCTGACCGTGATCGAGGACCGTCACCGTGATGCCGCGGGCGCGGAGCCGGTCGACGATCCGCTTGTCGGACATCTGGAACGGCGCGTTCGCGTTCTCGGGCCCGCGGACGATCATCGCGACCTTTACGCCGACGGGCGCGGCCGCCGGAGGCGGGGTCGTGAAGGTCGACGGATCCCAACTGTCGTCGCCGTCGACGTTCATCCCGAAGTAGATCCCGCCCGGACCGCCGCCCAGCGATGCGTAGACATCGCCTCGAGACACCATGAACATACCGTTGGGCGCATCGAGCATCTCGCGCGGCCCTTCGTCGTACTCGTTCGCGCCCGCGTAGGCCATGCTCGCCCCGAACGGGTTGAGAAAAGCCCAGATCGACCCGTCATCCTCCGCGGGGATGCCCAGGCTCCGCCGCAGACCGTAGGCGGGCTCCTCCGTCATGTTGTCGCGGTTGGGCATCAGCGTGCTCATCGGAAAGAATCGAAATCTGGCAATGATCGTGAGGCCGTTCGCGAAGTCGATCGTCGGATTCCCCTCGCCCGTGTCGCCCCCGTCGGTGAGGAATCGCTCGAAGTACAGCGAGTTATTGTTCTGGCCCTCACCCAGATCCATCAGGCCCAAGGAGGCGGCGTCGGCGGCCGACGCGCCGCCCTCGTTGTCGCCGAGACCGGCTCGGGTAACCGCCTCGATCCCGCCGGGGAACGCGAAATCCGAGATCGTGTCGCCGAACCAGAGATTGAAGACGTTCTGGCTGTCCCACGACCCGTCCAGGTCGTCGAAGTTCCCCAGCATCCCAGCGGCGTCCTGCCCGGGACCAGCCTCGTAGATATAGGTCCACGCAAGATCCGGCCACCCGCCCCGGTCGGCCGCCGCCGCAACCGACGGCAGACAAATCGCCACTCCCACGACCAATCCGACGCCCACGCTCGTTCTCATCTTCCAAACCTCCTTACGCATCAGCAATCACCATGTCCTTGGGACCTTAGAAACGGCTGATCGCCCAGCCGGGCTTTCGCAGGGGGTGCCATTTCCCGATCTGGTTCAACAGCACGCCCCGCCCGATTCGCTCCACGTGCGTGTCCGCGAAGCTGACGTTGGCACCGTCGCGCAGCGCCCCGCGTTCGACCACGTCAGAAAAGAGGGCCGGCCTGCCCCCGTGCCGGAACGCCACGCGCATGTACCGCTCGGCCGGGGTGAGGCCCGACGGTCCGCTCGGGCTCATGTAGCCGCCGTTGGGCATCTGCAGGTTCGCGCGAAGCTGCGCCGCCGTGGTCGTCTTGGGGGCATTCGGATTCACCAGCTCGTCGAGACTCTCCGGCCAGACGGACCAGTCTTTCGCCTCCGCAAGCACGACCGTCCCGCTCGGCTGCCCCTGCAGACCTGCGGATGCGCTGATGCCGTAACTGCCCCACATGATCGGAATGGACACGGTCTTGCCGCTCTCGCTCTTCTCAACCGGGTTCCTGCCCCTGTAGTCCCGGACCCGCACCGGAAGATTCGCCGAGAATGTCACGACGACCGGGGCCTGCCGGCCCGAGCCGGCGCGGAACTTGAACTCCACATCGTTGTAGTCATAGTCGGTCGCCGTCATGCCGAACTCGGAAAAGTGCTCCACGCCGACCGTCCAGTCGTTCGGCGAACGGGGATTCCTGGTGATGCGCGTGAAGGCGCCGTCCGCCGTCGTTTCGTACCACTTACCGGACCCGGCGGGGGCCTCCGTCTGAACGAATGCCGCCGGCCGGGGTGTGGGATCCGCGTCGGTCGGGCAGCCGAACGGCTCCAGTTGCCCCTGCATGGCCCTCAGCGCATGCGTCCCCCAGCCGAGATTCCCCTTGGTTCGGTCCCGCTGCGCCTCGGCCAGCCAGATGGACGTCGCGTTCCCAAGCTCCTTGAGGTGCGATGCGCATACGACCGCCTTGGCCTGGTCGCGCGCCCTGGCCAGCGACGGCAGCAGGAGCGAGATCAGCACCGCGAGGATCGCGACCACGACCAGCAGTTCGATGAGCGTGAAGCCGCGACGGTGCGACCGGCTCGATTCGTACGACATCATGCACCTTCCACGCACCTAGAACTGTGCGACCCAACCCGCCTTGCGAAGCGGATGCCAGACCCTCGTGCTCTCCAGCAGCGTCCGCTGCCCCAACGCCTCCACGTGCCCGTCCTGGAAGGCGCAGTTCGCACGCGCCTTTGGCTTCGTCCCGTTGGATGACCAGACCACGTCCGAGTAGGACGCCGTCGCCGCCCCGCCGTGGCGGAACGCCACCCGCATGAACAGGTCGGAAGGCCGCAGGGCCGTCGGACCGGCTTGCGTGGGATAGCCCCCCAACGGCATCTGCAAATCACGGCGAAGCTGCTGTGCCGTCTTCAGCTGCTTCGGATAATTCGGATCTCTGAGCTCGTCCAGGCTCTCGGGCCAAATGGACCAGTCCTTTGCCTCACAGAAGAGGACCGATGAGGCCGGCTGACGGGGAAGGGCACCGGATGCGCTCAGGCCATAGCTGCCCCACATCAGCGTCGTAGTTACCTTCCTGGCACCGCCGGCCAGCGGCATGCTGTTGCCACCGCGCCAATCGACCATGTAGAAGTCGTACGGGCCGGCGTGCGTGTCCACCGTCGCCTCGACGGTCTGCGGCCGAACGGTCTGGTCGGCGGTGAACGTGAATTGGACGTCATCGTAGTCATAGTCGGCGTAGACGTAGCCGAACGTCGAGGTGTCCTCGATCCCCACAGTCCACTGTCCGCGCCGCTGAGTCCCCTTCGAAAAGATGCCGTCCATTGAGCATGTGGCCAGGACGCGCGTCGAGTTCTTCGGGCGAATCTCGAGCTTCACCGCCGGACGCGGCACGGGCTCCTTGTCGAGCGGACACGTGAAGACGCCCGTCTGCCCACCCATCATTCGCAGGGCCTGGCTGCCCCATCCGAGCGCGCCTTGCGCGTTGGACTTCATCGATTCCGTAAGGAAGGTCGCCGTCGCGTTGCCCAGGTCCTTCATGTGGACGGCGCAGACCACGGCCCTGGCCTGATCGCGGGCCCTCGCCAGAGACGGCAGCAGAATCGAAATCAGCAGCGCGATGATCGCGATGACGACGAGCAGTTCGATCAGCGTAAAGCCCCTGCAGCCTCCGCAGCGTACCGATGCCTTCATGTCACGCCTCTGCGTTGATATGGTTCCCTGGCACCCAACCCCGGGGCCCGATCGAACCGATCGACGCTCCCCCAACACCTGCAGCGGGGTGCGTCGGCCACGAATTGGTCTTTGCACGCGTCCGGCCCCGGCACGCGTTACCGTCCAGCGACGACTCAGTGAATGTTATCACATATCGTGCTCCGTGGCAAGAGGCGAGTCATGTTTTTTTCACCTCGTTTCCGCTGGCGAGCCGGGGGCCGAATCACGGCATGAATCACCATGCAGATCACCATCAGTATGTGGCAGAAAGCTCTATATAATAAATACTTATGACGATTGACGTTCCAAACATGAACCCCGCCGGCGGAGGCATCGGCCAAACCGCCTTCCTGGGCGGATCGTATGACTTAATATAAGTATTGACAACAAGTTAAGATCATTGTCGCACACGGGAGCGATGGCGCGCCCCCATCGGGCAACAGGCGAGTGAAACACCATTGACCTACGGCGCATGATCGCATAATATGTAATGACATACGGGTCATGATGTGTGCACGTTCATGTCCGTTTGATTAGCAAGCACTGCGAGGCGCCAGATGGCGAGTCCGCTCAAATCCAAGTACCGCAAGATATACGAAGAGATCCACGGTGCGATCGTATCGGGCGGATACGCGATCGGAGAGCGGATTCCGACGGAGGCCGAACTTGGCATGCGGTACGGCGCGTCGCGTCTCACGGTCGGACGGGCGCTCCGCGATCTCGAACACCACGGATACGTCGTGCGGCGGCGCGGGGCCGGCACCTTCGTCAGCAAGCGCAATCCGGGCAGGGCCAACCTAGTGGGACTGATCGTGCCGCGTCCGACGGAGGGGATCTTCTCCTCCATCTGCGACGAGATCGTCGCGAGGTCGAAGACCAAAGGCTACGGAATGCTGCTGACCGGGTCCCTGACGGGCACACGCGAGGTGGTGGCGTCGCGTGCCAAGGAGTTCTGCGACGAGCTCATCTCTCGTCAGGTGGCCGGCGTGTTCTTCGGGCCGCTGGAGCTCTCGCCCGAACATGCGTCGATCAACCGCCAGATCGCCAAGCGCCTGCGGGAGGCCGGGATCGCCGTCGTGCTCCTGGACTGCGACCTGTACGACTACCCACGCCGCAGCGATTTCGACCTGATCGGCGTCAACAACCGTGCGAGCAGCTATGTGGCGACGGAGCACTTGTTGCGCCTGGGGTGTCGGCGCATTCACTACCTGGCTCATCGGTGGCCCGGCAGCACGGTCACCGCGCGAATCGCCGGCTACCGCGATGCGATGATCGCCCACGGGATTGATCCCGACCCCCAGTGGGTCCACCATTGGGATCTGGAGGATCGCGACTTCGTGCGGGACTTGATGCGGTCGTGTCAGGCGGAGGCGTTCGTCTGTGTAAACGATTGGGCGGCCTCGGCCCTCATGCACAGCCTGGCGGTCCTCGGCGTGCGCGTGCCGGAGGACGTCCGGATCGTCGGCTTTGACGACATGGAGCAGAACCGGCACCTCCCCGTGGGTCTCACGACCATGCGGCAACCCTGCCGGCAACTGGGGATCGAAGCGACCCAGTTGATGTTTGACCGGTTGGCCAGCCCCGATCGGCCACCGCGGGAGATCACGCTCACCTGCGACCTGATCGTCCGCGAGTCGTGCGGCGCAGCGCTATCGGCTGCTCCAACCGCGGCCGCCCCGGAGTAGGCTCGCCGGGCGATTGCCTGCCGGGAACTCCCATCCGTCCGTCAACGGGCCGCGCCCTCGCCCATCGCCGAAAGCACCAGCAGATAGTGCGCGTTGTGGGGCAGCCAGGACTCGTTGGAGGAGTAGGCCGAGCAGAACGGCACGTCGCGAAGGTCGAACCAGGGGCGATCGGCGTTGCCGGGCTCGCGAATGATGCCGTTGGGGATGGTCCCGGGCACGGCGCCGCGCTGGCGCCCGGGGATATCGGCGTACCGGTGGTGATAGACGATGCGCCACGAGTTCCCCTTGCCTTCAAACATGCACAGGCCGAGCGGATTGCATCCGAGGACCCAGCCGATATGGCGGGCGGCATGTTGTCGCAGGCGCGACGCCCATGCGGGATCCTGATCCACCAAAAGGCGTGCGGCCAGCAGCGCCGCCCATGCGGTGGACAAGTACTGGCTGTTGTTGCCGACGTACAGGCCCCGCCGCTCCATAAAATAGAACGGTCCGTGGCCTTCGTCGTTCCGAATGATGCCGAACGGGTTGTCGGCCATCCGGAAGCTCCATTCGTAGTACCGCCGAAGGACCGCATCGATGTTCGTCGCCTCGGGCGCGCCTCGGCGTTCCATCGCATAGGCCGCCAGGGCCGCCGGCGTCGTCCCCTCGTCGACGACCCGCAGTTGCAGTCGGCCGCCGGGCCTCGGCACAAACGCGCCCTCGGGCGTCTGAAGCCGGAGGATGCGGCCGACGAGGCCGTCGGCCGCCCGCAGGTACGTTTCGTTCCCCGTAGCCCGGTACAGCTCAATCGCCGCAAAGACGTGGCGCGGGTTGCACCGATCCGGTATCTCGCCCTCGTAGGCCGACCAGGTCCTTTCGGCGGCCTGAAGGTATCGGTCTCCGATGCCCAGTCGTGACAGGGCGGCCCAGGAGGCCACGACAAATGCGGCCAGGTCCGGCTCGTCGGCGGTGATGACGGGGCGATCGTCGGCGGTCCCCGCCACCCCGTCCGTCTCCTTCTCCGGAATCCCGAAATAATCGGGCCCGCTGTCCACGCCCGCCCACACGCGGCCCGTCCGCGGATCGACCATCTTCA
>CAZTVU010000127.1:0-2737 GCA_964617025.1 uncultured Planctomycetales bacterium | reverse complement strand
CTCGTCGAGGATGTCGGCCCGACCGTTGCCGTCCCCGTCCATCGCGTCGAAGTGCCCCTTCCAGGACCGATACGCCGCGAGCATCGCGTACACGGACAGCGGCGTGTTGTCGCCCATCCACTTTCCATAGTCGCCGGCGTTGTGGTATCCGCCCGCCACATCCACGTGCGTGCCGTCCGGCAACCTCCCGTCGTCCACGTGACAGGGGCCATGCCAGCCCGGCACCGTATCGCCGCAACGTTGGATCGAGTAGTACCGGAAGGCCGGTTCGCCCGTCTCCTGAAGGTGCCGGTGGGGACTGACGACGATCGGGCCGAAGGACGCCGTCTGCCCGCTCAGCGAGACCTTCAGTTCGAAGGATCCCGCGCCGACCCCGTTCGCGATTCCTTCGAAGTAATACGACCCCCAGTCGGCGCCGTGTTGCCCGATGCTCCGCCCAAGCGCGCGAAGCAATCCGCCGTACGCCGTGCGACCTCCGGTCTGGAGCGTGAACGAGCCGCCTCCGCCGACGGGAAAGACGTCGGACGCAACGACGAAGCGAACCGGATCCCCGAGGTCATACCCCACCTGGTCGGCAAGGATGCGGACGTTCGGTGCGCGCCTCGTCAGCGGGTGCACGCCGACGGAACGGATACGCCAGACGCCCGCCTCCTCGGGAAAACGGAGCCAGACCAGGAGCCGGAGCGCATCCGGGTGTCGGCGGATCACGCCGGTGGAAAGGTCGATGGCGTCAACGCCGCTTCGCGCCGGCGGACTCGATGCCGGCGGGGCCCCGGCGATCGCGCCGCGTTGCCCGAACTGCTGCAGGCCGATCGTCGGCCGCGGCCCTTTCGCCTCGGCGACGCGTGCGCGGGCCACGAAGCCCACGACCTCGGCCCCCACGGGAAGCGGTTCGGCGGAAAGGACGAACACGCCGTCCGACTTGGTCACGACGAGGTCGTTGCCCGCCGGGCCGGGTTCGACTCGGTAGTCTCCTGCCGCCTGCTCCTCGTCGGAGGCGAAGAAGAACCGTCTCCATCCGCGCGGAATCCCGGCGACCGGACGCGCGGGCGATACGTCCATCGAAGTCGGCGCGGATTCGTCCACGTCCCGAAACGATCCGTTGACGACCATCGAGTCCGACATGCATACAGCGAGGTCCGAGATGCGGGCGGCTCCGCCCGCCACAACGACCTCCACGTTGAACGTCGTCGGGTCGTCGCTCAGATCGAGCGGCAGATCACATGCCCCGTAGCGCCATGCAGCCCCGCCGACGTCGGTCGCGATCGGGTAGCGCGCGCGTTCGGCCCCGGTCTTGCCGTCGTGCAGAATCAACGCGACGGAGCAACGCCCCTCGTCGGCACGGACCCAGGCCTCGCCGCGATACTGCCCCGGCCCCGGCAGCGGCCGCGGTGTCTCGAACAGCAGGAGCGGCGTCCGCCCGTCCTCCGACGGTGCGGAAACGCAAAGCGCGGGGCCGGCGAAACGGCCGCCTCCCGTCTGCCAGACGACGGCCGGACTGCGGGCGAGATGGCTGATGCCGGGGGCCGTCGGATCGAGCGTAAACACCGGCTCGGCTCGTGCGACTGCGCCGGATCCCGTCAGGATGGCCGCGAAGGCGGCAGCCACGGGTGCGGAGGCCGTTTTCACCGTGTATCCTCTCTCTGCGGCAGACAGCCCGTCTGCCGCAGATCGTACCGCCTGGACGGCCAGAGCTCGGATCGCGCCCCCCGACGGCCGCCGCAGGACAGGCAATACAAGCATCCGTTGTGTGCGCCGACAAGGATCTCCACGATGCCGTCGCCGTCATGGTCGCACAGTGTCGGCGACGCGGAAATCCGGCTGCCGGTGTCGAATGCCCATTCTTGTCGGCCATCGTGCGACAGGCAGTACACGCGGCCGTCCGCGGACCCGAACACGACCTCCACCCGGCCGTCCCCGTCCACGTCGCCGATCGCCGGCGCGCTCTCGATCCAATCATCGGTCTGAAAGGACCATCGCTCCGCCCCGGTCCCGTCCAGGCAATACAGATTGCCGAGGCCGTCCCCGTACACGACCTCCCGACGCGCGTCGCCGTCGAGATCGCCGACGGCGATCGACGTGGCGATCCGCGTGCCGAACGTGCGATGGGTCCAGAGGATCCGGCCGGAATGCCCGGCCAGGCAGTACAACACCCCCTCGTCCGATCCGACGAGGATCTCAGGCCGCCCGTCCCCGCACACGTCCGCGATAACGGGTCCGGACCCGAACCACGACACAAACTCGGCCACCCACCACTCCGTCCCGTCGTACCGCAGGCACGCAACGTTGCGGAGTCCGGGCACAACAATTTCGTCGCGGCCGTCGCCATCAACGTCGCCGACGGCCGGGGAGCCGTCGGCGGGGCCCTTGCTGCCGGCGGCGGTGACTCGGCGGTCCCACAACCGGTCGCCGTTCGGTCCGTGACACTCGACGAGGCCGGACCGTCCCATCCAATAGACCTCGGGCGTGCCGTTGCGATCCGCGTCGGCGACCACAACGCTGCCCCACGGCAACCCGCCCGGGACCGGCCGTTCCCATCGCCGCGCCCCGGCCCCGCCGAGGCAGACGACCCCCGGCCGGCGCGACCCGATCAGGATCTCCGCACGGCCATCGCCGTCCAGGTCGGCCACGGTCGGCGTGGAGGTGTTGCGAAGGACGAACCCGTCATAGGACCAGAGCACACGCGCCGGGGGACTGAGGCAGATCAGCTTCCGCTCCGCACTGGAGACGATGAGGA
>CAZTVU010000126.1:5885-13893 GCA_964617025.1 uncultured Planctomycetales bacterium | reverse complement strand
CGATGAGCACGACGAAGCCGATCTGCACGAAGATGTTGTTGTCGATGCCGTACAGCCAGACGCCCAGCAGCGCGAACGAAATGCTCAGCGGCGCGATGAGGATGATCGACAGCGGCAGCAGCCAGCTCTCGTACTCCGCCGAGTGCGTCAGGAACACGAAGAGCACGCAGAGCGGAAAGATGAAGATCGCCGTGTTTCCCGCCAGGATCTGCAGGTACGTCAGCTCGGTCCACTCCGCCTTCATCGACGGCGATAGCTCGCGGGCCGCGAGGTCCTCCATCATCGCGATGGCCTGGCCCGAACTGATCCCCGGCGCCGTCGATCCGTTGATCGACGCGGCCGGATACATGTTGTACCGGGTGATCATCACGGGGCCGCCGATCTCCTGCACCGTCGCCACGGCGCCCAGCGGCACCATGTTTCCGGCGGCGTTGCGGACCTTGAGCTGCGCGACGTCCTCGGGCCGGCTGCGGAACCGCGATTCGGCCTGCACGTTCACCTGCCACGTCCGCCCGAACTGGTTGAAGTCGTTCACGTAGTAGCTGCCCAGGTTCGCCTGCAGGGCGTTGAAGACGGCGCCCAGCGGCACCCCCATCGTCTTGCATTTCGTGCGGTCCACCTCGACGTAGAGCTGCGGGGTGCTCGCGCGGAACATCGAGAACACGCCCACAAGCCCCGGCCGCTCATTGGCCTTGAAGGCGAGGTTGTCCGCCTGCTCCTGCAGCGCGGGCAGGCCGTTGTCGCCGCGATCCTGGATCATCACCTTGAAGCCGCCGGCCGTGCCCAGGCCGTCGACGGGCGGCGCGCCGAACACGCCGACCAGCGCCTCCTGGATCTCCCGGTAGTAGAACTGACGGAGCTTCGCGGCGATGCGATCGGCGTTCAGCTCGGGATCTCGCCGATGCTCGAAATCGTCGAGGATGACGAACACCGAGCCGAAGTTCGACCCGTTGGCGTTCAGCAGAAACGACTGGCCGGCGATGCCCACCGTGTGCTTGACCCCTTCCGTGCGAAGCGCCGCCGCGTCGATTCGCGCCATGACCTCCTGGGTCCGCTGCAGCGAGGCCGAGTCGGGCAGTTGGACGTTCGCGATCAGGTACCCCTTGTCCTGCGACGGGATGAAGCCCGTCGGCACGGTCTTGAGGCCGTAGTAGGTCGCATACAGCAGCCCGCCGAAGACCAGCAGGGCCGCCAGCGACCCGCGGATCACCGCCCGGACGGTGTGGCCGTACCCCGCCGTCATCCAGCCGAACACGGCGTTGAAGCCCCGGAAGAACCACCCCAGCGTCAGGTTCATGAGCCGCGTCAGCGGGTCCCGCTGCTGTTCGCGCGGCTTCAGCAGCAGCGCGGCCAGAGCCGGGCTGAGCGTCAGCGAGTTGAACGCCGAAATCAGCGTCGACGTGGCGATCGTCAGGGCGAACTGGCGGTAGAACTGCCCGCTGATGCCGCTGATGAACGCCGTCGGGATGAACACCGCGCTGAGGCCGAACGCGATCGCGATCACCGCGACGGTGACCTCCTCCATCGACTTGTACGCCGCCTCCTTCGGCGAGAGCCCGTGCTCGATCCACCGCTCCACGTTCTCGACGACGACGATGGCGTCGTCGACGACGACGCCAATGGCCAGCACCAGGCCGAACAGCGAGAGGTTGTTCAGGCTGAAACCGAGGATTGCCATGACCGCGAACGTGCCGATCAGCGACACGGGCACGGCGATCAGCGGGATGAGCGTCGACCGCCAGTTCTGCAGGAAGACCAGCACAACGAGCGCCACGAGGATGAAGGCGTCGCGAAGAGCCTTCTCGACCTCGTGGATCGATTCGCGAATAAAGGGCGTCGTGTCATAGACGATGGCGTAGTCGACGCCCTCGGGGAAACGCTTCTTCAGTTCCTCCATCTTCGCCCGCACGCGGTCTGCGGTGGCCAGGGCGTTCGAACCGGGTAGCTGGAACACGGCCAGCCCCACGCTCGGCCTGCCGTCGAGCGAGCACGTCTGGTCCTGGCTCTTTGCGCCGAGTTCGACCGAGGCCACGTCCCGCAGCCGCGTGATCTCGCCGGCCGTCCCCGTCTTGATGATGATGTCCTGGAACTGCACAGGGTCGGACAGGCGCCCCAGCGTGCTCATCGTGTACTGGAAGTCCTGCCGGCCTTCGACCGGCGGCTGGCCGATCTGGCCCGCGGCCACCTGGACGTTCTGCTCGCGCAGGGCGGCGATCACGTCGTCGGACACGAGGTTCCGCGCCGCCAGCTTTTCCGGATTCAGCCACACCCGCATGCTGTAGTCCTGCTGCCCGAGCAGCACGACGTCGCCGACGCCCTCGAGGCGGGCCAGCTCGTCCTTCACCTGAATCGTCGCATAGTTGCTCAGGTAGAGCTGGTCGTAGCGGTTGTCGGGCGAGATGAGGTTGACCACCAGCATGATGTTCGGCGACTTCTTCTTCGTCGTCACGCCGGTCTGCTTGACGAGGTCCGGCAGCGTCGGCGTCGCCATCGCGACGCGGTTCTGCACGAGCACCTGGGCCATGTCCAGGTTGGTGCCGAGCTTGAACGTCACCGTGAGGTTGTACGCGCCGTCGTTGGTACATTGCGACGACATGTACAACATGTTCTCGACGCCGTTGACCTGCTGCTCGATCGGCGCCGCGACGGTCTCGGCCACCACCTTGGCGTCGGCTCCGGGGTACACGCAGGAGACCTGCACCGTCGGCGGCGTAATCTCCGGGTACTGGGCAACCGGCAGCGTGAGCACGGCCACGCCCCCGGCGATCGTGATCACGATCGAGAGCACGGCGGCGAAGATCGGACGATCGATAAAGAATCGCGAGATCACGTCGGTGCCCTCTCAGTGACCGGGTTTCGTCGCAGCCGCCGCGGCCGGGCCGGCCGGCCGGCCGGCCTGTGTCGTCGGGGCCGTGGTCGTCGCCATGTCCACGCGATGCGGCTCCACCGTCGCGCCCGGCCGGACGCGTTGCAGGCCGTTGACGATCACCCAGTCGTCCCGACCGATCCCCTCGTGAATCACCCGCAGGCCGTCCTGAAGCAGCCCCGCATCGACGCGGCGGTACTCCACGATGTTCCGGTCGTTGACGACATACAGGAACCGCTGTCCCTGGTCGAGCCCGATCGCGCGCTCCGTTACGGTCAGCTCCGGCCGCGGCTGGCCCAGCGGGATCCGGATCCGCGCGAAGAAGCCAGGCATGATCGCCTTTTCGGCGTTGGGAAAGAGCGCCCAGATGCTGATGGTGCCCGTGCCGGGGTCGAGACGCGTATCCACGTAGTCCACCCAGCCTTCGTGCGGATATCCGGCTTCATCCATCAGGCCGAGAAACACGGGTGCCCGGTCCGCGGGGCGTGTGGTCGGCAGCGTCGTGGTGGAGGGTTTCGGCGAGGCGCCGTAGCGGCGGCGCAGCCGCAGGACGTCCTGTTCGCTGACGTTGAAATACGCGTACAGGTATTCGTCGTTCGTGATCGTCGCCAGCAGGTTCTCGCCGGCATTGATCAGGTTGCCGACGTCGACCAGGTTACGGCTGATCCGCCCGCTGATCGGGGCCGTGACGTGCGCCCATTTCAGGTTGAGCTCGGCCTCGGCCACGGCGGCCTCGGCGGAGGCCAGCGCGGCCCGTGCGGCGTCCCGCTCGGAGAGGGCCTGGGCCCGCTCGCGCTCCGTCGCGTTTTCGCCGAGCTCGTCGTACCGCTTTTTCTCGAACTCCGCGAAGGCCAGCCGCGCCCGGGCGGCCTCGGCCTGCGACCGGGCCTGATCCAGCGCGACCTGGAACGGCTCGGGATCGATCACGAAGAGAAGGGCGTCCTTCTCCACCCACGCCCGCGGGGCGAACTTTATGCTCTGGAGAAAGCCTCGCACGCGGGCCCGGACGTCGACGGACGCGATGGCCTGCGTCGTGCCGGTGGACTCCAGATACGCCGTCACCTCCCGCACCAGCGGACGGCTCACCGTCACAATGGCGGGCGGCGACGGCGCCGCTGCCTCGCCGCCGTGCTTGCCGCATCCCGCGACAACGGCCGGCAGGCAGGCCAGCACACAGATCCGGGCGGCGGCCTCCACGAGTATGCGCCGAAGCCGGGGCCGAATGACCCTACGCCGGTTCATCAATGATTGTTTGCTCGTCATGGGAGGCCCTGAGGGGATTTCAGAAACATTACGGCGAAACGGATCGGCCGCCGACGATTAGCAATTGTAGCAGCGTCCGTGCAAAGGTAAAGGCGGCACGCGGGCATCCCCGTCACCGCAGCGCCATTCCGATGGCGGCGGCCAGCATCGCCGCCACAAACACCGCCAGCAGGGCCGCCGCCACAATCTTCATGCCCCGGCCCCGCCTCGGACGAAAGGTGCCGCTGAACGCCTCGATCAGGTCCTGGCCGCAGTGGGGGCACCGCTCGGCGAGTTGGGGAAGCGACCGGCCGCAGTTCGGGCACTCGCATTCGAACCGCGGAAAGTCGTCGCGCGTCGTGTCCGGCTCGCTCACCGCGCGATTTCCTTGCTGCCGCTGACGCGGTTGAAGTACATCGCCGCCGGCCAGGCCGGCCCCAGATCGCCCACGGTCTTCTGGGCCACGATCGCCATGCGATTGCCGAGGTTGAGCCCGTTCTGCACGCGGTCCTTGAACGGGGCGTCGTCGGCCATCGTCCCGTCCGGCCGCAGTCCGAGGTAGCCCGCGATCAGCCCGGCGCTGCACGCGTCGCCCGCCCCGGGGCGGTCGAGGATGACGTAGTCGAACACCTCGCCCACGAGGCAGGTGCCGTCGGGCAGCAGCGCCGCCGACGTCCACTCGCCGGTCTCGTTGGTGATCCGCCGCCGGATCGTCAGCACGTACAGCTCGCAGTTCCCGTCGTACCGCGCCTTGAGCTCCTCGAGCACCTGGCGACTCCGCTCCACGAGCACGTCCATCGGGGCCTGGTCGTCGACGCCCTTGTCCACGCCGAAGACCGTCTTCGCGTCCGTCTCCGTCGTGATCAGGGCGGTGATCAGCCCCTCGTGCAGGTAACCCTCGATCGTCTTCTGGGCGTCCTTCGCCGGCCAGAGCTTCCGGCGGTAGTTCACGTCAAAGAAGACGGGCACGCGGTGCTTCTTCGCCCGAACCAGGGACGCGGCCGCGTTCAGCCGGCACGACGGGCTCAGCGCCGGCGTGATTCCGCTGAGGAAGTACGCCGACGCGTCCTCGAGCACGTCGAACAGCCCCTCACCGACCGGCAGGTTGGCGATCGCCGAACCCTCGCGGTCGTAATCCACGCGCGCGACGATCGGGCCGAGGCCCTGCTCCAGGTAATAGACGCCGTTGCGGTGCTGGTCGGTCCAGAGCACATGGTCGAGGCCGACGCGATACTTCGTCAGCTCGGCGGCGAGCGCCCGCCCGGCCAGGTCGTCCCGCATCGACGTCACGAGCTGCGTCGCGAACTCGGGCGACAGGTGCCCGAGCTTGGCCAGCACGTTGGCCTCCGACCCGCCGGCGGTCATCTGCACCGTCTGCGCGTCGCCGAAGGCCTGCGGCCCCACCGGCGAGATCCGCACCATCACTTCGCCGAACCCGACCACGAGTTTCATCGGCAGACCCTCCCGTCGAACCCGCGCCCTCGACGGACCCGGCCGGGCGGGCACGAGTCGTCCCCGCGGGCCCGGCCCCGGCCGACCGGCCGCGTTCGCGTTCACGCGCCATCACCCGCCGCCCACGTGCTTGCGGAACACCGCGTACGGCCCATCCCAGGACGCCGTGTCCCGCGGCTCATACGTCACCAGGTCGAATGAACGGCGAATCAGCGCCCGCGCCTCCCACAGATCCTTGAACAATCCGGTCGCGATCGCCTGCACGATCACGTTCCCCGCCGCCGTCGCCTCCACCGGGCCGGTCACGACCCGCCGGCCCGTCGCATCCGCCGTCATCTGACACAGCAGCGTGTTCTGCGAGCCCCCGCCGACGATGTGGATCACGTCGATCTTCTGCTTCGTGCACTCTTCGAGGCACTCGGCGACGTACCGGTACTTCAGGGCCAGGCTCTCAAGGCAGCACCGCACGATCGGCCCCGGACCGACGGGGGCGGTCTGGCCGGTCCTGCGGCAGAAGTTGGCGATCCGCGCCGGCATGTCGCCGGGGGCCAGGAACGAGGCGTCGTCCGGATCGACCCACGCCGCAAACGGCTTCGCCGCCGCCGCCATTTCGCTGAGCTGGTCGTACCCGTAGGTCTGCCCCGCGCGCTCCCACGTCCGGCGCGACTCCTGCACGAGCCAGAGGCCCATGATGTTCTTGAGGAAGCGGAACGTCCCCGCTACCCCGCCCTCGTTGGTGAAGTTGTATCGGAGCGAGGTCGCGCCGATGATCGGTTCGGCCACTTCCATGCCCATCAGCGACCACGTTCCCGAGCTGAGGTACGCCCAGCGGCTGCCCTTCTCGGCGGGCACGGCGGCGACCGCCGACCCCGTGTCGTGGCACGCGGGTGCGATGACCGGCACCGGGCCCGCGCCGGTCTCCTCGCGGACGGCCGGCCGAAGCTCGCCCAGCACGGTGCCCGGCGGGACGATCTCGGGCATGATCGCGAACGGCAGGTCCAGTTTCTCGAAGAGCGGCCGGGCCCAGGCCTTCGCGCGCGGGTCGTAGAGCTGCGTCGTCGTGGCGTTCGAGAACTCGCACACCTTCCGCCCGGTCAGCCAGAAGTTGAACAGGTCGGGCATGGTGAGGAACGTCTCGGCGATCGCCAGCAGCGGCGAATTCGCCAGACGCATGGCCAGAAGCTGATACAGCGAGTTGAGCTGCATGAACTGGATGCCCGTCCGCTCGAAGATCTGCTCTCGCGGAACCCGCTCAAACGCCTTCTCCAGCATGCCGTTCGTCCGCGGATCCCGGTAGTGGTTCGGGTTGCCCAGCAGGACATCGCCGCGGCCCAGCAAGCCGAAGTCCACGCCCCATGTGTCGAGCCCGATTCCCGCCGGCGAGACCTTTCGATCCCGGACGATCGTCGCGAGGCCCCGCTTCATTTCCTCGTACAGCCGCAGGGCGTCCCAGTACAGCGAGTCGCCGATCCGGACCGGACCGTTGGGAAACCGGTTGATCGGCTCCAGGTGGAGTCGCGAGTCGCTGATCGTCCCGAGGATCGTTCGTCCGCTCTCGGCGCCCAGGTCGATCGCAACAAAGTGGTGGGCGGGCATGGTCGTCTCCTTCCGACGGCGCGGAACACACCGCGGGACCCCGGAGAGAACCGATCGCGTCAACCCGCAAGGCCGACGGATGCCCCAGGCCCCGCAAACAGCCAGACACCTTTACCGGATCGGCACCGCGCGAGCAAGTCGCTCCCGTCCCACGCTCGGCGCACGGTCGCCGGGGGCCGCCCGGGCGGCCCCGCCGACGCCCCGCCTGCGAACAGCGGGCTGGATTCCCCGGCCCGTGTGCGGCTAGAATAGAGACGTGAAGCCCGGGGAAAGGGTTTGGGCCGCGTGGCCTCACTGCGGGCCTGCCCGGCGGTGTCGGGCTTCATCTTCGCCGCCGGCAGAATCGGCCGACGGTGGGGAACCACGTGGTAGGCAGAGGGCAGCGGCGCGGAGTTCTGATCCGCCTGAACATGCTCTCTGCGTTTTTATTCCCGCCCGCTCGCGGGCTGCGTACACGTGAACGTCCGCCACCCCGACGTACACTCCTGCCCCGTCTGGAAATCGACGGCCTGCACGCAGCGGTTTATAATCATGGCGTGGCCTGACCTATCGAACGTCGATGAAGGAGGACTCCCGATGCAGATGCAGACGCAGTTGTCGGTGTTCCTGGTCAACAAGCCCGGCGTGCTCGGCCAGGTGTGCGACGTCCTCGCCAAGGCGCGGATCAACATCACGGCCCTGACGATGATGGATTCGAGCGAACACGGCGTCCTGCGGCTTGTCGTGACCGACCCCATCCGCGCCCGCCAGGCCCTCGCCAAGATCAATGTGCCCATGACGGAGACGGACGTCCTGTGCGTCGAGATCGACGACCGGCCGGGGGCGATGGCCGAGCTGTGCCGCACCCTGGGC
>CAZTVU010000126.1:0-5840 GCA_964617025.1 uncultured Planctomycetales bacterium | reverse complement strand
CGGACGACCGGGTCCAAGGGCAGCCGGGCGACCGCCGTCCTGAAGGTGGCCGACATCAAGAAGGCCTTGAAGGTCCTCAGCCAGCCCCGGCCGAAGCGGCGCGACGTGCTCCCGCACCCGCGACGCCCCGGCAGGAGGTGATCGCGCAACCGAGACCGCCGTGATGCTCGCCTTGGAATCCTGGCAGTTCGAGGCCATGGGCCAGCTCGTTTTGGCGGCCGCACTGGGCGGTCTCGTCGGCATCGAGCGCGAATACCACGGCCGCGCCGCCGGCTTCCGAACCCATCTGCTCGTGTGCCTCGGCTCGTGCCTCGTCATGCTGATCTCGCTCCACTTCGAGCGGATCTTCGGCCCCCGCTACGCCGTTCGGGGACCGGTCAGCGTGGATCCGGCCCGCCTCGCCTATTCCGTCATGTCGGGCATCGGCTTTATCGGCGCGGGGGCGATCATCAAGTCCGGCCTGGCCATCCGCGGCCTCACCACGGCCGCCTCGCTCTGGTGCATCGCGGCGGTCGGCATGGCCTGCGGGTTTGCCATGTACGCCATCGCCGTGTTCGCCGCCGGCCTCGTCCTGTTCAGCCTCTTTGCGCTCAACGTGATCGAGAAACGCGTCGAGGGACACTGGTACAAGGTCATTCGCGTCACCTGCGACGACCGGGCCGGCGACATCGAGCCCATCACCAAGGCCATCGAGCAGATCGGCGCGTGCATCCTCGACGTCGACTTCGACCACAATGTCAGGGACCACACCGTGACCATCACCTACGGCGTCCGGTTTCGCGACCGCTCCTTGGCGCCGACGATCTACCGCCGGCTCTCGTCGTACCCTTCGCTGATTTCCGTGCGGGTGGAGTGATCGCGCTCCGTGGCGCGCGACGCCGATTCCGCGGCGGCGCACGGGCGACGAGAGCATCCAGCCGCTCGCCGCGCACGAGACCCTCGTGCCCCGACCGGCTCTATGCGTCGATGCGCTGGATGCGGCTCAGATCGGCGATGCCCAGGCCGCGGGCGGCGGCCGTGGCGATGTGGGCGGTCGGGCGATTTTCCTCGGCGAGCGACTTGAGGCCCTTGGCCTTCCGATGCCTCTCCAGCAGATCCGCCGCGACGGCATCGGCGGCGACGAGGTCGTCGCTGACGATCAGTCCGCCGAACGGCCACTCGTACGACGGGTGCCGCTGGGGACCGGCATGGTATTGGGCCCGCGTCGCGTCGCAGATCGTCAGACGCCACTTCGGCCGGATGAACCGGTGCGCAACGACGTCGGCCACATACGGATCGCAGTTGCCGCTGTGATATTTGTTCGGATTGTGGATCGCGCCGAACCAGTTCTTCAGCCCCAGCGACACGCCGGCGAGATTGTGGTCCTTCAGCACGGGCACGCTGATGAGCGCGTCGACCTCCTCGGCGACGATCCGCGAAAACGACGAGCCGACGCGGCCGCTCGTCTCGATCTCGGCCTGGTAACCGCTGCCGTAGTGCTCGGCGTCGGTGCCGCGGCAACGGACGCCGCCGACGGACCGGTTCAGCCGATAGCCGGCCCGCGCCAGCTCCACGTCGAAGCGGTCCCAGATCACGATGTACTCCGCCGGCACGCCGGCCGCCCGAAGCCCGGCGACGATCGCGTCCACGACCGCCGGCTGCGTCGACAGCCCGAGCGTGTTGACCTTGATGCCGACGCGGTCGGACGGCTTGAAGAATCGCCGCCAGGCCGTCGGCGCATCCGCGGCGTCGACCAGCTTCTGCATCGAGGCATCGAGCAGCTTGCGGATCAGCGCGCGATGCTCATCCACGGCGCCGCGGGTCAGTGCATCGTCGCGGGCAATGACCACGCGGACCTCGTCCCGGCGCGGCGGCGGGGCGGCCTGCTTGTCCGGCGGAGGATCGGCCCGGCACCCGCTTGCGGCAAGGGCAACGCCCGCGGCGGTGGCCCCCGCCTGTCTCAGGAACTCGCGACGCGTTGGATCAGCACACATCCGGTCGGTCCAATAGGCGTATCTCTTCGCACCTCACCGTGCGAAACAAGTTTCCAGATCCCGATCGCGGCGATCGGCGACCCGTGCCGCAACGCACACGGCAGCGAGCAGTCCGCAGCGACCGACCCCACATGCGACCTTTGGAACACGGCATGTGGACGGAGGCTCCGACCGACTACTATCGCGACACCATGATCGTCGCTGCGAACGCTCATCGTGCTCGCGCTAAGGATAATAGTGCGACACCCCGCAGGCAGCCACATCCGGCACTCTCGCCGTCGCGGCGCAGGACGTGCGCCGCCGGCCCGCACGACGTGCGTGTGCGTCGCCGGGACACAGGGTGGTCCGGCTCCATAAGTGCTGCTACGGGGCGGGGTTGTGCAAGCAGGATGCAGCGACCCTCGGCCGACGGTTTCGTTGGCACCCGCGCCCGATGAACAGCGGACGGGCCTTGCGCAGACAGTGGCGGCGAATCCGGCGCGTGATCCGACCACCCTTGAAGCGAACGCCGCGAGTGCTATGCTGAGGGCATCAACCCAGGCAGACATCTGGCGCGATCCGGTGCAATGGCGAACTACGCACCCGAAGCGCGCGCGGCGCCCGCGAGGGGCCTTCGAGAGGCAGCCTGCGATCGAATGACCACGGCGGTCCGGAGCCGGGATCGCCCCTCTTCTTGGATGGAGGCGCAGCCATGAATGAATCGACACAACGACGGATCGTGTCGGTACCGGCGCTGCTGGTCGCCCTGAGCTTGAGCGCGGTCAACGGCTGCCCGGACAGCAGCCAGGACGGCGTCCCGAGCACGGCGAATCTGACCGTGCAGATCACCGGCCAGGGGTCGGTCGCGATTGACCCCCCCAGCGGCACGTACAGCGGGGGGACCGTCGTCACGCTCACCGCGACGCCGGTCGAGGGCTGGTCATTCGACCACTGGGAGGGCGCCCTGCGCACCACCGCCAACCCGGTTGCATTGACGATGGACGCCGATAAACAGGTGACGGCCGTCTTCGTCATCGAAGTGCCCGATACCTTTACGTTCAACGTCGAGTGGGATCCGCACACTACGCTCATCGACGACGCCCACAAGGGACTGGTCAAGGCCGTCGATCCCGCCAACGCAACCTACACGCTCGACGCCCAAGGCGTGCAGGATGCCGGGCTGGACGTATCGGTCGGTCGGATCCTGGTCGTTTACAACGAGGGCTTTGCCCGGATCGCGTCCGTTCAGCCGAGCGGGGCGGACCTGATCGTGGAGGTCGCGCCCGCCCGGCTGACCGACGCCATCACGAACGGGACGATCGCGTGGGACTACGGGGTCTCGTTCAAGCCGAATCGAATGGAGGCGGCGAACCTTCCGGCCGACCTGGTGCGGTCCAGCCGCCCGATGACGGATCCGGCGTTTGCGGTGCTCGGCGACGTCTTCGGCGGCGGCCTCGCCGTTGATCCGCAGGCGGCCGATGCGGCGCCCTGGTCCATGAAGGCCGCGCGGTCCGGCAAGGTGATCGGCGAAAACGGCGAGATCCGGATGTCGTTCCAGCTCGGCGATTATGCGGGCGAGATTGCGGGCAAGCTGCTGGGCAGTTCGGCCGATCTGGAGATCACGCTGACCAAGGAGCTGACCACCGGGGTTGTCGCCAAACTGACCGCAAAGACCACGCTCGGCGCCTTCCGCTCGCGGGGCAGCATCAAGATCAAGGACCGCGAGATCCAGGAGTTCAACCCCGCACACGACAAGCTGCAGGGGACGGCCAACCTCGCCCTGGTCGTGGCCGGCAGCGGCACGGACCTTCGCTACAACAGGACCATTCCCATCCTCGACGTGCCGGTCGCGGCGGGTCCCATTCCAATCCTCTGGGTGAAGCTGGGGGTGCAGGTGGTGATCAACGCCTCGGTGCCGCTGGACGCGACGGCGAAGGTGTCCGCGGACTTCGAGTACGACAGCGACACCGGCCTGACCTACAAGGGCTCCAAGGTCGAGGCCGCCGCCAACGTGGCCGGGCACGGCATCTCCACCTCGGGCGAAGAGCCTTACGCGGGCGGCGCCAGCCAGATGGGGGCCAGTTTCGGCGTGGGCCTGCCGCACCTTGAGCTGGCCGTCGGCCACAAGTGGGTCGCCGAGGCGGCGTGCTGGTTTCATCCCGCCTTCGTCATCGGAGGCTCGTGGACCACCCACCACACGCTCATCCCCGTGTGCATGAAGATCGACTCGGAATTCCTGATGGCCGCCGGTTGGAAGCTGTCGGCGCTGAACGAGCTGCTGACGATCTGGGACGGCAGCAAGACTCTCTTTGACGAAAAGAAGCCGCTGCGCACCTCCGGCGATTGCCCGGACAACTGACCGGCGCGGCCGATCCACACGCCCGGCGAGTCCCTCTCGCGATCGAATGCGGCGACGCGTTCGGGAGCGGTTCTGCGACGGACGGCTTGGGGGTCTGTGACGCACGTCGTCCCGACGCCTTCCTACGCTCCGCCTGAAATACGGAACCTCGGCCCCGGACCCCATCCCCTACCTCCCCGCCGCCTGCGTCGCTATAGTATTCGCTCTGAAGGGACCCGACGCATGCGATGCTTCATTGCGGTGGAACTATCGGAGGAGATCCGGCGCAAGCTTGTCGAGCTCCAGCGGCGCTGCGCGCCCCTGGACAAGACCATCCGCTGGGTTGCGCCGGAACAGATGCACCTGACGCTCAAGTTCCTCGGCGAGGTGCCCGACGGCCGCATCACGGCCGTCGCCGAGGCCATGACGGCGGTGGCGGTGAAACAGTCGCCCATCACCTTCGCCGTCCGGGGCGTGGGATGCTTTCCGCCGGGCGGGGCGGCTCGGATCTTCTGGGTCGGCGTCGAGGAGCCGACCGGCACGCTCGCGCGGCTCCAGGCCTCCTGTGAGGAGACCTTTGCCCGGCTCGGCTTTGCCCGGGAACGGCGCAGCTACACGCCGCACCTGACGGTCGGCCGCGTCAAGGACGCGAGCTACTCGCTTCAGATCCGCGAAACCGCGCGGAAAGAGGCCAATTTCGACGCCGGCCGACAGCGGGCAGGCGAGATCGTCCTCTTCCAGTCGATCCTGTCGGCGGAGGGATCCACCTACGTCCCGCTCGCGCGTGCGTTGCTCGGACCCCGACAGTAGAATACCCGTCGAACCACAACGCCGCCGGATGCGGCCACCGCGGCGGGCGACGGATGCCCGCGGAATGCAGAGTTCGAAGCCGGCCACGCACGGAGCACGAAAGCGATCATGACCGACGAGACCATTGCACGTCGACAGCAGGCCCTGGACCGGGCGATCCAGCAGATCGAGAAGAACTACGGCAAGGGCAGCATCATGAAGATGGACGAGTCGATGGCGCCCGCCGTCGACGGCATCAGCACCGGCGCGCTCTCGCTTGACCTTGCGCTCGGCGGCCGGGGCATCCCCCGGGGCCGTATCGTCGAGATGTTCGGGCCGGAGTCCGGCGGCAAGACGACGCTGGCCCTTCACTGCATCGCCGCCGCCCAGCGCAGCGGCGGCGTCGCCGCATTCATCGACGCCGAGCACGCCCTCGACCCGACCTGGGCCAAGCGATGCGGCGTGAACCTCGAAAACCTCCTCGTCAGCCAGCCCGACACCGGCGAGCAGGCCCTGGAGATCGTCGAAATGCTCGTCCGGTCCAACGCCGTCGACTGCATCGTCGTCGATTCGGTCGCGGCCCTGATCCCCAAGTCCGAAATCGAGGCCGAGATGGGCCAGCCGCAGGTCGGCGCCCAGGCGCGCCTCATGAGCCAGGCCCTCCGCAAGCTCACCGGCGCCATCGCCAAGTCGCGGTCGATCGTCATCTTCATCAACCAGATCCGCGAGAAGATCGGCGTCATGTTCGGCAACCCCGAGAC